>NZ_JAOVQN010000005.1:0-214472 GCF_025673445.1 Ruegeria marisflavi
CCATTCAGACCTCCCTTTTGGGAGTTTGAATCAGAACCTAGACCAGATGGGAATCCTGAATCTCAACAGACCCTAGGACCCGCTCCTTCATTTCGCCCAAAATACTCCGGGGGAGTCGCGCACTGGCGCGACGGGGGCAGCGCCCCTTTGCCGCGGAATAGTCGCTGTCAGGCGAACAACTCGTGTGCCAGTTCCAGCGCGTCGATCAGCGTATCAACCTCTTCGCGGGTGTTATACAGCCCGAAACTCGCCCTACAGGTCGCAGTGACGCCCAGATGCTCCATCAACGGCCCTGCGCAATGGTGGCCCGCCCGCACGGCCACACCTTTCTTGTCCAGGATGGTCGAGATGTCATGCGCGTGCGCGGCACCTTCGAGCGTGAAAGAGAAGATTGCCGCCTTGCCCGGCGCATGACCCTGCACGTTCAACCAGTTAAGCCCCGCAAATCGCTGGATCGCATAATCGCGCAGGCCCGCCTCGTGCGCGGCAATATTCTCCATGCCGAGATCCATCAGATACTCCAGCGCCACGCCGAACCCTATGGTCTGCACGATGCCCGGGGTACCCGCCTCGAACTTCATCGGCGGATCGTTGTAGATCACCGAGTCCTTGGTGACCTCCTTGATCATGTCGCCGCCGCCCAAGAACGGGCGCATCTCCGCCAGACGTTCGGCCCGGCAATAGATCGCTCCCGACCCCGAAGGGCCATAGAGTTTGTGCCCGGTTATGGCATAGAAATCGCAGCCGATATCCTGAACGTCGACCGGCATATGCACCGCGCCTTGCGAGCCGTCGACCACTACCGGCACACCCCTGGCACGGGCCCCGGCACAGATGGATTTCACATCAACAACGGTTCCCAACACATTGGAACACTGGGTAACGGCCACCAGTTTAGTCTTGGGTCCGATAGCGTCCAGAACCGCCTGAGGGTCCAGCGACCCGTCCGCCGCGGGATCGACCCATTTCAGAACCACGCCCTGACGTTCCCGCAGGAAATGCCATGGCACGATGTTGGCGTGATGCTCCATCGTGGACAGCACGATCTCGTCGCCTGCCTGCATGTGCGGCATGGCCCAGCCATAGGCGACCATGTTGATCCCCTCGGTGGTACCCGAGTTCAGCACGATTTCATCCTCGGACCCGGCATTGAGGAACCGCGCGATGATACCGCGCACGGCCTCGTATTTCTCGGTCGCGAGATTCGACAGGAAGTGCAGGCCACGATGGACGTTGGAATACTCCATCGCATAGGCCTGGGTGATCGCGTCGATGACCGCCCGCGGCTTTTGGGCCGAGGCGCCATTATCCAGGTAAGTCAGAGGCTTGCCGTTCACCTCTCGCCCAAGAATGGGAAAATCGGAACGAATTTTCTGGACATCATACATGCGGAGGAGCTCCCGGGATTGGTCCCCCGGCAAGGGACAGCAGAACGAAAAGTGAAAACGCGATGGCCAGGATCGACAGAACCAGAACACCCGCCGCGTGCATCAACGACCCCAGCCGATGGGCCTGGTCGATGAAGTGAAGAAAAACGTAAAGCGCCACCAGATTGGCCGCCAGCGCCAAAAGCGCCGACAGAATCGGGATGGTCAGCGCCAGTACCAGCGTGACCGCCTGTACGACCACCAACAAAAGCTGCATCCAGACGATCAGCGCCATCACATCGCCAAACGATCCCTGCCCGCCCAGCCACCGGCCCACGCGATGAACCGCGAGGATCGTCAGCACCAATCCGCCCGCCATTAGCGCGCCATAGCCAACCACCGACACCGGCATGCCCGGCAGAGGCATGCTCATCGGCCCAAAGGCAAGGTTGGACAACCCATGCAGCAATGCATTCAGAACAACCGCCAGCGCCAGCCCCAGCCACAGGGTCTCGCGCCCCAGGTTCAACGCCATGACGTCCCGCGCCGCTTGTGCCGGATTGGTGATCGACAACAGGGCTAGGCGGCGGATTTCGCTGGGGGTCATTATTCCGGCCTTTCCGCCTGGTAGAGATTGGACAACCAGAACCACAGGAACACGACCATCCACAAGAGGCCAACGATGCTCAACGCCGGTCCGGGGCCGATAAATCCCGCAACCAGCCCATTGAGCAGAAGCAGCGGAGTGGAGGCCAGCAGCGACCAGAACAGCGCCAACCGCGCCGCATAGGCGGTGCCACGCCCCCCCAGCACCCGTGCAACCCAATGCGACAACAAGGCAAGGGTATAGAGAACCAGCGGCAGGATGATCACGCTGCCCAGCAGCGCGCCCCCCATCAGCATGTCCAGTTCCAGCTGCTCCAGATGGGCGCGGCGTGCCAGCGCCGGCATCTGGGCCACAAAGGCGATGACGCAAAACGCCATGACCAAGGCCAGCGCGCGGTCTTCGCGCTGCCCCATGTCCAGCAGCCGGCGCATCACGCGCCGCGGCCCCCGATAGGTGGCGACGATATCGGCAGTGACCGGCATCAGGACCGCCGCGCCAGCCAGCCTTCGAGCCGCGAGACGATGTCTTCGGCCAGCGATTTGTCCTCGACCTCGTCCACCGCCTCGGCCAGGAAGGCCAACGTCAGCAGGTCGGTCGCCTCCTTCAGAGGTACCCCCCGCGAGCGCAGATAGAACAGCGCCGTCTCGTCGATCGCACCGCTGGTCGAGCCATGCGAACAGGCCACGTCATCGGCATAGATCTCCAGCTCGGGCTTGGCCAGGAACTGGCTGTCATCGTCCAAGAGCAGCGACTGGCTGATCTGGTAGCCATCGGTCTTCTGCGCACCGGGTTTCACCAGGATCTTGCCCTGGAACACGCCGGTCGCGCCATTGCGCAACACCTTCTTGAACACCTGACGGCTTTCACAGCCGACCGCATCATGGGTGATGAACACGGTGTCGTCATGAAGGAAATCGCCGTCGCCGACACAGGCCCCCGCCACATGCGCCACCGCATCGTCGCCGGTCAGTTCGACCACCTGTTCGTTGCGGGTCAGCACCCCGTTCACTGTCAGGGTAAAGGATTTGTAGACCGATCCTTCGCCAAGCCGTGTAAACATATGGGTCACCGCCCGGCGTTCATGGTCGCGCCCCTGGGCCCGCACGTGATGCAACGTTCCGCCATCGGCAATGTCGATCTCCATGCACTTGTTGAACCGCGATGCTGCCGGTCCGTTCTCCAGAACGGTGACCACAGCCCCGCTCTCCACCCGGATCACGTGATGCAGAATCGCATCCGAGGTCTCGGATGCATGCTGATAGATCAGGCTGATCGGCTTCGACGGGGTTCCGGTGACATGGATCGCCACCCCATCGGCGGCAAAGGCCGTGTTCAGCGCCGCCAGCGGGCGTGGAACAGGCGTATGACCACGCGCTTCAAGAACGCCGTACAAGTCCTTGGCCCAATGGATATCTTTGCAGCAGATATCCTCGATACGCTCGATCTGGACACCTTCCAGTTCAAGCGGATCCGACGCCTCGGGATCGAACACACCATCGACAAAGACGATCTTCAGCCGGTCGACCGCATCGAACATCATCGGTTCGCCCGCTTCGAACGTGGCGGCGCGCGGTGCGTCCGGTGTGATCAGAGAATCGGGCTGGGTATACTTCCAGTATTCGTCGCGCCGACCGGGCACACCCATCTCTCGTAACCGGGCCAAAGCGGCCTCACGCGCGGCGCGCGTGCAGCCGGCCTCGGGCAGATGCAGCGACGACAACAGAGCTTCGGTCGCGGTCTGTTTCTGAGCAGGCAGCGCCATCAGTTCACCTCGGCCAGAATGTCGGCATAGCCGTTGTTTTCGACCTCCAGCGCCAGCTCGGGACCGCCGGTCTTAATGATGCGGCCATCGGCCATGATATGCACCACATCCGGTTTGATGTGATCCAGCAGGCGCTGGTAATGGGTGATCACAAGGAAGCCGCGCCCGGCATCGCGCAGCGCATTCACGCCCTCGGCCACCAGCTTCATCGCATCCACATCAAGGCCCGAGTCGGTCTCGTCCAGGATACACATCTTGGGCTCCAGCATGGCCATTTGCAGGATCTCGTTGCGTTTCTTTTCACCGCCCGAGAAGCCCACGTTGACCGGACGCTTCAGCATATCCGCGTCGATTTTCAGGGTCTTAGCCTTGGCACGCACTTCTTTCAGAAAGTCGGCGGCGCTCAACTCCTCTTCGCCGCGCGCCTTGCGTTGCGCATTCAGCGCGGTGCGCAGAAAGGTCATGTTGCCGACGCCGGGAATCTCGACCGGGTATTGGAACGCTAGAAACAGGCCCGCCGCGGCGCGTTCCTCCGGCTCCATCTCCAACAGGTCCACACCTTCGAGCTGGGCCGACCCTTCGGTCACCTCATAACCGTCGCGACCGGACAGAACATAGGACAGGGTGGATTTCCCCGATCCGTTCGGTCCCATGATCGCATGCACCTTGCCCGCCTCGACGGTCAGGTTCACACCTTTGAGGATTTGCTTGTCCTCTTCTTCAAGTTTGACGTGCAGGTTTTTGATTTCAAGCATGATTTCCTCGTCTCAATTCGAATCCACCGAAATGGCGGAGGCAGGGGTTTGGGCGCGCATATGCGCCGGGAAAGCGGTCAACAGATCGGCGCGGGCGCGGGCAACGCCCTGGGCCCAGGCCAGCCTGTCGTCATCCTTGAGGCCGCGCAGATGCGCGGGCACCTCGGCCAGCGTCAGTGGTATGTCCAGCGGACGGCCCACCGAGGCGGCATAATCGTAAAACTTCAGATGCTGCTGCCCGCCGGGCATCAGCCAGCTCGACGGCACGCCGCAGGCATCGGCCACGATCAGCCCGTGCAGGCTGGCCGAGATCACATGCCGGCACGCGGCGATGCGGCGGCAGACCTCCAGCGCGTCACCCGACACGTCGATCAGTTCCAGTGCCGGTTCCTTCTCCAGCAGCGCGGCCAGCGCCGGGTCGCCCAGCATCGAATGATGCGGTACCAGCGCGATCCGGTCGGCCCGCGCGGGCAGATCGCCCAGCAGATCCGCCACCAGCAGGCCGGGATCGCCAAAGGCCCTCATCCTCAGCCCAAGCAGATCGGCACTCAGTGGCCCCCGCACCAGCGCCACATCGACGTTTTCCAGAAACCCGGTCGACCCCACCGGATGCAGCAGCCCCGCGCCCCAGATCACCGGACGGCGCCCGTCTGGCGCCGGTTCGCCATAGTTCCGGCGCATCACCTGGATCAGCGAGCCGATGGCCAGCATCTCGCAGCCTTTGGGCCCGGCATGGCGCACCTCGCGACCCGAAACATGGCTCACCACCAGCGCAGACAGGGTGTCGCCGAAGTTCGGCACACCCTTCCACCAGTAGAGCCGCAATGGTTCGGATCGCATCGCGCACATCTCAGCGGTCCTTCAGCATCCAGGCGGGAAGCGTATCGACAAACCGGGCGGGAACATCCGCATCGGCCAGACCGCGCCGGACCAGTTCGTCCAGACAGAACACCGTCAAGTCGAAACTGCCGAACACACAGGAAGAGGCTACCGCCAGCTGGCGCACCTGCTCATCGCTCCACTCGGCAATTGTTTCGGGATCGCGGATATAAATGGCATCACCATCCATCATCTGGCTACGAATGGTCTTGTAGGGCAGCCGCGCATTCTGAGAATTGATGATCTGCCGGGACTTGGTGAACTGGAACGTGTGAAAACGGAAGCCCTGGTCATGCAGTTCCACATCCAGCGGTCCGAACAGCGGCTCGTCTTCGTAGATCCGATAGAACCGCACTTCGGGCACGATGCACACGGCCTCGGACAGCTTGGTCCGCCCGGTGCGGATCACATCCAGTTCACCGCCCTGAATGTCGATCTTGAGCATGTCCGGACGCGGCAGCACATCGTCGCCCAGATCATCCAGCGCGATCAATTCCATGTCGATCGGGTCACGCCGCGCCTCTGTCCATTGCGGCTTGCCAAGAAAGGTCACAGATTCACGCCGAACCGGAAACAACGACCCCAACCCGCTCAACCGATGGGGATAGAATCGTCCGGGCCCTGTCGGCCCCACCGCGCGTTGCAGGTAATGTGTTCCGGGTCGCGGCTCGGCCATAAGCGCGTCAAACGACGCCTGGTCCGGCTCGAACCCCCAAACCTCGCACCCGCCTACCTGCAAGAGGCGGTCATAATCCGGTACGTTGATCGGGTTGGCGCCGACATCGGTGATCCGCATTGGCCGCTCCGGCGAAAGCGCGTCGCGCAGAAAGGCATAGCGCTGTGCCAGCAATCGTGCCGCGCGCGGCTGATCGTCAAGTTGACCTGCCTCTGGGCCGTCCTGTGTCATTGCGTCGTCTTCCATGTTCAGCCCAACACAACAGCGGTGCCAGAGGCCGACACCATCAGCATCGAATCCGCCACAACCTCGTAGTCAAGGTCCACACCAACGACGGCATCCGCACCCAGCGCCCTTGCGCGTTGCTCAAGCTCGGCCAGGGCTGTCTCGCGCGCATCCTGCAACTTGCTTTCATAAGCGCCCGAGCGACCGCCGACGATATCAGTGACCGAAGCAAAGAAATCGCGCACCACATTGGCGCCCATGATCGCCTCGCCGACCACGATGCCCTTGTAATCGACGATACGGCGTCCTTCGATGCTGGGTGTGGTTGTGATGATCATGCGTTTTTGTCCTTCGCTACCCCAAGGCATCGTCATCTCCGCCCCGTCAGCGCCCGCAAGAGCCGCGCCAGACCCCATCCCATAACCGCGCCCAGGGCCACGGCCGTCACCGGGTTGACGAAATCCTCGCGGTTCAGGTTGACAAAGATCATTCCAGCCAAACCGCCCGCAACCGGCAGCGCATAGGCCAGAAATGTCAGGATATCGTCACCCTTGGGCATTTCCCGGCCTCACATTCCGTCAGAATTCGACAGAGGCTGCGAGAGAAGCAACATGCTCATTCTCCCTGCCCCCGGAACACGATCATGGCGACGCGTATCGCGCCATAGGCCATGGCAAACACCAGCGCGCTGAACAGCGTTCCAATCGGCGTTTCTGTCCCGCTCCACACAAGCGACACCGCCACATAGACAGCGGTGGCCAGCAGAACGTCGAACGCGACCCGTTGCATCAGCCCACCGACCCTTCGAGGCTGATCGCCACCAGTTGTTGTGCCTCCATGGCAAACTCCATCGGCAGCGCCTGCAACACGTCCTTGCAGAACCCGTTCACGACCAGCGCGACCGCCGCTTCCTCGTCGATCCCGCGCGAGCGGCAATAGAACAGCTGATCCTCGTCCACCTTGGACGTGGTCGCCTCGTGCTCGCAGCGCGACGAGTTATTCTTGACCTCGATATAGGGCACCGTGTGCGCCCCACATTTGTCGCCGATCAACAGACTGTCGCACTGGGTGTAGTTGCGGCTGTTCTTGGCCTTGGGATGCATCGACACCAGCCCGCGATAGGTGTTCTGGGCCTTGCCCGCGCTGATCCCCTTGGAGACGATGCGCGATTTTGTGTTCTTGCCCAGATGGATCATCTTGGTGCCGGTGTCGGCCTGCTGCATGTTGTTGGCGATGGCGATGGAATAGAATTCGCCCTGGCTGTCATCGCCGCGCAGGATGCAGGACGGGTACTTCCAGGTCACGGCCGAGCCTGTTTCCACCTGCGTCCACATCACCTTGGACCGGTCGCCCCGGCAATCGGCGCGCTTGGTAACAAAGTTGTAGATGCCGCCTTTGCCATTCTCGTCACCCGGATACCAGTTCTGAACGGTCGAGTATTTCACCTCGGCGTCTTCCTCTACGATGATCTCGACCACGGCAGCATGGAGCTGCGCCACATCGCGTTTCGGAGCGGTGCAGCCCTCCAGATAGGACACATAGCTGCCCTTGTCGGCGATGATCAGCGTCCGCTCGAACTGGCCGGTATTTTCGGCGTTGATGCGGAAATAGGTCGACAGCTCCATCGGGCAGCGCACGCCGGGCGGCACATAGACGAACGAGCCGTCCGAGAACACGGCCGAGTTCAGCGTCGCATAGAAATTGTCACTGACAGGCACGACCGAACCGAGGTATTTCTTGACCAGTTCGGGATGCTCGCGGATCGCCTCGGAAATCGAACAGAAAATCACGCCCGCCTTTTTCAGCTCGGCCTGAAAGGTGGTGCCGACGGAGACGGAATCGAATACCGCATCGACCGCCACCTTGCGGCCCTCGACAGGCGCCGCATCAGCGCCTTCGACCCCGGCCAGGATCATCTGTTCCTTGAGCGGAATGCCCAGTTTCTCATAGGTCGCCAGCAGCTTGGGGTCGACATCGTCCAGCGATTTGGGCTTTTCGCTCATGCTCTTGGGGCGGGCATAGTAGTACTGATCCTGAAAGTCGATTTCGGGATAGTTGACCATCGCCCATTTCGGCTCGGTCATGCCGGTCCAGCGCTCGAACGCGGCCAGCCGCCATTCGGTCATCCAATCGGGCTCTTCGTTCTTGCTCGAGATCAGCCGCACGATATCCGGGTTCACGCCCTTGGGGGCGTATTCCATCTCAATCTCGGTCTCCCAGCCGTATTTATAGGTGCCCGCCTCGCGGACGGCATCCACCGTCTCCTGATCGACGCCTTCTTTTACCTGGGTCTGGTCCAATGCGGCCATAAGAGCCCTCCTTCGCGCTGAGCGCGCTGTTAGTTCTGTGTCACGCGGCGCGCGCGCGGTGTTTCTTTTCTTTGTCCAGCCACGCCTCGGCAAAGCGCAGCACATCCGTTTCGGTCGTCTCGGGCCCCAGCGACACGCGGATCGCGCTCATCGCCGTGGCCTCGTCATATCCCATCGCTTGCAGCACCGCGCTGGCGCGGACCTTGCCGCTGGAGCAGGCGCTGCCGGCGCTGATGGCGAATCCGGCCAGGTCCATCTGCATCACCTGGGTCTCGCCCTTCCAGCCGGGCGTCGCCAGACACAGGGTGTTCGGCAGGCGGGGTCGACCTTTCCCGACAAAAATAGTAGATTTTGCACCGGCCTCAAGAGCATTTTCTAGAATATTTCTAAGTTTCTCGACCCGCTCCCAGACACCATCAACCAGATCGCGCGCGGCGGCCTCGGCAGCGGCGCCAAAACCGGCGATACCGATGACATTCTCGGTGCCCGAGCGGCGCCCCATCTCCTGTCCGCCACCCTTGATCTGCGCCGCCAGATCGGTGCCGCGCCGCATCACCAGCGCTCCGATCCCCTTGGGGCCACCCAGCTTGTGCGCCGAGACCAGCGCCATCTGGGTCCCGAGCCAGTTAAAGGCGACCGGCAATTTTCCAAAACCCTGCGTCGCATCGGACACCGCCAGCCCCTGCGGCAAGTCCTGAAGGATACCCGTCTCGGAATTGGCGAGTTGCAGGGTCGATCGCGCGGGATCTGCCACCGTCACCATACCATCGGCGGATACGGGCAAATCCTCTTTGATCCAAGACCTTACAGCGTCATGTTCAAGTTCACACCCATGCAGGCCGCGATCCTTGAGCGCCAGCGCGGCAGCCTCGGTCGCGCTGGAGGTAAAGACGATATCCGCCCCCTCGGCGCCAAAGGCCGCGGCGACCTGCGCCCGCGCCTTTTCCACCACCGCCTTGGCCGCGCGCCCTTCGGCATGGACCGAGGACGGGTTGCCGCAGACATCCATCGCCGCAATCATCGCCGCCCGCGCCTCGGCGCGCAGCGGTGTGGTGGCATTATGGTCGAGGTAAACACGCATCACAGAGTCATCATTTCATGGCGGGTACGGCCAGATAGACGGGCCGGAGGAGATTGGCAATCGGACCCGTTCCGGGTCTAGTCATCGACAACCGAAAACAGGGTCGGCACCGCCGGACATGGTGCCAGATCATTGCGCACCACATCCGACAGGCGGGTCTGGTGCAGAAAGACATAGACATGCGCGCTCAGCCCTTCCCAAAGGCGATTGGTCAGGGATTGCGCGCGGCTGCCCGACATCGCGCCCGAGGCACCCGCCCCCTTGTGCATCGCGTTCACCGATTCATCGACGGCGGCCAGCACATCGACCACCCGGATCTCCGACGCTGGCCGGGCGAGCCGATAACCTCCGCCGGGGCCGCGTACGCTTTCCACCAGATTGGCGCGGCGCAACTTGACGAAAAGCTGTTCGAGGTAAGGCAGCGAGATATCCTGCCGCGCCGAGATCTCGCCAAGGGTCACCAGTGTATCGGGCGATTGCAGCGCGATATCCGTCAGCGCCACCATCGCATAACGCCCTTTTGTCGACAGTTTCACCTCAGACCCTCCGCTCGGCGCTCAGGCGCGCGAAATCATTGACCTTATCGCCCTCAGTGCGTATCTCCCACTGACAGCGCTGCCGCAGCCCGGCAGTTTGATTAGAACCGTTCTAAGATGCCTTAGGGATTTCGTCAAGATTGCCCCGGCATCGCAGGAAATGACACAGGACAAAAGCACACATGCCCGAGGTGATTTTTCCCGGACCCGAAGGCCGCCTGGAAGGCCGCTACCACCCGCAAAAGGAAAAAGACGCACCCATTGCCATCGTGCTGCATCCGCATCCGCAATTCGGCGGCACCATGAACAACAAGGTGGTCTATAACCTGCACTATGCCTTCTACAATCTGGGCTTTACCGTGCTGCGGTTCAATTTCCGTGGCGTCGGACGCAGCCAGGGCGAATATGATCAGGGCATTGGCGAGCTTTCAGATGCGGCCTCGGCTCTCGACTACCTCCAGTCGATGAATAACAATTCTAAACACTGCTGGGTCGCGGGCTTCTCCTTTGGCGCCTGGATCGGCATGCAACTCTTGATGCGCCGCCCCGAGATCACCGGTTTCGTCAGCGTGGCGCCGCCAGCCAACATGTATGATTTCTCGTTCCTGGCGCCCTGCCCGTCTTCGGGCCTGATCATCAATGGCACCTCGGACCGAGTCGCGCCACCTGCCGATACCCGTTCACTGGTCAACAAGCTGCACGAACAAAAAGGCATCACCATCACCCATACCGAGGTCGAGGGCGCCGATCATTTCTTCCAGAACCAGCATATGGACACGATGATCACCAACGTTGCCGATTATGTGAAACGCCGCCTGACCGAGACGTCGCGCTGATGGCGGGTACCATCGAATCCCTCGCCGCAAAGCTGGCCGAGGACACGATGAAAGTGATGGACCAGACTGGCGAAGAGCGGCTTTATGTCGAGGTGGGCAAGGTTTTGGCCGCCTCGTCACAATCTCTGGAAGAGGCATACCTGACGGAGATACGTGTGCGTCTTTCGGAACGGCAGGCGCGCCGCTTTCTGGTACAACGGATGAACGAGCTGAAGGCGGCGCAAGCCCCCAAGAGCAGCCAATGACAGCCCGCCTGTCGGCGCAAATCGACTTTCTAAAGGTCGCGGACAGGTTGAAAACCGTCGAACGTGCCAATGTCCTGATGGACCTGTCACGCCCCGAAAACTCGGCCGAGCACAGCTGGCACCTTGCCCTGTGGGCTCTGGTGCTTGAACCTTTTGCCGGGCCGGATGTCTCGGTCGACCGCGCGATCCGGATGCTGCTGCTGCACGACCTCGTCGAGATCGAGACCGGCGATCACCCAATCCACGAGGAGACCGACTGGCAGGCCGTCGAGCGGGCCGAGCGTGCCGCCGCGCGCCGTCTCTTCGGCCTGTTGCCCCCCGATCAGGCCGCATCGTTTCACGACCTCTGGACCGAGTTCGAAGCCGACACCACGCCGGACGCCCGTTATGCAAAAATGCTGGACCGGTGCCAGCCATTGTTCCAGGTACTTTGCGCCGATACCCCGCGCCCTGATCATGTGGATGTGGTGCGCGACAACCTCGGGACCGGGCGCGCGGCCTATCTCGCCTCGGCCCTGCCCGAGGCATATGCCCATGCGATGGCCCTGCTGGATGGCACCCCCGCCAGCCTGGACCGTTTCACCGAGCGCCTGCCATTCCTGGTCGAAGCCGACAAGTTGAAAACCGTACACCGGGCCTCGCGCCTTCTGGATGACAGCCGATACGAGAATTCGGCGGAACACAGTTGGCATATCATGCTTTACGCCTGGGTACTGGATGAATACGCCGTGCAGCCGGTCGATACCGATCGGGTTCTGCGCATGCTCCTGCTGCATGACCTGGTCGAAATCGACGCCGGAGACAATCCGATCCACGGCAATGTGGATCATGCGGCGCAAGAGGCGCTGGAACAGGCGGCCGCCGACCGTCTGTTCGGACTTTTACCTCCGGATCAGGGTGCCGCATTGCGGTCGCTCTGGCAGGAGTTCGAGGCCGCGCAAAGCCCCGAGGCGGTCTTTGGCAAGGCCGTCGACCGGGTACAGACACCGATCGCAAACCTGGAAAACGGCGGCGGATCCTGGGTCAGCTACCGGGTCAGCATGCCACAGCTCGAAACCCGGGTCGGCCAGCCGGTCAGCCGCGGCGCGCCCGATCTTTGGACCTGGCTCCAGCCACAGCTTCTCGACTGTTTCACCCGACTGGGACTGCCGGTCTGACGGGTCAGACCCCTGTCGAGGTGACAGTCTGTTCGAGCTGAGCAGCAGGATTCGGGGCCGGGTCCTGTGGAGCAAATCCCAGGCCAACGGCAACCACCAAAAGCGAGGCAATCAAGACGGCTTTGATAAAAGGCGTGATCATGACAAATATCCGAAAAAACAAACAATGGCTTCAGCCTAGTCAGCCGACACTGCTTGACCAAGTCAGGTATTCTTGACCTCAGGCCGCGTTGGCCAGATCCGCCGGACCAAACTCGCGCTCAACCGCGCCGTCGGCGTTGATCTCCAGGATCCGGCCCGGCATCAGTTCTGTCCAGTCACCTTCTTCCTGATCCAGCGGTTCCGACACCACCGCCCATCCCTGCCGCGCCTTGGAATACCGGTAATAGACCGAAGGCGCGATGTGATCCGAGGAATAGCGCACCGCATAGAGGGTCTGACCATCGCTGAACGCCGCCGACAGACGCATGTGCGGCGTGGTTCCCATCGCCTGGCTCAACCCTTCGAGCCGCGCCACCGACCGCGCCAACGCGCCATGCGGGTCGCTCTCCATGCCTTCGCTCATCGCCACCAGGAACAGCACTTCGGAATCCGTGCTGCCCTTGCGATAGGCATAGTATTCGTCGGCGATCAGCATGTCGGCATGTTTGCGAAACCGCTCGAACCCGCCGACTTGACCGTTATGCATGAAGCACCACTGCCGGGCCGAAAACGGATGACAGTTGTTGCGGCTGATACACGACCCGGTCGAGGCGCGCACATGGCTCAGAAACAGGCCCGAGCGCACATGATGCGCCACCGCGCGCAGGTTCGGATCGGACCACGCCGGATAGACATCGCGATACAGCCCCGGTTCGGGCCGGGCATCGTACCACGCCACCCCGAATCCATCGCCATTGGTCGCGGTCTTGCACTGCTCTGCATGGGCGCTCTGGGCAATCAGCGAATGCCCGGGACGCGAAATGACATCTTCCAGGAAGATCGGCGTTCCATGATAGGCGGCCCAACGGCACATGATCGCTCTCCAATATGCTGGCGCATGTCCTTGGGCGCCCGGGAAACTCCTATGCGTTCCTTATAGTGATCCGGATTTTCCGCAAAGTGAATCCGTGCACGCTCGATTGTTCGCAATTGTGCCAAATACGTCGGTCTGTCGCTTGCCTGTTTTTTCGGTTAGGGCGAGGGCGTCTAGAGACACAATGCGAATCCATCGGCGCGGAGGTCGGCCATGCCTGTCCACTATTTCTACCTCATTCTCGCCGTCGCCGCGGAAACGGTCGGCACCACGGCGCTCCAGGCCAGCCAGCAGTTCACCCGCCTCGTGCCTTCGGTTCTGGTTGTCATCGGATATGGCCTGGCCTTCTACCTTATGGCACAGACCCTGCGGGTGATGCCCGTTGGGATCGTCTACGCGATCTGGTCGGGGCTCGGCATCGTGTTTATCGCCGCCATCGGCTATATGGTCTTTGGTCAAAAGCTCGATCTGCCCGCCCTTCTGGGCATCGCGATGATCGTCGGCGGCATCCTTGTGATCCATCTTTTCTCGGCCACATCCACCCATTGATGCCGCGACGCGGCGATATTCCGCAGTTTCGATGCATTTTCTCTGGCCTTTGTCCGCCTGTCGGGCTATGCGCCGGGCCAACTCCCTTACAAAGGCTGACCTCATGGACCTGCGCAATATTGCGATCATCGCTCACGTGGACCACGGCAAGACCACCCTGGTGGACGAGCTGTTGAAACAGTCCGGCGCCTTTCGCGAGAACCAGGCCGTGGCCGAGCGCGCCATGGACAGCAACGATCTGGAACGCGAACGCGGCATCACCATCCTGGCCAAGGCGACCTCGGTCGAATGGCAGGGCACCCGCATCAACATCGTCGACACCCCCGGCCACGCCGATTTCGGCGGCGAAGTCGAGCGGATCCTCAGCATGGTCGACGGCGTGGTTCTGCTGGTCGATGCCGCCGAAGGCCCGATGCCGCAAACCAAGTTCGTGACCTCCAAGGCGCTGGCCCTGGGCCTGCGCCCCATCGTGGTACTGAACAAGGTCGACAAACCCGATGCCGAGCCCGACCGCGCGCTGGACGAGTGTTTCGATCTTTTCGCCAACCTTGGCGCCACGGACGAGCAGCTCGACTTTCCGCATCTTTACGCCTCGGGCCGCTCTGGCTGGGCCGACGAAACGCTGGAAGGCCCGCGCAAGGATCTCAACGCGCTTTTCAGCCTGGTCGTGCGCCACGTGCCCGCCCCGGCACAGATCGCCCGCAAGGACGAGCCGTTCCGCATGCTGGCCACCACGCTGGGCAGCGATCCGTTCATCGGCCGCATCCTGACCGGCCGGGTGGAAAGCGGCACACTCAAGACCGGCGAGACGCTCAAGGCGCTCAGCCGCGACGGCACCCAGATCGAAAGCTTCCGCGCCTCGAAAATCCTCGCCTTCCGGGGTCTGGGTCAACAGCCGATCGATGTGGCCGAGGCCGGTGACATCGTCACCATCGCCGGGATGAGCAAGGCCACCGTGGCCGACAGCCTGGTGAACCCGCAAGTGATCGAGGCACTGCCCGCCCAGCCGATCGACCCGCCGACCATCAGCGTTACCTTCGGCATCAACGACAGCCCGCTGGCGGGCCGCGACGGCAAAAAGGTGCAAAGCCGCGTCATTCGCGACCGCCTGATGAAAGAGGCGGAATCGAACGTCGCCATCCGCGTCACCGACACGCCGGGCGGCGAAGCGTTCGAGGTCGCGGGCCGGGGCGAACTTCAGATGGGTGTTCTGATCGAGAACATGCGCCGCGAAGGGTTCGAACTCAGCATCTCGCGCCCGCAGGTTCTGTTCCGCGAAGAAGACGGCCAGCGCCTTGAGCCGATCGAGGAAGTCACCATCGACGTGGATGACGAATTCACCGGCGCGGTGATCGAGAAAGTCACCGGCGCCCGCAAGGGCGAGCTGGTCGAGATGAAGCCCGCCGGTACCGGCAAGACCCGGATCATCGCGCATGTGCCCTCGCGCGGCCTGATCGGCTATCACGGTGAGTTCCTGACCGACACGCGCGGCACTGGCGTGCTGAACCGCGTGTTTCACGCTTGGGCCCCACACAAGGGTCCGATCCCTGGCCGTCGCGCGGGCGTGCTGATCTCGATGGAGAACGGCCAGTCAGTGGCATACGCGCTGTGGAACCTCGAAGAGCGTGGCCGCATGTTCATCGGCCCGCAGGCGGATGTCTATGAGGGCATGATCATCGGCGAGCACAGCCGCGACAACGATCTCGAAGTGAACCCGCTCAAGGGCAAGAAACTGACCAACGTACGCGCCTCGGGCACGGACGAGGCGGTGCGCCTGACCCCGCATATCCAGTTCAGTCTCGAAGAGGCGATTGCCTATATCGACAATGACGAACTGGTCGAGGTTACCCCGAACTCGATCCGCCTGCGCAAGCGCTTCCTTGACCCGCACGAGCGCAAGCGCCAGTCCAAGGCGGCAAGCTGAACCAATAAAAGGGCGCCCCGGTTGCGCCCTTTTTCGTTCAGAACGGCCCGCGAAACACGAACCACGCCCCCAACGCGATGAAGCCGAACCCGATGGCGTGATTCACGGTCAGCGCTTCCTTCAGGAAAAGCACGGAAAACCCGGCAAAGACGATCAGGGTAATGACCTCCTGCATCGTCTTCAGTTCCGCCGCCGTATAGACGCGGTGCCCGATCCGGTTGGCAGGCACCGCAAGGCAGTATTCGATCAGGGCAATGCCCCAGCTGACCAGGATGACCACAGCCAGCGGTTTGCCGGGGAATTTCAGATGCCCGTACCACGCGAATGTCATGAAGACATTCGAGGCTGCCAACAAAACCAGCGGCAGCAGATGCGCGGGCGTCATCCCCGGCCTGTCATTCGCTGGTCTCGACCACCATCAACTCGCGTTCCGAGGCGCCGCGCGCATGGCTCAGCGCCTCCTGGTATTCGGGCGAGTTGTAACAATCGACCGCCGCTTCGACCGATGGAAAGCGCGCCACCACGTTGCGCGGCCGCTCCTTGCCTTCGAGCTGCACGAACCGACCGCCGCGCGCGATGAAGGTGCCACCATGCTTGGCGATGGCGGGACCGGCCAGCTCGGCATATTTGCCATAAGCCTCGGCATCGGTCACCGTCACATGTGCAATCCAGAGTGCGCCCATCGTCTTATCCTCCCAGAACCTGTTCGGCGGCCTTGATCGCCGCATCCGCGTTGCCCGCGTCCTGACCGCCGCCCTGCGCCATGTCGGGGCGGCCACCGCCACCCTTGCCGCCAAGCGCCGCAACCGCCGCCTTGACCAGATCCACAGCAGAAACACGGGCCGTCAGATCCTCGGTCACCCCAGCCGCAACAGCGGCCTTGCCCCCGGTATCAGCAATCAGCAGCACCGCGCCCGAGCCGATGCGGCTCTTGTGTTCGTCGATCAGCGCCGGCAGATCCTTGCCCGACACCCCCGACAGCACCTGCGTCAGGAACGGCACACCGCCCACCTCGCGCGTCTCGGCGCCACCGGCCTGCCCGGCCCCTCCGGCCATGGCCAGATCCCGGCGCAGCTGCGCCACCTCGTTCTGCAAGGTCTTGCGCTCGTCCAACAGCGCCCGCACCCGCTCGGCCACCTCGGCCGGTTGCGCCTTGAGCATCGCGGTCACTTCGGACAGACGCGACACCTCCTGCGACAGGTGCTCAAAGGCCGCCTGCCCGGTCAGCGCCTCGATCCGGCGCACCCCGGCGCTCGACGCGCTGTCGCCCAGGATCACGAACATGCCGATATCGCCGGTCTGCGCCACATGGGTGCCGCCGCACAGCTCGATCGACCAGGTCTTGCCATCGGCACCCTTGCCGGTTTCGGCCCGGCCCATCGACACCACCCGCACCTCGTCGCCGTATTTCTCGCCAAAGAGCGCCTGCGCTCCGATGGCGCGGGCATCGTCGGGGGTCATGATCCGGGTCTCGACCTTGGAATTCTGCCGGATGAACCGGTTCACCTCGGCCCCGACCTGCGCTAGTTCCGCCTCGCTCAGCGCCTTGGCATGGCTGAAGTCGAAGCGCAGCCGGTCAGCCGCGTTCAGCGAGCCGCGCTGCGCCACATGATCGCCCAGGGCCTCGCGCAGCGCTTCATGCAGCAGGTGCGTGGCCGAGTGGTTGGCCCGGATGGCGCCGCGGCGGGCATGATCCACCTCCAGCTCGACCGCATCGCCCCTGGCCAGCGTGCCGCGCTCCATCGTCACCTTGTGGGCATAGACCTTGCCATCGGCGAATTTGCGCGTGTCCTCGACCAGGGCCACGTGATCGCGGTTCTCCAGCCGACGGATCACGCCGGTATCCCCCACCTGGCCGCCCGCCTCGCCATAGAACGGGGTCTGGTTGGTCACCACCCAGCCGCTGCCGCCCTCGGCGATCTTGTCCGCCCGGGCCCCATCAACCACCAGCGCCAGCACCTGGCCTTCGGCCTTTTCGGTGTCATAACCCAGGAAATCGGTGGCACCCGCAACATCCAGCACGTCGAACCACACGGCATTATCCGCCGCCTCGCCCGAGCCGGCCCAGGCGGCGCGCGCCTTTGCCTTCTGCTCGGCCATGGCCGTGTCGAACCCGTCGGTATCCACCTTGCGGCCCTTTTCGCGCAGCGCGTCCTGCGTCAGGTCCAGCGGAAAGCCATAGGTGTCATAAAGCTTGAACGCAGCCTCGCCCGGCAGCGGCGCGCCCTCGGGCAGCGCGCCCAACTCGTCATCGAGCAGCTTCAGACCGCGGTCCAGCGTCTGCTTGAACCGGGTTTCCTCCAGCAACAGCGTCTCTTCGATCAGCGCCTGCGCCCGGCCCAGCTCGGGATAGGCCGCGCCCATCTGGCCGACCAGCGTGCGCACCAGCCTGTGCATCACCGGATCCTTTGCGCCCAACAGGTGGGCGTGCCGCATCGCCCGCCGCATGATCCGGCGCAGCACATAACCGCGCCCGTCATTGCTGGGCATCACCCCGTCGGCAATCAGGAAAGAGGTCGAGCGCAGGTGATCCGCGATCACCCGGTGATGCACGTTCTGATCCCCATAGGGATCGATGCTGGTGGCATCTGCCGAGGCCTCGATCAGCGCCTTGAACAGGTCGGTGTCATAATTGTCATGGCTACCCTGGAGCAGCGCGCCGATCCGTTCCAGCCCCATGCCGGTGTCGATCGACTGCATGTCCAGATCGATCATCGAGCCGTCCTCGAACTTCTCGTTCTGCATGAAAACGATGTTCCAGATCTCGATGAACCGGTCGCCATCCTCTTCCGGGCTGCCCGGAGGGCCGCCCCAGATATGGTCGCCATGGTCATAGAAAATCTCGGTGCAGGGGCCGCAGGGGCCGGTCGGGCCCATCTGCCAGAAATTGTCCGAGGTGGCGATGCGGATGATCCGGCTCTCGGGCACGCCCACCTTCTTCCAGATCTCGAAAGCCTCGTCATCGGTGTGATAGACGGTGGTGTAAAGCTTGTCCTTGGGGATGTCGAAATCGCGGGTAATCAGTTCCCAGGCAAATGGGATCGCCTCGAACTTGAAGTAGTCGCCAAAGGAGAAGTTGCCCAGCATCTCGAAAAACGTGTGATGCCGCGCGGTATAGCCCACATTGTCCAGGTCATTGTGCTTGCCGCCTGCCCGAACACATTTCTGCGCGGTGGTGGCGCGGACATAGTCGCGTTTGTCCACCCCGGTGAAGCAGTTCTTGAACTGCACCATGCCGGAATTGGTGAACATCAGCGTCGGGTCGTTGCGCGGCACCAATGGGCTGGAGGGGACGATCGTATGCCCCTGTTTTGCGAAATAGTTCAAAAAGGTCGATCGGATGTCGTTCAGGCTGGGCATTCTGGCTCTCTCGGCGCGAAATCGGCAGGGTCTGCGCTGGTTTAGCGGCAGCCTGCCCCCCTGTCCACAGCCCCCTTCGTCGCAAAGAGAAAAGGCGGCCCCACTGGACCGCCCTCTCTTTTCTTCGAAAGCATCAGCCTGGACAGCTTCAGGCCTCAAGGATATCGTCGTCGCTCGACCCCATGTCGAACTCCAACCCGTGCGAGGCACGGATCTTGTCTTCGATTTCAAGAGCTATCTTGCTGTTTTCCTTTAGAAAGGTCTTGGCATTCTCGCGTCCCTGGCCAATCCGTTCGTCGCCATACGAAAACCAGCTGCCCGATTTTTCGACAACGCCCGCCTTTACACCCAGATCCAGCAATTCGCCGGTCTTCGAGATACCCTCGCCATACATGATGTCGAATTCTACCTGCTTGAAGGGTGGCGCTACCTTGTTCTTGACCACCTTGACGCGGGTGGCGTTGCCCACAACCTCGTCGCGGTCCTTGATGGCACCGATGCGGCGGATATCCAGGCGGACCGAACTGTAGAATTTCAGCGCGTTGCCACCGGTGGTGGTTTCCGGGCTGCCGAACATCACTCCAATCTTCATCCGGATCTGGTTGATGAAGATCACCATGCATTTCGACCGGCTGATCGAGCCCGTCAGCTTGCGCATCGCCTGGCTCATCAGGCGGGCCTGCACGCCGACGCTGGAATCGCCCATGTCGCCTTCAAGTTCAGATTTCGGGGTCAGCGCGGCGACCGAATCGACCACCACCATGTTAACCGCGCCCGAGCGCACCAGCGTGTCGGTGATCTCCAGCGCCTGTTCACCGGTGTCGGGCTGGCTGATCAACAGCTCGTTCAGATCAACACCCAGCTTGCGGGCATATTGCGGGTCGAGCGCATGTTCGGCATCGACAAAGGCACAGACACCGCCGCGCTTCTGCTGCTCGGCGATGCAATGCAGGGTCAGCGTGGTCTTGCCCGAGCTTTCCGGTCCATAGATCTCGATAATCCGGCCCATCGGCAGGCCGCCGATCCCCAGCGCGATATCCAACCCCAGCGAGCCGGTCGAACTTGCTTCGATTTCCTGGATAGCGTTGTCGCCGCCCAGTTTCATGATCGAGCCTTTGCCGAACTGCCGTTCGATCTGGGCCAGTGCGCTGTCCAGCGCCTTTTGCTTGTCCGCGTTCTGTTTGCTGCTCATTGTCAGAAGATCCGCCATTATCCTGTCCCCTTCCTTGTGTCACACGCCGTCCCGGGCGGCAATCGCTGCTTTGTTCACCCCTTGTTCCTTATGAGATCAAATAGAGAACATTTCAAACAAAATCTTTCCTATCCGAGCTTTTTCCATTTGTGTTAAAGAGTGGTTTATGTCTGAAGAATTTCCTGCCGGACAGGAGATATTGGGTGTTAAATGCTTGTTTTCTTTAAGGAACGTCTGGTTCTTCTTTCGGTCCCCAAGACCGGCACCACAGCGTTCCAATCGGCACTGCGGACACGGGCTGACATTGTGGTGTCCGACCCGCCCGAGCTGAAACATGCGCCGATCTACCGCTATGACCGGTTCTTTCGCCCGATCTTCTCCAAGATGTTCGGCGTCGAAATGGAGATCATGGCAGTTGTGCGTGAACCTATTGACTGGCTCGGTAGCTGGTATCGCTACCGGCGGCGCCCCTTCATGGTAGGCAAGCCGAACTCGACCCATGATATTCCCTTCGACGACTTCGTGACAGCATATATGCAGGGCAAGCGCCCGACGTTTGCCAATGTCGGCAGCCAGTTGCGCTTTCTCACCCCTCGCCCGGGTGGATGTAGCGCGACGCATCTGTTCAAATACGAGAATCAATCCGGCATCATCGCGTTTCTCGAAACCCGCCTCTCCACCGCGATTACCCTGCCGCGTGAAAATGTTTCTCCGGCGATCGAACTGGTGCTGGACCCCGGAATTGCCGAGCGCTTCCGCCGGAAATTCGCCGAAGAGTTCGAACTGCACGCGCGCGCGTTTTGAAAGATTTCAGTGCAATTGCTGCTGCACCGTTTCGGTGAGTTGGTTCAACGAGAACGGCTTGGGCAGGAACACCGAATTCGGGATGTCCGCGTCGGAATCGCCAAAGGCGCCTTCGGAGTATCCAGAGACAAAGACCACCCGAACCTGTGGCCGCTCGGCCAGAGCCTGGCGCACCCAGGTCGGACCATCGAGGCCCGGCATCACCACATCGGTCACAAAGACATCCACGGTCAGGTCGGGATCCTCTAGCAAACGTAGCGCATCCTCGGCCGATTCCGCTTCCAGCACCGTGTAACCCCGCAATCTCAGCGCGCGCGAGGCAAAAGCACGCACCGGCGCCTCATCCTCGACCAGCAGCACGACGCCACCATGGTGACGGTTGGCGGATTTATCTTTAATCACGATCTCCTGCACGGGCGGCTGCTGACGCGCCTGAAAAGCGGGAAAATACAGGGTGAACTCAGTGCCCTTGCCCAACACGCTGTCGACAAAGATGTAGCCGCCGGTCTGCTTCACGATGCCATAGACGGTGGACAATCCCAGGCCGGTTCCCTCGCCGGTGCGCTTGGTTGTGTAAAAGGGCTCAAAGATCTTTTGCAGCTTGTTGGGTTCGATCCCGATGCCCTCGTCACGCACCTTGACGCTCACATACTCGCCGCTCGGCAAGGTCGCCCGGTCCCGCTCCAGCGGTTCATTGAGAGTAATCACCTCTGTCTCGATCCGGATTTCGCCGCCCTTCGGCATGGCGTCGCGGGCGTTTACGACAAGGTTCATCAGAACCTGCTCCAGCTGACGCTTGTCGGCCCGTACGGATTTCAGCGCCGGGTCGTGGCTGAGGGTCAGGGTGACCTTTTCGCCCACCAGCCGGTTCAACAGGTGAATTAGGTCCGCCAAGGTGTCGCGCAAGTCCAACACCTCTGGCCGTAGCGTCTGTTTGCGAGAAAAGGCCAGCAACTGGCTGACCAGCGCCGCCGCGCGGTTGGCGTTCTGGTTGATTTGGACCAGATCGCCGTAATCCGGGTCTCCATGATCATGCCGCAGCAGCAGCAGGTCGCAATGGCCGGAAATGGCGGTCAGAAGATTGTTAAAATCATGCGCAACGCCGCCAGCAAGCTGTCCCACGGCCTGCATCTTCTGGCTCTGCACGAACTGCGCCTCCAGCGTCTTCAGCTCGGTGGCATCGTTCAACACCGCAATCAGCCCCTTTTCACCATGGTTGGTAATCGGGCTCAGGGTCACCTGGACAAACACCTCGCGATCCCGGCTCGACAGCCGCAGAAACTCGGACCGCGGCGCCGCGGTTTCGTCCAGGGCCTGGCTCAGCCAGTCCGGGATCGGACGGCCAAGACCCTGCATCAACTGCTCCAGCGATGTGTCCGGCTCAACCGGCCCGCCAATCAGATCCTGCGCCATCCGGTTCGTGTCCAGAATCCGTCCGGTTGGGGAAAGCCGCATCATCGCCACGGGCAGCGTCGCGAAATCCGGACTGTGCACCTTTTCGATCTCCCCCTTGACCGGGATCAGGAACAGCTCTTGCCGGCCGGGGCCGCTGGCAAGTTCCACGACGATGGCGGGCGCGGCGCCATCGGCAACCGTGACATGGTTTATCTCGTCGACCCGGTAGGGCATCTGCACAAACAGCCGGTCGAGCGATTTGACCCGCGACCCGATAAAACTCCGCGCCGCCTCGTTCATGAACAAGATCGCGCCGCCCCGTCCGATCGTCAGCATCGGCAAGGGCAAAGCGTCGGCGCGGCTGTCGGCGGCAGACTGGTCAGAAATATCCTCGACCCGCCATAGAAAGGCATCACTGCCAAGCGTATGGACAGACAGGCGGATATGGCCGCGCCGGGTCACGATATCCTCGCGCGCATTTCCCTCCAGCCGCGAGCGCACCTGCAACCGGTAGAGGACCGCCGATGGATTGCCAAAGATCGCCCTCAGCGTTGCCGCCAGCGTCTGGTCCTGTGTCCCCGAAAACCGCTCGGATGCGGCCAGGTTGCGCGCCTGGATCAACCCGTCGTCATCGGTGACGAAACTTGGCGTCGCATCCTTTTCGATAAAGCCCGAGAGAAGATCCCGCACCTGCCCTTTCACCCCGCGCTGTCCGCGCAGCCGCAGCGCCAGCCAAGCGGTTACCAGGATCGAGGATGCCCCCGCCGCGATCAAAGCCTTGCGGGCGAAATCAGGCATTTCCCAGAACCAGGCCAGGCCCAACGCCGTCACAGCCAGAATGAACAGCACCGCAATCCGCGCGCCGGCGCCGCGCTGACCATTTGGTGTCGACAGGATCGAGGCGGTAAGATCGGTCAAATTCCGGCTCCGTCGTCTGAATCACTCGTGTTTGTCGCGCACCCAAGGTTAAGCCCGCTTTAACGCGCGCTTATTTTGTGCCGGATACTCTCCCTTAAGTTGATATTACTTGACGCCCACTCGCGTCAATACCGCTAGAAAGAATCCATCGGTTCCATCCAGAACGGTCCAATGCGCCTCTTCGCTCAAACGCCAATCCGGATGCGCCGCCAGGAAATCGGCAACAACGTCACCGTTTTCGTCATGCAACATCGAACAGGTGGCATAGGCCAGCACCCCATCCGCCGCGACCAACTCCGCCGCGCGCTGCAAAATCGCCTGCTGGAGGTGCCCAAGTTCCGCCAGCCGCTCTGGCGTCAGGGCCCATTTGCCATCGGGCGCACGCCGCCACGAGCCACTGCCCGAACAGGGCACATCGGTCAGCACCAGATCAAAGGGCGCCTCCCGGTCCAGGCCCTCGGTCGCAAGCAGCCGCACCTTGGCACCGGCACGCGCCGCACGTTCCGGCAGGTCGCGCATGCGTTGCGGGGCGGCGTCATGGGCCAGAACCTCGCCCTCTGTGCGTGCGGCCAGCGCCAGGGTCTTGCCGCCCCCGCCCGCGCAATAGTCCAGAGCCCGCGCGCCCGGTTGCAGAGGCAGCCGCGCCACGATCGCCTGACTGGCGGCATCCTGCAACTCGACCAAGCCATCCAGATAGGCCTGCGACCGGGCCACCTGGCGCGCTCCCTCCGTCACCTCAAGCGCGGTTTCGCAAGCCGGATGGGTCACTGCCTTGATCCCGCCGGCGGCGAGGGCGGCAATCGCCCCGGCCCGGTCCGTGCGCAACAGGTTGGCCCGCAGATGCAGCGGTGCGCGGGTCTGCATGATCCGCCCCGCCTCTTCGGCGCGGGCACCCAGAGCGGCCTGAAACCGGGGCCAGAGCCAGTCGGGAATATCCGCCGCCTCGGCCCCCGGGGCAGGATCGCGCGCCTTGGCGCGCTCCGCCTCTGTCACCGGCTCCGGCGCATGCCCCACGCCCGAGAACAAGCCATCCACATCACCGCCCTGCGCGCGCACCAGCCCGATCATCAGCCCGCGCCCGGTCGCAGCCCCCCCAAGCGCGGCCAGCGACCGCCGCCCGCGCAGCGCGTCGAACACATGGTCGCGGATCGCGGCGCGATCCTTGGACCCGGCAAACCGTGAACGCCGCGCCCAGGTGGTCAGCGCCTGTTCGGCGGGCCTGCCCTCCAGGATCTCGTCCAGGATCTCGATGGCGGCCTGCACCCGCGCCCCCGGCGTCATGCCTTGCGCTCCTGAAGGATATTGCCGCCGTCGACCACAATGACCGCGCCATTGACATAAGACGCGGCCTCCGAGGCCAGAAACGCGGCCACTGCCGCCACCTCCTCGGGGGTTCCGGCCCGCCCCGGCGGCGTTGCCCGGGCGGCGACCAGCTCCTCGGCGGTCGAGGCGCCCGTGGCGATCCAGCCGGGCGCCACCGCGTTCACCGTCACGCCATGCGCGGCCTGTTCCAGCGCCAGCGCATGGGTCAGGCCGACCATCGCCGCCTTGGCGGCGGAATAGGCCGCTTCGCCCGGGTTCGACACCATCGGGCCGGTGACCGAGGCCATCATCACCACCCGCCCCCAACCGGCCCGGACCATGTCGGGCAGAAATGCGCGCGTCGTCAGCACCGTGGTTCGCAGGCTGGCGTCCATCGCATGATCCCACTCTTCAATGGCCATCTCCAGAAACCCGGCTTGCAAAGCCGGTGCGCCGACCGAGCCCATCCCGGCATTGTTCACCAGAATATCGACCGCGCCGACCGCCGCGCGCAGCCGCGCCACCTGATCGACCTCAGTCAGATCGGCGACATGCGCCGACACGTCCAGCCCCTCCGCCCGCAGCGCGGCGGCCCGCTCGTGAATACGGTCTGTGGTCGCACAGATGGCCACCCGGCATCCGGCCCGGCAAAGCGCACGCGCGCAAGCGAATCCGATGCCATCAGCGGCCCCGGCCCCGGTGACCAGCGCCCGTTTCATAAGGGGGTTTTCCGGTATCCCGAACCGTCGCGCTCCAGCCGCGCGAACTTGGCGCCGATCATGTGGCTGCCGGCCCAGACCAGACCCTTGTCCGCGATCTCGGCCAGCGCCGCGCGTCGGCTGGCCAGTGCCAGCGGTCCGTCGACGTCATACTTGGTCGCATTCTCCGGATCGGGCAGTTGCAGCGCCTCTGAATGGATGATGTCCCCGGCCAGAACCAGATCCTCGCCGATTTTCAGACCCATATGACCGGGCGTGTGACCCGGCAGGGCCCAGACCGCAATGCCATCTCCCAGATCCGCGTCATCCTCGACACAGCAAAGGGCGTCGCCACAGGCCGTCAGCACCAGCGCGCCCAAGCCCTCGGTGCCGCGCCAATGCGCGGCCTCGCGCGCATGCACCACCACCTCGGCCACGGCATAGACCGGCGCCCCGTCCACCAGCGCGCCACCGCAATGATCGCCATGCAGATGGGTAAAGATCACCCGGCTCACATCCAACGGCGCGATCCCCATCGCGGCCAGCTGCTCGGGCATCTGACCGCCCGCCGCGCCAAAGGCCGCGCCACAGCCGGTATCGACCAGCCAGACCCGCCCGTCGTCATGCCGCAGCACATAGGCGTTGAACTCGGTCTCGGCCCCACCCAGCCCGGCAGCGGCCAGCAACTCGGCTTGCCGCTCACCGGCAACCTGGGGAAAGACATCCGTGCCAAAGGTCAGCCCGCCATCGACAAGGCAGGTAATCCGCCACGGACCCGCTCTGAAAGTATCGTCCGTCATCAGCCGATCCGGTAGTTGGGGCTTTCACGGGTGATCTGCACGTCATGGACGTGGCTTTCCTTCAACCCCGCGCCGGTGATCTTCACGAACTGGCAGTTCTGGCGCATCTCGGCCACGGTGGCGCAGCCGGTATAGCCCATCGCCGCGCGCAGGCCGCCCACCAGCTGGTGGATCACCGCACTGGCCGAGCCCTTGTAAGGCACCTGCCCCTCGATCCCTTCGGGCACCAGCTTGTCGCTGGCCGCGTCCTTCTGGAAGTAGCGGTCGGCCGAGCCGCGCGCCATCGCCCCAAGGCTGCCCATACCACGGTAACTCTTGAAGCTACGGCCTTGATAGAGAATGACTTCTCCCGGGCTTTCATCGGTGCCCGCGATCATCGAACCGACCATGGCACAGGACGCCCCCGCCGCAATCGCCTTGGCGAAATCGCCCGAGAACTTGATGCCGCCATCGGCGATCACCGGCACGTCGCCCGCCGCACCCGCGCAATCCATGATTGCGCTCAGCTGCGGCACGCCCACGCCCGCCACCATCCGCGTGGTACAGATCGAGCCCGGCCCGATGCCGACCTTGACCGCATCGGCGCCCGCGTCGATCAGCGCCTTTGTAGCCTCGGCGGTGGCCACGTTACCCGCGATCACCTGAACCGCGTTCGACTGCGCCTTGATCCGCTTGACCGCCTCGATCACGCCTGCCGAATGGCCATGCGCGGTATCGACCACCACGATATCGACGCCCGCATCGATCAGCGCCTCGGACCGGGCAAATCCGCTGTCGCCCACCGAACTGGCCGCCGCCACCCGCAACCGGCCCAGCTCGTCCTTGCAGGCCGTCGGGTTCAACACCGCCTGTTCGGTGTCCTTCAGCGTCAACAGGCCGGTCAGCCGCCCCTTGCCATCATGTACCAGCAGCTTTTCGATCCGCCGCGCCCGCATCAGGCTCTTGGCCTGATCCAGATCCGCGGGTTCGGCCAGCATTGCCAGGTCGTTGGTGGTCATCACCGCGCTCACCGGCATGTCATCGCTGGTGGCGAAGCGCATGTCGCGGTTGGTGACGATGCCGACGATATGGCCCTTGTCGTCCACCACCGGAAAGCCGGTGAAGTTGTAGCGTTCCACCAGCGCCCGCGCATCCGCGATGGTCTGGTTCGGCTTCAGGGTGACCGGGTTATAGACGATACCGCTTTCAAACCGCTTCACCCGGCGGACTTCGCGCGCCTGTTCCTCGATCCCGAGGTTCTTGTGAATCACGCCCATGCCGCCCGCCTGCGCCATGGCAATCGCCATGCGCGCCTCGGTCACCGTGTCCATGGCCGAGCTCAAGAGCGGAATGTTCAGCTTGATCTCGCGCGTCACCCGTGTCCTGGTATCGGCCGTCGAGGGCAGCACCGACGAGGCCGCCGGAACCAGAAGAACGTCGTCAAAGGTGAGAGCCTCACGAATCTGCATATGCTGTCCCCATGCATAATCCCGTTTGGCGGTGACCCTATGGCACAGTTACCCGAGAGGGAAAAGGGCCTGAGGCAAGAAAACCCGGCCCCACCCCGAACCTGATCTGTGTCAAGGCACTGTCACCCTGCCGCGCTATCGCTATGTGTGCGCAAACAGACAAAGGAACAGCCCATGCCCGGCCCCCTCGATGGCACCGTCATTCTCGACCTGACCCATGTGCTGGCCGGACCCTATGCCAGCATGACGCTGGCCGATCTGGGGGCGCGCGTGATCAAGGTGGAACGCCCCGGCAGCGGCGACGATACCCGCGCCTTTCCGCCGTTCAAGGACGGCGAAAGCGCCTATTTCGCCGCCATCAACCACGGCAAGGAAAGCATCGCGCTGGACCTGAAATCGCCGGAGGATCGCGCGATCTTCGACCGGCTTCTGGCCCGCGCCGACATCCTTCTGGAAAACTACCGTCCCGGCGTGATGGAGCGTCTGGGCTATGGCTGGGAGGCGCTGCATGCGCGGCATCCCAAGCTGATCTATGGCGCGGTCTCGGGCTTTGGCCACACCGGCCCCGAGGCCGAGCGCCCCGCATATGACATGGTTGTCCAGGCGCGCGGCGGGGTGATGTCGATCACCGGCGAGCGCGACCGCGAACCGGTGCGCGTCGGAGCTTCGATCGGCGATATCGTGGCGGGGATGTTTCTGGTGCAGGGCGTGCTGGCCGCCCGGCTTGAGGTCGAGCGCGGCGGCAAGGGGCAGAAGATCGACATCTCCATGCTCGACAGCCAGTTGGCACTGTTGGAACATGCCATCGCCATCACCACCGTAACCGGCGAACCGCCGCGCCCCTCGGGCGCGCGCCACCCCTCGATCACCCCGTTCGAAACCTTCCATGCCGAGGACGGCCTCTTTGTCATCGCGGCCGGAAACGACCCGCTCTTTGCCAAGCTGTGTACCGCGCTTCAACTGCCGCTCGCCGGTGATCCGCGCTTTGCCACCAACCCGGCCCGCTGTCAGAACGCCCGCCTCTTGAAACGCCTTATCGAAGCGGTGACGCTCGACCGGCCCAAGGCGCACTGGATCGACCTGCTGACCCGCGCGGGCGTCCCCACCGGACCGATCCAGAACGTGGCCGAGGTCTTGCAAGACCCCCAGATCCGTGCCCGCAACATGGTGGTCGACATTCTGGACCGCGACGGCGCCCCGGCATATATCGCTGCCGGCAACCCGATCAAGATGTCGGCCCTGCCCGACCCCAAGACGCGCGCGCCCGCGCCCGCGCTGGATGAAAACCGCGCCGCGATCCTTGCGTGGCTCGATCGGGCGCCAGAAGACTGAAACCACGGGCCATACCACCCGCGATGGAGTTTTCTGCCAAAACCGGGTAATCTGACCCTCAGGCTGGCACCACACAAGGAGCGAACCCGATGGCGGAATTTGTCGTTCACCATGCCGAGGGTCTGGTCCGGGTCACCTGGCACCCCGAGCTTCAGGCAGTCTATCTGAAATGGTACAGCGAATATGATGAAGGAACCCGCGTCAGAGACGCGGTTCTGGCGGCGCTGGCCTGGGTGCGCACCAACAAGGTCGAACACTGGGTTGCCGATGTCTCGACCTCGCCACATGCGCTTTCCGAACGTGACTATGAATGGGTCAGCAGCGACGCTTTTCGCGTCGCGATCCTCGATTCGCCATTGCGGAAGTTCGTGCTCATCCCGCCCCTGCCCGACTCCGGCCAGAACGATGCCTGGGTTGCCGATTGGGAGGCCAATACCCTGTCCCGCTTTGGCGACCGTGTCAGTGCCCGGGTCTGCATAACGCTGGACGAGGCTCGCCACTTCCTGACAATGTCCCCGGCCTGACCCCGGCTTAACCCGCATCCAGACCACATCTTTTTCACCTGAATGCCGCCCCCGGGCAGGAAAATGCCGCCCACCGCCTTTCCGCTGGCGCAAAACACAATATGGTCGCGCATAATCGGTACTCCGGAAGGCAAAAGTCATGAGCAGCGATCCCCTCGTCGTATTCACCCCCTCGGGCAAACGCGGGTACTTCCCCGTTGGCACACCGATCCTGACGGCCGCACGGCAGTTAGGCGTCGATCTCGATTCGGTCTGCGGCGGGCGCGGCATCTGCTCGAAATGCCAGATCACGCCGTCATATGGCGAATTTCCCAAACATGGCGTCACCGTGCGCGACGGCGCGCTCAGCGAATGGAACGCGGTCGAACAGCGCTATCAGGACAAGCGCGGCCTGAAAGAGGGTCGTCGCCTGGGCTGCCAGGCCACCGTTCAGGGCGACGTGGTGATCGACGTACCCCCGGAAAGCCAGGTCCACCGCCAGGTGGTGCGCAAGGCCGCCACGGCCCGCACCATCACCATGGACCCGGCCACGCATCTCTATTTCGTCGCGGTCGAGGAACCCGACATGCACGAGCCGACCGGCGATCTCGAACGTCTGCAACGCGCGCTCAAGGCGCAATGGGGCATTGGCGAGGTGACTGCCGACCTATCGCTGCTGGCCAAGCTGCAACCGGCCCTGCGCAAGGGCGAATGGAAGGTCACCGTCGCCCTGCACAAGGGACACAACGACACCAGCCACCGCATTCTTGAAATCTGGCCCGGCTATTCCGAGGAACGGATCTATGGCCTTGCCATCGACCTCGGCTCCACCACCATCGCAGCCCACTTGTGCGACCTGCGCAATGGCGAGGTCAAGGCCTCCTCCGGCCTGATGAACCCCCAGATCCGCTTTGGCGAGGACCTGATGAGCCGGGTCAGCTATTCGATGATGAACCCCGGCGGCGACCGCGAGATGACGACGGCCGTGCGCGAGGCGATCAACGACCTCACCCGCTCCATCGCGGCCGAAGGCGGCATCGAGCCGCGCCAGATCGTCGAAACCGTGTTCGTCTGTAACCCGGTGATGCACCACCTGCTCTTGGGCCTAGACCCGGTCGAACTCGGCCAGGCGCCCTTTGCGCTCACCACCTCTGACAGCCTGTCGTTGCCCGCCCGCGAGATGGGGCTCGATGCGATGAACCCGCGGGCGCAGGTCTATATCCTGCCCTGCATCGCGGGTCATGTGGGCGCCGACTGCGCCGCCGTCGCGCTGTCCGAGGAACCGGGCAAGTCCGAGGATCTGGTACTGATCGCCGATGTCGGCACCAATGCCGAGATCCTTCTGGGCAACACCACCCGCGTGCTGGCCTGTTCCTCGCCCACCGGCCCCGCCTTCGAGGGCGCGCAGATCAGCTCGGGCCAGCGCGCCGCCCCCGGCGCCATCGAGCGGATCGAAATCGACCCCGTCACCAAGGAACCGCGCTTCCGCGTCATTGGCTCCGACAAATGGTCCGACGAAGAGGGCTTTGACACCGATATCTCCACCACCGGTATCACCGGCATCTGCGGCTCCGGCATCATCGAGGCTGTGGCCGAGATGCGCATGGCGGGCCTTCTGGACGAAAGCGGCCTGATCGGCTCGGCCGAGCAGACCGGCACCCCCCGCTGCGTGCCCGAGGGGCGCACCCATTCCTACCTCTTGCACGACGCCTCGGAAACCGGCGGCCCGCGCATCACCGTGACCCAGGGCGACATCCGCGCCATCCAGCTGGCGAAATCGGCGCTTTATGCCGGTGCGCGCCTCTTGATGGACGAGATGGGGGTCGAGCGTGTCGACCGTATCGTGCTGGCCGGGGCCTTTGGCGCCCATATCTCCACCAAGCATGCGATGGTTCTGGGGATGATCCCCGACGCTCCGCTCGACAAGGTCACCAGCGCCGGCAATGCCGCCGGCACCGGTGCCCGTATCGCCCTGTCGAACATCGGCGCCCGGGCCGAGATCGAGCGGGTGGTGCGCGAGATCACCAAGGTCGAAACCGCGATCGAACCCAAGTTCCAGGATCATTTCGTGGCCGCCAACGCAATCCCGCACAAGACCGACCCGTTCCCGGACCTCTACTCGGTCGTCACCCTGCCGAAGGTGTCCTTCAACACCGGCGGCGGGGACGACGACGGGTCTGGCCGCCGCCGCCGCCGCAGGGCATGATGCCCCCCGAAGGGGGGAAACTATGCAGACCACGAATCAAGATCAGGCGGAATATTGGGGAAACTCCGCTTCGGGCCAAAAATGGCTGACTTTCGAGGAGCATATCGCCGGCGTCTTCGCGCCTGTGGTGGATCTGATCCTTGACCATGCGGAACTGAAACCGGGCCAGCGTGTGCTGGATATCGGCTGCGGCGTCGGTGACACCACGCTTGCCGCCGCACAGGCAGTTGGACCGACCGGCCATGTGCTTGGGGCCGATATCTCGGCCCCCTTTCTCGACCGCGCCCGGCAACGCACCCGCGCGCTGGACAACGTTGATTTTGCTGTCGCCGATGCCCAGACCGAGCCGTTTTACCCCGCCGACCGCGACGCGATGATCTCGCGCTTTGGCATGATGTTCTTTTCCGACAGCGTGGCGGCATTTGCTAATATCGCTAAAGGGTTGAAGCCTGGCGGTCATATGACCTTTGCCGCCTGGGGGCCGCTGGCTGTGAACCCCTGGTTCTACATCCCGCACCGCGCCGCAACCGACCATCTGGGCCAGCCGCCCAAGGTCGACCGCAACGCGCCCGGACCGCTGGCGTTTCACGATATCGACCGGGTCATCGGCATGATGACCAAGGCCGGACTGACAGAAATCGAAGCGCAAGCTGTCGAAATGAAACTGACCCCGCCCGGTGGGCTCACGGGGGCCGCCGCACTCTGCACCCGCCTGGGGCCCGCGGCGCGGGTACTTGCCCATTTCGGCGGCACATCGGAGGACGAGACCACCATCCAGGGCGCCGTCACAACAGCCCTGACCCCCTATCTCGGACCATGTTCGCCTGCCCGCCACCATCAACCTGTTCCAGGCCCGACGCGCCGGAACCGCTTGACGCCGCTTCGACACTTGCGTATTCGATCCCGGTGAGCGCGGGTATGGTGTAGTGGTAGCGCGCCGGCTTCCCAAGCCTGAAGTGCGGGTTCGATTCCCGCTACCCGCTCCATATCGCTTGCGCTCTAAGTTGCAACCCATAGATATTGCTGGGTTATTTTCGGTAAGTCCCGCAACATCACGGCCCTCCAGCAACAGACTAGCAGACCCTTTGGATCATCGCTCGACAGGGCGACTAACCGCCCAATTGCGGGCGAGTAGCATCCACTGTTAGACATACTGAAGTTGAAATTTTTGAGATTCTAAAGATGGCCTATCGCGATTTACCGCTAAGTTCACTCTTGGTTAATCCCGCAAACGATAGGCATGGAGAGTTGGAAAACGAGACCGCTGCGATTGCTCAATTGTTCGCACTTAGGGAACAACACATGCGAAACCTCGCGAAAGACCTTGTGGAAGAAGGAGAGGTTTTCGAGCCACCCTTGGTTTATCGCAAGGACGGTAAGTTCATTGTCGCGGATGGTAATCGGCGGACAACGTGCCTGAAGCTCTTAGCCGAACCGAAACGTGCGCCTACGGTGGAGTTACAAGAGTTCTTCCGAAAACTGCGTTCAGAATGGGGGGGAGACTTTCCAACTAAAATTGAGTGCCGTGTTGAAGACAATAAGGAACGAGTAGACGACATCCTATTCCGCAGACACACGGGCGTGCAGAACGGCATTGGTCAAAGCACCTGGGATGATCGGATGAAGAACAACTTCGTTCTCAGAACTGGGAAAGGCCGAGGGCTCAATATTGCCGACGCAATCGAAGAGTACCTAAGAAACGCCAAACTCCTACCAAGGAAGAAGATCCCACGCTCAAATCTGAACCGCCTGCTTTCCGCCGAAAGTATTCGCAACCGTCTCGGCTTTTCTGTGAAAAAGGGTAAGTTTGAATTCATCCGAAATGAGCAGGCGTCTTTGCAGGCACTGAGCCGAGTAGCTTCCGACCTCGCAACTAGAGTAATTACCCTTGATGACATTTGGGATGCGGAAGCCAAACTACTTTACATCGACAACCTCGAATTGCAAGGAGTTTTGCCTTCCGCTAGTGATCCGTCGCCATCGCCAACCCCACCGCCACCCGCGCCGCTACCTCCGAAGCTCAGGCCTCCTAAACCACCGAAACCAACGACCTGGCCACACCTAATTCCAAACATCGAATACGGAGTAACGTGGACAGGCCGTCAGCACAGAGTGCGCGATATCTGGGAAGAACTTCAGTTCAAGCTGACACTGACCGAGCACCCCAACGCGATCTCTGTTTTATTGCGAGTCCTGCTAGAACTAAGCTTGGAGCACTACGTACAGCAGCAAAAGGTTGCTGCAATCCACGCTAACGACAAGTTGGCGATCCAAGTCGCGAAAGCGGCCCAACACTTGTATGATGCCGGCTAGATCGACAACAAGTACATGGGTTTCCTTAAAAAATTGAAACAAGGCGATGTGATCGTTTCAATGGACACCTTGAACAGGTACGTCCACTCGCCGAATTTCAATGTATAGCCAGAACACCTAAAAATGCTGTGGGCGACATTGGCGGATTTTGTGGTTCTTTGCTTAAAGGGTTGAACGCGGAACTCGAGCATTGCCAGAATGCCAAACTTAGATGCTTCGACTCTGCAACAAAATCCTGTAACATTTTTGCTACACAAGCTTGCGCATCTAAAATCAACTATTTGTATTTAATATGTTTTTTCGAGATTCGTCCCTCAGATGGAAACACGCTACCCGCTCCAATATTTCCGTCAAAGAATCTGACGCAGCTGTTTTCCAGCACGGAAAACATATGTTTTCTGTGCTGGAAATCCCCGATTTCCGATTCCGCCCGGCTCACCCGGTCAGCGCATCCTTGAATTGGTCCCGCAGGGTTCGCTTCAGCACTTTGCCCGTGGCGTTCAGCGGCAGCGCATCGACAAACACCGCCCTGTCCGGCACCTGCCACTTGGCGATCTTCCCGTCGAAAAACTCCAGCAGTTCCGGCTCGCTGGGGTCTTCTCCTTCGGCCTTGACCGCCACCAAGAGCGGGCGTTCGTCCCATTTGGGATGCGGCACACCGACCACGGCAGCGGTGGCCAGCTTGGGATGGGCCACGGCGATATTCTCCAGCTCGACCGAGCTGATCCATTCGCCACCCGACTTGATGATGTCCTTGGACCGGTCGCGGATGGTCATGTATCCATCCGGGTCCAGCGTCGCCACATCGCCGGTGGCAAACCAGCCGTCCTGCAAGACGGCAGTGTCCTGCATCTGGAAATACCCGTCCAGCACCCAGTGCCCGCGCACCATCAGATCGCCCTGCGTCACGCCGTCGTTGGGCAGCGTGTTGCCATCGTCATCGACGATCTTCAGCTCGACCCCATAGGGCGGCCGCCCCTGGTTCTCGCGCAGCTTGTGCTGCGCCTCGACCGGCAGCGCCCGGTGTTTGGCCAATGGCCGGTTGGTGGTGCCCAGCGGGCTCATCTCGGACATGCCCCAGGCATGGATCGTATCCACGCCGTAAACGTCGCGGAAGGTGGCGATCATCGACGGCGGGCAGGCCGAGCCGCCGATCACTGTGCGCGTCAGGCTCTCCAGCCTGCTGCCCTTGGCCTTGGCCACCGTCAACAGCCCCTGCCAGATCGTGGGAACCCCCAGCGCGATGGTGACGTCATAGGTGTCGATCAGCCCCACCAGCGCATCGCCATGCAGGTCCGGCCCCGGCAGCACCATACTGGCGCCCACCATAGCGCAGGCATAGGGCGTGCCCCAGGCGTTGACATGGAACATCGGCACCACCGGCAGCACCACGTCAGCAGCCGAGAAGCCGATACAGTCGGGCGTGTTCGAGCCGAAACTGTGCAGCATGGTGGAGCGATGCGAATAAAGCACGCCCTTGGGATGTCCGGTGGTGCCCGAGGTATAGCACAGGCTCGACGCGGTGCGCTCGTCCAGCTCCGGCCAGTCGAACCCGGCATCGCCCGTCTCGATCAGTTCGTCAAAGAACTCCAGCCCTGGAATCGCCGCCGCGGCCGCATCATCGCGCGGCCCCATCAGCACCAGATGCTCGACCCCGACCAGATGCTCGCGGATGCCCGCGATCAGCGGCACAAAGGTGGCATCGAAAAAGATGACCTTATCCTCGGCATGGTTGATGATATAGATCAGCTGCTCAGGGAACAGGCGCGGGTTGATCGTGTGCAGCACGAAACCTGCCCCCGACACCCCGTAATAAAGTTCCAGATGACGCCGGTTGTTCCAGGCCAGCGTCGCCACCCGGGCCTGCGGCGCCAGCCCCAGCCGCGTCAGGGCCGAGCCCATGCGCCGCGCATTGGCCGCGATCCCGGCCCAGCTCGTCTCCTCGATCCCGCCGCCGGTGTTCACCGACCAGATCGGTGTCTCCCGGTGATAGCATGCGGCATGGTCGATCAAAGACGAAATCACCAGCGGCTGCGTCATCATCTGTCCGAACATGGACATCTCCTCTCTTTACTCCGCGCACCGGCCACCGGTGGCAGAGCCTCCCATTGTTCACAGGATCGCGACGCGCATGCGCCGCCCCGACCCGTCCCTCGCTGGCACCCTGCCAAGACCTGCAAGCCATGACAATATCCCGCTTGTCATGTGCCGCCACGACAGTTAGCCCGATGTCATGCAACTTCGATATCACACACCGCTTTCCGCGCAGGAACAACTGGCCCACGGCCTGACCGCCCCGCAACCGCTGGCGCTGGCCGACCGGGTGCGGTTCGCCGAGCTCGACATCCTCAACCACGTCAACAACAAGGCCTATGTCGAGTGGTTCGAAACCCTGCGCGTTGCCTATGTGAACAACTTCTGTCGGCCGTTCTTCGACGGGCCGGAACCCCGGATCGTGATCCGCAACGCCAACCTGCACTACGTCCGCGAAATGGTGCAGGACGAGGATTACATCGTCACCGCCCGCGTCACCGGCTTTCGCCAGTCCTCTTTCACAATGGAGCAGCAGCTCTGGTCCGGCGACCTGCGCGCCCGGCTTGAGGCGGTGATGGTGGCGATGATGCCCGACGGCTCGGGCAAATACCCCCTGCCCGCCCGCCTGACAGAACAGTTCATCCGCCGCGACGGGGCGCAACCGGGTTAGCGACCGCTCAGAGCGTTACAGGCGTGCACCATAGCCTGAAAAACTCCAACCGAAACTCGTTCATTAAATTCTGCCTAAAATAGCATCGATCATTGACCCTGTAACCATTGCGGGAAATTATTGGGTATTTCCGTTTAATATCAAACTCCGGGACACCCCAATGCCATCTTTCGAGTTCTCTTCGGTTTCCGACAATTCTCTTCTGCCCCTGGGCGAACGCATCATTCAGCACCGGGACCCGCTACCGGCTTATTACGGCACCAGCGCATATTTCGATATCACGCCGATCTTCGAAAACGGGTTTCGCTTTGGCAATTCGACCGAAACGTTCATCGCCGCCCACAAGGATGGCGGCGTATCATTCGATGGCTCAAGTGCATTTCTCGACAACGGCGCGCCGACCATCACGCCATTTTTCGAAAAGCTGGACTTCGAGGAAGGCCCAGGCCTCGACAATCTGGGTGTCTTTTTCGACCTGAACACCGAGCGAGATTCGGTTGTGGTGACCTGGCGGGGGGTCAGTCCCGAAAAGCGCGATGCCTCCCGCAGGTGTTCCAGCTGGAACTGATCGACCGGGGCGCGGGCGATGCCGAGATCATCTTTCGATACGAAAATATCCAGGATCCCCTCACGTTATTAACCGTATCATTCGAAATGGGCTTCATTTCCACGGATGACCTTTCCAATTTCGTCTGGTTCGGCGACTCGCAAGACGGGCAGGATCAACTCGATGACCGCCCCGGGAACACCGGGGTCGACGGCGTCTGGCAATTCGGTCTGGTGGACGGTGCCCTGGTCCAAGACGACCGGTTGCGCGTGACCCAGACGGGCACCGAGGAGAACGACCATCTGTCCCTGCAAAGCCAGGGCGGACGCCTTCTGGGGCTTGCTGGCGATGACGTCTTGAATGGCGCCATCAGTTCCGCTCCGGCGACCCTCGGGGCCATCCTGAACGGCGGCGACGGCAATGACCAGATCGGCCATGGCAACGCTGCCGATACGGTGTTTGGCGGCGCTGGAGACGACCAGGTCGTGTCGCACGAAGGAGCGTATTGGCCAGAGATCAACTTCGCCGACTATATTCACGGGATGGATGGCAATGACACGCTCAGCGGCGGCTTTGGCGGTGATACCGTCGCTGGCGGCGCCGGCGATGACGTGATCTCGGGCGGCATGGACGATGATTTCCTGTTCGGCGGCGAGGGCAACGATTTCCTCTATGGCGGCCGGGGTCGCGACAATGTCTGGGCGGTGCTGGCGCCGACCGCTTCTTCGCAGCGTCTCCCGGCCACAGCACAACTGTCCTGCACGATTACAACGCGGACGAAGGCGATGCCCTCCTCCTCGACGGCGAGATGTTCAGCCGCGACGACATCGACATCCTCACCACCTACCGCACCGGCAGCGACGGCACCCGGGTTCTGGTCGAACTGGCTGTCGAATATGCCGGGCCCGGCGCTACCCCGGGCCAAAAATGGGTCGAATTCGCCAATGCCGAGCAGATCGACCGCATCGTCATCGAATTCCCGTCCGATGCCTCGGGCCGCGATAGCCTGACGATCGAGGTCTGAGACGCTCTGAACGCGGGCGAGGGCGTCAGCCGCCCGCGTTCCTGTGCACAAAATCGACCAGCGCCGCGGTCGAGCCGTCCTTGCCCTCGGAGCTTTCGCTCCCATCCACGATGGGGCCCAGCGAGGTGGCCAGTTCCTTGCCCAGTTCCACCCCCCACTGGTCGAACGTGTTGATGCCCATGATCACCCCTTCGACAAAGACCCGGTGTTCGTAAAGCGCGATGATCGCGCCCAGAACTCCGGGCGTCAGTTTCGGATAGACCAGCGTGGTGGACGGGCGGTTGCCCTCGAACACCCGGTGCCGCGCCTGCCGTTCCAGTTCGGCACCCTCAAACCCCTTGTCCGACACGATCCGGCGCGCCGCCTCCAGTGGACGGCCGCGCATCAGCGCCTCGGATTGCGCCAGGCAATTGGCCACCAGCAGCCGGTGATGATGCGCCAGCTCGGGCTCATGCCCGCGCGCCGCCAGCATGAATTCGCAGGGCACAACCTGTTTGCCCTGATGGATCAGCTGGTAAAACGCGTGCTGCCCATTGGTGCCCGGCTCGCCCCAGACAATAGGCCCCGCCGCTTGCGCCAATGGCGTGCCATCCATCGCCACTGACTTGCCGTTGGATTCCATTTCCAGCTGCTGGAAATAGGCCGGCAGCCGCGCCAGTCGTTGGTCATAAGGCAACACCGCCCGGCTGGGATAACCGCAGACCTGATGATGCCAAATCCCCACCAGCGCCAGCATCACCGGCATGTTCTGGGTCCAGGGCGCGGTCCGGAAATGCCGGTCCATCTCCTGCCCGCCGCGCAGGAAGGCGTCGAAATCCTCGGGCCCCACCGCCAGCATCAGGCTCAGCCCGATCGGCCCCCACATCGAGTAGCGCCCGCCGACCCAATCGGCGAAGCCAAAGACATGGCCTGCCGGTATGCCAAATTCGGCGGTCCGGTCCTCGGCCGTCGACACGGCCGCAAACTGCCGCGCCGGATCGCCACCGCCCGCCACCATCCAGTCGCGCGCCGTGCGCGCATTGGTCATCGTCTCGATGGTCGTGAATGTCTTCGAGGCGACAATCACCAGCGTTCGCGCCGGATCGAGCCCGCGCAAAGTGTCGGCAACATGCGCCCCGTCGACGTTCGACACGAAATGGCAGCGCGGCCCGTCGTGATAGGGCGCCAGCGCCAGCACCGCCATCGCCGGTCCCAGGTCCGAGCCGCCGATGCCGATATTGACCACATCGGTATAACCGCCGCCCGCGCCCGCGATCCGGCCCGACCGCACCGCGCCCGCAAACTCGCGCATCCGGTCCAGCGTCGCCCGCACCTCGGGCATCACATCGGCACCGTCCACCCGCACCGGTTTACCGTCGAGGTTGCGCAGCGCGGTGTGCAGCACCGCGCGCCCCTCGGTCTCGTTGATCGGGGCGCCAGAAAACATCGCGTCGCGACGCGCGGCCAGCCCGGCCCGGTCGCACAGCGCCACCAGCGCAGCGCACACCTCCGCGTCCACTTGCGTCTTGGAGTAATCCAGCAGCATCTCGCCCGCGCGGACCGAGAACCCCGCCGCGCGGTCAGGATCGCCTGCAAAAAGGTCAACAATCCGGCGCCCGCCCAGACCGGCGTGCAATGCGTTCAAATCGTCAAACATGAAAATTACCTATTCAGCCCAATGTATTGTTATTCCGTCCAGAACCGCCGTAATCGGCGCCTCCTCGGGTGGCATCGAAATCGCCCGCTCCAGCGCCGCGCGCTTGGCCTCGCCATAGATGATCAGATGTTTCGACAAGGCCCCGTCCAGAACCGGCCCGGTCAGCGTGATCCGTGCCTCTGGCTGGGTCTGGGGCCGCGCCACCGCCAATGCGGGCGCATCGCCATCCAGCGCCGCCTCCAGCCCCGGCATGCCCGGGAACAGCGAGGCGGTGTGCATATCCGCCCCCATGCCCAGCACCAGAACCGAGATCGGCAGGTTCGGCACCAGGGTCGCCTCGATCTCGGCCAGGCAATCCTCGGGCTCGGCCCCTTCGACATAGAGCGGCAGGAACCGCGCCGCGCTGGCCCGGTTCACCAACAACCGCTCACCGATCAGCCGCGCGTTCGAACGCAAGTCCGTCTGCGGCACACAGCGTTCGTCGGTCGGCAGCACGATCACCCGGTGCCAGTCCACATCCGCCGCGCACAGGCTGTCGTATACCGGCCCCGGCGTGGTGCCGCCCGGCACCGCCATCGTCACCGTCTCATGGGTCAGCAGCGCCGCTTCCAGCTCACCGGCCAGGTGATTGGCAAGGTCGATGGCCAGCATCTCGCGATCAGGATAGTCGAGTATGTTCATGGATTTATCCCCTGCCAGCGGCGACCGTCACGTTTCATCAGCAGCTCGGCGTCGCCCGGCCCGGTACTGCCACACTCATAGGGTTTGGGCACATCGCCCCGCGCCTGCCATCCGGCGATGATCGGATCGGTCCAGGCCCAGGCGGCCTCGACCTCGTCACCACGCATGAACAGGGTCTGGTTGCCCCTGATCACATCCATGATCAAGCGTTCATAGGCGTCGGGCGGGTTCTGGTTCTCCGGCCCCAGCGCCTCGGCAAAGCTCATGTCCAGCGGCACATCGACCAGCCGCATGCCGCCCGGCCCCGGCTCCTTGATCGTCACCTTCAGCGTGATCCCCTCGTTCGGCTGCAACCGGATCGACAGCACATTGGCATGACGACCCGCCTCCTCGCCAAAGATCGAATGCGGCGCGTCCTTGAACATCACGTTGATGACCGAGGACCGCGCCACCAGCCGCTTGCCGGTGCGCAGGTAAAACGGCGTGCCCGCCCACCGCCAGTTGCTGATATGCGCCCTCAGCGCCATATAGGTTTCCGTCGTCGTCCGCGGATCGCCCACCTCGGCGCGATAGCCACAGCCCTCGCCATCGGCATATTGTCCGCGCACGATATGGTGCGGCTTGACCGCGTCCAGCGCCCGGATCACCTTCAGCTTTTCGTCGCGCACCGCGTCCGGGTCGAACTTCGCCGGCGGCTCCATCGCGATCAGGCACAAGAGCTGCATCAGGTGGTTCTGCATCATGTCCCGCATCGCGCCGGCATTATCGTAATAGGCGCCCCGCGCCCCCACGCCCACGCTTTCGGCCACGGTGATCTGGATATGGTCCACGTACTGGCTGTTCCACAGCGGCTCGAACAGCATGTTGCCGAACCGCACCGCCATCAGGTTCTGCACCGTTTCCTTGCCCAGGTAATGGTCGATGCGATAGATCTGGTCCTCGCGGAAATGCGCCGCCAGCACCCGGTTCAGCGCCCGCGCACTCTCCAGGTCATGGCCAAAGGGTTTCTCGACCACGATGCGCGCCTCGGGTGTCACCAGCCCATGCGCGTGCAATCGCTCCGCCAGCGCCCCGAACAGGTCGGGGCTGACCGAGAAATAGAACGCCCGCACACCCTGCCCCATGCCAATGCCCAGCCCGTCCCAGCCCTCGGACCGGGTGGCGTCCAGCGACCGGTATTCCAGCCGCCGCAAGAACCCTTCCAAATGACAGGGATCGGCCCCCTCGCCGCGCAGGCTCTCGGCGATCAGTGCCCGGTAAGATTCGGCGTCGTGCCCGTGCCGCGCCACCCCGATGATCCGCGCGCCGTCGGGGATCTGCCCCGCCGCACAGCGCCGGAACAGCGCAGGCATGATCTTGCGCCGGGCAAGATCGCCCGTGCCGCCAAAAACCACCAGGTCGAACGGGTCGACAGGAATGACGCGCGATACCATGGCCCGTCCTTACCGCCCCGCCGCCGCCCTGTCTACTGTTAGCGCAAACATTATCTTGCTCTCCCTGCATCACAAACCCGTCAAAGTCATTGTACCGACTTTATCTTTTCCTGCGGCTTGGGCTAGATGAAAAGCGGCACCGCAAGCAGGCAGGCAAGATGAAAGATCAGGCGTACCAGACCGCCAACATAGGCAAGTTTCAGGACAGATTCGTGACAGCCAAGGGCGAGAACCGCGCCAGCGTGGCCCTGTCGCACCCGGAAACGCTGTGGTTCAATACCGGAACGCTGTGCAATATCGAATGCGCCAACTGCTATATCCTGTCCAGCCCGACGAACGACGCGCTGGTCTATATCACCGCCGACGAGGTACGCGGCTATCTCGACCAGATCACCGACCGTGGCTGGCCGGTGCGCGAGATCGGCTTCACCGGCGGCGAGCCTTTCATGAACTCCCAGATCCTCGACATGGCCCGCGCCGCTTTGGAGCGCGGCTACGAGGTGCTGATCCTCACCAATGCGATGCGCCCGATGATGCGCAAAAAGATGCGCGAAGGCGTGCGCGCGCTTGCCGCCGAATACGGCGACCGACTCACCCTGCGGGTCTCGGTCGACCATCACACCGCCGCCCTGCACGATGCCGAACGCGGCGCGACCAGTTTCGAACGCACCTTGCAAGGCATGCGTTTCCTGCGCGATGCCGGGGTCCGGATGACGGTCGCCGGGCGCACCGTCTGGAGCGAGAGCGAGGCCGAGGCGCGCGCCGGATATGCTGCGCTCTATCGTGAAAACAGCTTCAATATTGACGCGCAAGACCCTGGTCAGACCGTTCTTTTCCCGGAAATGGATGAAACCGTCGAGGTCCCCGAAATCACCACAGCCTGCTGGGACATTCTGGGCAAGCATCCCGATCAGGTGATGTGCGCCAGCTCGCGCATGGTGGTCAAGCGCAAGGGCGCCGCGCGCCCTGTTGTCCTGGCCTGCACCCTCTTGCCCTATGCGCCCGAGTTCGAGATGGGCGAAACGCTGGAACAGGCCGAGGCGGACGTGCATCTCAATCACCCCCATTGCGCCAAGTTCTGCGTGCTGGGCGGGGCAAGCTGCTCGGCCTGATCAGGCGCGCGATTTTTGCGCGAAAATGTGGCAAACTGCGCACGCATGCCGCGCATTTCCGGCCTGCGACTGCAGTATTGCGCGGTCATCCATCTGTTTTCAGGGATGATTTTCATGGACCACGCAGTCTTTTACTCCAATATCCGCCGCTCGATCTTCGGCGGCAGCCTGTCGCAAAGCGCGGTGGACAACATCAACGCCATTCTCGCCTTTTGGGATCAGGTCCATGCCGGCAATCCGTTGGGCCAACTGGCCTATATCCTGGCCACGGTCCGCGCCGAGGTGGGGCTGAAAATGGCCCCGGTGCGCGAGACCTTCGCCAACTCCGATTCCCAGGCCCGCGCGCGTCTGGCGCATAAACCCTATGCCCAGTCGGTACCGCCGCATGGCCATGCCTATTACGGGCGCGGCTATGTGCAGCTGACATGGCACCGCAACTATGAACGGCAAGAGGCGAAACTCGGCGTGCCTCTGGTGGCAGAGCCCGACCTCGCGCTCAGGGCCGAGGTCGCGATCCGGGTTCTGGTCGGCGGCATGATGGCGGGCGACTTCAATGGCCACGGCCACGGCCTGCCGCATTACGTCAACGCGACCCACCAGGGTTTTGTCGAGGCGCGGCGCACCGTCAACGTGCTGGACCGCGCCCACGAGATCGCCGACTACGCCACCCGCTTTCTCGACGAGCTGGAGCGAGCGTTCGAGGCCGAGACGATCCCGACCGAAAGCCCGACGCTCGACGGCGACTTGCCCCCGCTGCGTCCATCGCCCGAACATCTGGCCGCGCAATACGAGCTGATCGAACGCGACCCGCATTGAGCGCACCCGCCGCAATGGCACCCGGATACGGCCCGTCCGGGTCGATTGTCGGTGTACAAAACGGTCAATTGCCACTCTAGACCCGGTACAAAACGGTCAATTCAGTGTAACCGGAACTCTCCCACCACGTTGCGCCATTCCCCCGGAGAGATCATCTTTCGATGGGTAAACCGCACCGAATGCAGCGGCCCGTCGATCTCGCGCTGCCAGAATTCGATGAAACCGAACAGTTTCGGATGATCTGGTGCAAGGTCGTAATCCTGCCAGACAAAGGTATTCAGCACATGGATATGGTCCGGCATGTGATAAAAGAATTCCGCCGTCGTCAGCCCATATCCCTTCAGCATCAGCTCGGTTTCTGTTGCGCCCATTTTGAACCTCCAGTTGCCCTCGGTTCATTCAGGATGCCTGATTCTAATAAAAAATCCATAAAAACAGTATGTTGGCACTTTGATACCGTGGCTGCCAGCCTAATTTCGCTCCATGCATTGCACCTTATGTACGGGGTCTGTTAAGATGCGCCCACAATATATAGAACCTGCACAAGAAACGGGCAGTTTACGTGAGCGATACGCCAGAAACCCCTGAAAACGAAGACGAAAAACCGCGAGCGCGCAGCGCCTATGTGGGGCCGACCGTCTCCATCGAATCCGAGATGCGCACATCGTATCTCGATTATGCGATGTCGGTCATCGTCAGCCGTGCCATTCCCGATCTGCGCGACGGGTTGAAACCGGTGCACCGGCGCATCCTCTATGCGATGCATGAAACCGGCAACACCCACGACAAATCCTATCGCAAATCGGCCCGTCCCGTCGGCGACGTCATGGGTAAGTACCACCCCCACGGCGACAGCGCGATCTACGACGCCCTCGTCCGAATGGCCCAGGATTTCTCGATGTCCCTTCCGCTCCTCGACGGCCAGGGCAACTTCGGCTCGATGGACGGCGACAACCCCGCCGCCATGCGCTACACCGAGGTTCGGATGGACAAGCCGGCCGCCTTCATGCTGGCGGATATCGAGAAAGAAACCGTTGATTTTCAAGACAATTACGACGGCAAGGATCGTGAGCCCACGGTTCTTCCGGCGCGGTTTCCGAACATGCTGGTCAATGGCGCGGGCGGCATCGCCGTTGGCATGGCGACCAATATCCCACCCCATAACCTGGGCGAAGTGATCAATGCCACGCTGGCGCTAATCGACGATCCGGACCTGACCAGCGAACAGCTGATTGACTATGTGCCCGGCCCCGATTTCCCCACCGGCGGTGTCATGCTGGGCCGCTCAGGTGCACGCAAGGCTTATCTGGAAGGGCGCGGCAGCGTCATCATCCGCGCCAAGACGCGCGTCGAGGAACTGCGCAAGGACCGCTACGCCATCATCGTCGACGAGATCCCCTATCAGGTGAACAAGGCCACAATGATCGAAAAGATCGCCGAGGCGGTGCGCGAGAAACGCATCGAAGGCGTCGCCCATGTGCAGGATGAAAGCGACCGCAACGGCGTGCGCGTGGTGGTCGAACTGAAACGCGACGCGACTCCCGAGGTGGTGCTGAACCAGCTTTATCGCTTTTCGCCGATGCAGACCTCGTTCGGCTGCAACATGCTGGCGCTGAACGGCGGTCGTCCCGAGCAGCTGACGCTGAGGCGTTTTCTCACGAGTTTCATAGACTTCCGCGAAGAAGTTGTTGCGCGTCGCACCGCCTATGACCTGCGCAAGGCGCGCGAGCGCAGCCATGTCCTGTGCGGCCTGGCGGTAGCCGTTTCCAACGTGGACGAAGTGGTCGCAACCATCCGCGCCTCGGCCGATGCTGCGGACGCGCGCGAGAAACTGATGACCCGCCGTTGGCCCGCCGCCGAGATCGCCGGTTACCTGCGGCTGATCGACGATCCGTTGTCGCGGATGAACGAGGACGGCACCTATAACCTGACCGAGGTACAGGCCCGCGCCATCCTTGACCTGCGCTTGCAGCGCCTGACCCAGCTGGGCGTCAAGGAAGTCACCGACGAGCTGGAAGTTCTGGCCGGCAAGATCAAGGAATACCTTGAGATTCTGGGGTCCCGCGAGCGTATCATGGGCATCATCGCCGATGAGCTGCGCGAAGTGAAAGACGCTTTTGCCGTGCCCCGCCGCACCGAGATCGTCGACTGGGCCGGTGATCTGGACGACGAGGACCTGATCGAGCGCGAGGACATGGTGGTGACCGTGACTTCGGGCGGCTACATCAAGCGCACCCCGCTGGCCGATTTCCGCGCCCAGAAACGCGGCGGCAAGGGGCTGAGCGGCATGCAGACCAAGGAAGAGGACGTGGTCACCACCCTCTTTGTGGCCAACACGCATACCCAGCTTCTGTTCTTTACCACCGACGGCATGGTCTACAAGCTCAAGACCTGGCGCCTGCCGCAGTCGGGGCGTACCGGCAAGGGCAAGGCCATCGTCAACATCCTGCCGATCCCGACCGGGGTTTCGATTGCCGCGATCATGCCGGTGGATGTAGACGAGGAACATTGGGACGACCTGCAAATCTTCTTCGCCACAAGTGCTGGAGATGTGCGTCGTAACGCTTTGAGCGACTTCACAAATGTGAAACGGAACGGCAAGATCGCCATGAAGCTGCCCGAGGGCGTGGAACTGGTGAACGCGCGCATCTGTTCCGAAGATGACGATGTCATGCTGGTAACCGATGCCGGCCGCGCCATCCGCTTTCCGACCACCGAGGTGCGGGTGTTCAAGGGCCGCGATTCCACCGGGGTGCGCGGTGTGCGCCTGCTGAGCGGCGACAAGGTGGTGTCGATGTCTGTTATCCGTCATTTCGACGCCGAACCCTGGGAGCGCGCCGAGTTCATCAAGCGGTTCCGCACCATACTGGGCGCCGAAATGGACGACGACACAACGGAGTCCGACGAGGATGCGGTCGAAGGCGAAGGCGTGCTGACCGACGAGCGCTATCAGGAGATGCTGGACGCGCAGGACCTGATCCTGACCATCACGGTCAGCGGTCTGGGCAAGCTGTCTTCCTCGCATGACTATCCGGTGCGTGGGCGCGGTGGCCAGGGGGTCAAGGCGATCTCGGCAGGTCCGCGCGGTGGCACGCTGGCGGCCTCGTTCCCGGTCCTGATGGACGACCAGATCATGCTGGCCACCTCGGGCGGCCAGTCGATCCGGGTTCCGGTTGACGGGATCTCGTTCCGCTCGCGCAGCGCAGGCGGCGTGCGGGTGTTCAACACCGCTCAGGGCGAACAGGTGGTCAGCGTCGCCCGGATTGCGGAACAAAATGACGAGGACGAAGACGGCGACGAGTGACAAGGCCGGAACAGTCGGAAAAAGGCGCGGGACACCGCGCCTTTTCTTTTGCCCTTAACCTGTTGGCAATTGCTGTTGCGGCAATCTGGCCCGAACGGTCACAGGGGACGGTCCGGCCATGAACCTTTATCACTGCGCGATAGATCTGAAACACGAGGCAAAGGCACTTGCCTTTGCCGCCGCCGTCGATCACTGGATGGGATATCTGCGGACGCGCGGAGTGATCCGTTCCTGGCGTCTGATGCGGCGCAAGCTGAACCTGGCCGCCGACAGCTGCCGCGATTTTCTGCTGGAGATCGAGTTTGACGACATGACTCAGCTGGACCGCGCCTTTCGGGTGCTGGGCGAGCATGACGAAGAGGTCGAGCGGCTTTACGGCGCGGTCAGCGCCTTGATCGCACGATCTGAATTCGGCCTCTACCGCCCCTTCCCCGATCCCGAGCGAGCCGAGCGCATGGCGCTGCTTTAGAAAAGCACCGCCCAAAGAACATAAAGTGCCATGAAGATCACGATCAGGGATCCGATCGTGTAGAACGTCGCCCGGACATCGTGGGTCTGCTTTGTGGCATAGGCCAGTGCATGGGCAACCCTTGCGGCAACGAAACCGTACATCAGGCATTGGGCCAGCCAGAGCGGCGGCGAAACGATGACCATGAGAAAACCCGCCATCCAGAACCCTGGAATGTTTTCCAGATCGTTCCGATGCATCCGCCGGGATCGGTCGACATAATCATCGGTATCGAGTTGTTGCGGACGCGGGTTAGGGTTCAGCGGTGTCTTGCGCAGGTCCTCGGGGCTGACAAATCCGCCATCCACACGCATCATGCGATAGACGGTCATCCAGCCCTGCCCCATGAGCTTGAGCACCAAAAGTGACGAGGCGATGGCATAGGTCACAAAGACCGGGTTGCTCAGGTTGATTCCGTCCATGGGCGTGTCCCTCCGATCGGAACAGCATAGCACGAAATGACACGGCCACCGTCGTCCCGGCGGCCGCCCGATGATTTGTTGGGTCAAAGCCCGTAGAGCGCGCCGAACTTCGCTTCGAGATAGTCGAGCAGCGGCTCGGGACCGGGTTCCATTCCACTGGCCCGTGCGATGACTTCGCGCGGCTCATACAAACCGCCATGGCGCTGGACGTTTTCCGCCAGCCAGCCGGTGGCACCCGAGGTATCGCCCAGGGCCAGTTGATCCTCCAAATCCGGCACCGCTTGCCGCAGCGCCTGGTAAAGGCAGCCGGCATAGACATTGCCCAGGCTGTAGGTCGGGAAATACCCGAACAGCCCCTCGGACCAGTGCACATCCTGAAGGCACCCGTTCGATGGCTTGTCGATCGGATAGCCGAAATCGGCCTCGAACCGGTCATTCCAGGCGGCTTCCAGATCGCACACAGCCAGATCGCCCGACATCAGCGCGCGCTCCAGTTCGAACCGCAGCATGACATGCAGGTTGTATTGCACCTCGTCCGCCTCGGTCCGGATGTATCCCCGATGCACGGTGTTTACGGTGGCAAAAAAGGCATCCGGCCCCTCGATGCCGAAATCGCCGAAGGCCTCGCGCATCTGGCCATACATCCAGCCGGTAAAGGCACGGCTGCGACCCAACTGGTTCTCGTAGATCCGGCTCTGGCTTTCGTGCACCCCCATTGAGACGCCCCGCCCCAGCGGGGTCAGCAGGAAATCCCTGCTGATATTCTGCTCATAGGCGGCATGACCGACCTCGTGAATGGTGGAATAGAGGCAGTTGAACGGGTCAAGCGGATTGGTGCGCGTTGTGATGCGCACGTCCATTCCTGAACCGGAACTGAATGGATGCACCGCCTTGTCCACGCGCCCGTGCTGCATGTCATAGCCAAAGGCCCGGGCAAGTTGGCGGCTCAGCTTCATTTGCCCGGACTCGTCGAAACTGCCCTCCAGCGCCTTTGGGGCCGGACGGTCCAGAACCGCCGCGCGCAAGTCCACCAATCGCGGCCGCATCGCATCGAAAATCGCCGCAATTTGCGCCCCGGTGGTTGCGCGCTCGTAATCCTCGACCAGCGCGTCATAGGGGTCGCCGTCGTCGGCCAGCGCCTGGGCCTCTTGCCGACGCAGCGCAACCACCTCCTCAAGCACGGGCAGAAAGGCCGCCACGTCCTCATCTGCACGGGCCTGCGCCCAGATGCCATGCGCGCGCGTGGTGGTCCGGGCAAGCGCCCGGGCCAGATCGGCAGGCACCTTGGTCGCCCGGTCATAGGCGCGCCGGATCTCGCGCAGCTGAGCCGCGCCGATGGGATCAGGGGCCTCGGCAGCCGCCAGCCATTCCGCCACCCGCGGATCGCAGCGGCGGGCATGAAGGATCGCGGCCATGGCCGCCTTTTCCTCGCCCCGTTGCAGTGCCGCGCCTTTCGGCATCATGGTTTCCTGATCCCAGCCCAGCCGCCCGGCCACCTGTCCCAGGGCCGAGGTTTCGCGCTGAAAGGTCATCAGATCGTCAAATGCGGTCATGGCTCTGGTCATCCCCTGACAGAGGTGGCAATCGGATAGGCACAGAGGAACCGCGCCCGCAGGATCAGGACAAATACCGCAACCGCCATTAGCTGGTGCACGATGGCGATATGAAGCGGCGCGGCATTCAGAACTGTCACGATCCCCAGCACCACTTGCAACAACAGCGCCGCAAATGCCGCGTTAAAGGCAAACCGCGTTTGCGCATGCGCGCTGCGGCGCCCCCGGAGCCAGGCCATGATGCCATAAGCCAGCAACAGATAGCCCGCCATCCGGTGAATGAACTGCACCAAACCCGGGCTTTCGAAGAAGTTGCGCCAAAGTGGCGTCAGCTCGGTGGCGTCCGGCGGAAAGAATTGCCCCGCCATCAGCGGCCAGTCGACAAAGTTCCGACCCGCGTCGATGCCCGCCACCAGCGCGCCGATCAGGATTTGCAGAAACGCAAAATGCATCCAGCCAGTCGCCAGGCCAAACAGCCTTGTTTCCTTGGCGCGGCGGGCCTGCATCAGATCCCGCTCGCTGCGCCCCAGGGCCATCATGTACCAGGCCAGAAGCCCCAGGATCACAAAGGCCAGCCCCAGATGTGTTGCTAACCTGTAGGAGGCGACGGACGTCATCTCCTCTCCCTGTGTGACCCCGGAACTGACCATCCACCAGCCAATCGCGCCCTGGATCCCGCCCAGAGCCCCCGGCAGCAAAAGGCGCCCGTGCCATCCGGCCGGTATTTTCCGGGCGATCAGGAAGCCCGCATATCCCAGTGCCCAGACCAGCCCGATCACGCGGCCCAGCTGGCGATGCCCCCATTCCCACCAATAAATCGACTTGAAGTCGCCCAGCTCCATCCACTGGTTTTGCAGGCGCCATTGATCGATCTGCTTGTACTTGTCGAATTCCGCCTGCCATTCGGACTCGGACATCGGGGGCAGCGCCCCGGTGACAGGCCGCCATTCGGTGATCGACAGACCGCTGTCGGTCAGCCGGGTCAACCCGCCCACCACGATCATCGCCACCACCAGCGCGAAGAGAACCATCAGCCAGGCGCGGATGGCGCCGCGCGCGCCGCCCCGGCCCCGGTCGATCATGCCGGGCTGCGCCGCCGTCTTGCGGGTGTCGCCGGATACCTCTTCAAAGATGCTGCGCTTGCCGCTCATGCCATCCTCATTTTCTCGTCTTGCCGCCTGCAAGCTAGGGTGCGCGCGCGACAAGGTCCAGCGCCCCGCTCAGCCGCGATCCTTCCAACGGACCATCTGCCGCATGATCCCATGCAGCATCTGGACATCGGCGCGCGTCATGCGCATCCGGCTCCAGAGGTTACGCAGGTTCTGCTTCATGCCTTCGGCCTTGGTTTCCGGAAAGAAGAACCCGGCCTCGGTCAGCCGTTCCTCGTAGTGTTCGGCAAGTTTCTCGATCTCCAACCCTGTCGCCCAATCGCCCTTGGGCCCGGGGTCGTCAGACACATGCATGACATCGCCGGTCTGTCGCATCCACTCATAGGCCACAAGCAGCACACATTGCCCAAGGTTGAGAGAGGCATATTCAGGATTCACCGGCACCGTGATGATCGCATTGGCGCGCGCGATATCCTCGTTTTCCAAGCCCGCGCGCTCCGGCCCGAACAGCACGGCCACCTTTTCCCCTGCGGCCACCTTCTCGGCGGCAAGCTGCATCGCGCGCTCGGGGCTGAACACCGGCTTGGTCATTTCGCGCGTCCGCGCGGTGGTGGCAAAGACGTAAGTTCTATCTGCCAGCGCCCCCGGCAAATCGCTGTACAGCTGCGCCTCGTCCAACAGCCGTCCGGCCCCCGACGACATCGCCACTGCCCGGCTGTTGGGCCAGCCGTCGCGCGGATCGACGATCCGCATCCGGTCCAGCCCGAAATTCCACATCGCCCGCGCCGCCGCGCCGATATTCTCACCCATCTGGGGCCGTACCAGCACGATTTCGGGTTGGGCCTTGTCGCTTGGCATGTCTTTCCTCCAAAACTCCGCCCCGCTCTATCGCCCGAGGCCGGCCTGGGCAAGACCGCAGGCCCCGCCTCTTCATTTCGCCAAAAATACTCAGGCCTACCGCAACGGCGCAGCGTTCCCTTTCCCGATATTCCCATTCCTCGTCCGATCGGCTAAACCGGCCGAAACCCAGACCAGAGGCACCGCCATGGACACCCCCGAGCAGCCGCAGCTTTACCTGATCACACCGCCGAGCCTCGATCTCGAGAGTTTTCCCGACCAACTCGCGCGCGTCCTCGACAGCGCCGAAATCGCCTGTATCCGCCTTGCGCTCGCCACCCGCGACGAGGACATGATCGGCCGGGCGGCGGATGCCTGCCGCGAAGTGGCCCATGCGCGCGACGTGGCGCTGGTGATCTCGGATCATGTTCTGATGGCGCAGCGCTTTGGCCTTGATGGCGTGCATCTGTCGGACGCGGCCCGTTCGGTCCGCGCCGCCCGCAAGGAACTTGGCCCCGATGCCATCGTCGGCAGCTTTTGCGGAACCTCGCGTCACGACGGCATTTCCGCTGGCGAGGCGGGCGCGGATTACGTCGCCTTCGGCCCCGTCGGCACACATGCGCTGGGAGACGGCAAGATCGCCGATCAGGACCTGTTCCAGTGGTGGTCCGAGATGATCGAGGTTCCCGTGGTCGCCGAAGGCGGGCTGACGGCGGAACTGGTCGCGGCCCTGGCCCCCCGGACCGATTTCTTTGGCATCGGAGAAGAAATCTGGTCGGCTGAAGATCCGGTTTCAGCCCTTGCTGCGCTCACCTCGGCGCTGCGCTAGGCCAGAAAAGCGCGTTCCACAAACCAATATCCGCCCACAAGCGCGATCACGATCGAGGCCGGAATAGCGATCCGGCCCCGATACCACGGCTTTTTCCGGAACCAAACGCCCACCGCCAGAAAAGCCAGGGCAATCACGGTAAGCTGACCCAGTTCCACGCCGATGTTGAAGCCCAACAACGCCGGAAGGAATTGCCCCGCTGGCAACCCGAACTCGCCAAGAACGCTCGCAAAGCCAAGTCCGTGCAGCAAGCCGAAACAGAACACGATGATCGGCCGCCAGGGGTGCAGTTTGCGTACGAACACGTTTTCCAGGGCGACAAAGGTGATCGAGGCCGCGATCAGCGGCTCGACGATCGCCGGGTCAACCCTCACCAGACCCGAGGCCCCCAGCGCAAGGGTGACCGTATGGGCCAGGGTAAACGCGCTGATCTGCCAGACCAGCGGACGCAGGCGCGACGACAGAAAATAGAGGCCCAGCACAAAGAGAATGTGATCCAACCCTTTGGGCAGGATGTGATCGAACCCGACCGGAATGTATGACACGAAGGTTTCCATCGGACCCAGCGCCGCACCGCCCTTGAGCGGAATGGGCGGGCTCGTTTCGCCGCCCCTGAGATAGCCGGTATAGGGCTTTTCGACCCCCTGTTGCCGCAGGACCAGCGCGCCGGCGCCAGCGGGCCAGGTCACTGTCAGGCTGCCCGCGCGCTCTGGCAACTCACCCGCCAGCAGGATCACCGAGGCGCGCGGCAGGTCCGGGTTGCTTACCACCGGAATGCGGGCACCTTCGTAGCTCAGCTTCAACGGCGCGCCAGCCTCAATTTTCACAGTGTCGAGCCAGCCCAGGACAAACTGACGAACCAGCGGCTCCAGCCGCGATGCATCCATGTTGCGCAACTGGTCGTAGCGGTCCGATGCAGCCGACTCGTTGGTATCAACCAGATCGTCCAGATCGATTTCGGCGACGAATGCCTCGACATTCATGCGCAGCTCGAGAAAGACTTGCCCGTTCTCCTGACGCAAATCCCCAACCGTCGGCGTCACCTCATGCGCTGTTGCCGAACAGACCCAAAAGCTTGACAGCACCAACAGATGGGTCAGCTTAATGAACAGTCTTGCCAAGGTCCGGCCCATGTTTCGCGCACTCGCTTTGATATTCGGCATGTTTGTCACCGCCTGTCCCGGCGCTGCTCATGAGTTTTGGATTGAACCCCATGAATATCAAGTGGAAAGCGGAAATGACCTTGTTGCGGACCTGCTGGTTGGGCAGACGTTCGAAGGGGCGCCGCAGGTGTTCTTCCCCGATCGTGCCACGCGCTCCGAACTGATGCTGAATGGCCAGATCATTCCATATGACGGTCGGATGGGGGATGTTCCCGCCATTCAGGTGGCTGAGCCCGGGGACGGATTGCTGGTCCTGTTGCATGAAACCCGCGCAACCACGCTGAAATACAAGGCATGGGAGGATTTCGCCGCCTTTGCCGCGCACAAGGATTTCCCCGATATCGAGGCGCGCCATGCCGAACGTGGCCTGCCGCCCAAAGATTTCTTTGAAAGCTATACCCGCCATGCAAAAGCGCTGGTTGGTGTCGGTGACGCAGAGGGGGCAGACCAGGAAACCGGGATGGAGACCGAGTTCGTGGCGCTTGCCAACCCCTATTCCGATGACCTGTCACAGGGAATGCGGGTGCGACTCCTTTACCAGGGGAACGTCAGGGCTGACGCGCAGGTCGAAGTGTTCGACCGGGCGCCGGACAAGACGGTAACGGTTTCGCTTTACCGTACGGATGCGTTCGGCGAAGCCCTCATTCCGGTTCTGCCGGGCCATACCTATCTGTTCGACGCGGTGGTTCTGCGGCCCGCGCCCGAAGGCGGGCGGCCGGTCTGGCAGAGCCTTTGGGCCGCATTGACCTTTGCCGTGCCGGGTCAGTGACACGGGCTTGGCCCTTGTGATCGACGTTCACTTTTTGCACCCTGCCCATGGTTTCGGACCACGTATTGAACACAGATCATCGCGAACAGGAGATTTTTCTTGCCCGGCAAATTCGTCATCCACCACATCCCGGTTTGTCCATTCTCTCAGCGTATCGAAATACTTCTGGCCCTGCGCGGTCAGGGTGACGCGGTCGAGTTCCGGGTGGTAGACATCACCCGCCCCCGCGACCCAGACCTGCTGGCCAAAACCCGTGGAACAACCGCCTTGCCGGTGCTCGAAACGCCGGATGGCAAGATCATAAAGGAAAGCCTGGTCATCTTGCGATATCTCGACGAGATTCTGCCCGACGGACCGTTGCGGCGTCGCGACCCAGGGGAACACGCCACCGAATCCATGCTGATCGCAAAGGAAGACCCCTTTGTCACAGCCGGTTACCTGTTTGTCCTGAACCAGGACCTCTCCAAACGCGACGCGCATCGCGACCGGTTGCTTGCGCTCTATCGCGGCCTCAACGATTTCCTGGTCGAACACAACCCGGACGGAACATGGCTATTTGACGCGTTTGGTCTGGCCGAGGCGGTTTATACACCGATCTTCAAACGGTTCTGGTTTCTGGACTATTACGAGGATTTCGAACTCCCCACCGGCCCCGACTATGATCGTGTGCGCCATTGGCGCGCGGCCTGCATGGCGCATCCCGCCACCGATCAGGTCAGCGAAGAAGAGATCGTGAAACTCTACTACGATTACTCCCTTGGTGCAGGCAACGGCGCGCTGATCGATGGGCGCAAAGTGTCCAGTTTCGTGTTCGAGCCGGATTGGCGAACCCGCCCCTGGCCACCACGCGCGAAATACGATGGAACCGCCTCGGACGTGGCACTTGGCCTTGTTTCGAACTAAGCGCTCATTGCACAACCCCGCTTGCACTGGACAGTGCCCTGCGGCATGAGGGCGGAATGACGCAAAACTCGGATATCCTCTGCATCGGTTCGGTCCTTTGGGACGTGATCGGACGTTCGGCCAGTCACATGCGCCAGGGTTCGGACGTACCCGGCCGGATCACGCGCCTGCCGGGCGGCGTGGCGATGAACATCGCCATGACGCTGGCCCGCTTTGGAATGACCCCGACTCTGCTCACCGCCATCGGCCGCGATGCCGAGGGCGACGAGCTGATCCGCGCCTGCGCCCAGATGGGGATGCGGACCGAACATGTCTATCGGTCCGAGGACCTGCCAACCGACCGCTATATGGCGGTCGAGGGGGCCAACGGTTTGATCGCCGCAATCGCTGACGCCCACTCGCTAGAGGCCGCAGGCGCCAAGATCCTGCGCGCCCTGTTCAACGGCAAGCTTGGCAGCGAACAGTCACCCTATGACGGCCCCGTGGCGCTCGACGGTAATCTGACGTTGGCGCTTCTGGACCAGATCGCGCAATCGCCCGCCTTTGCCCGGGCCGATCTGCGGGTGGCGCCCGCCTCGCCGGGCAAGGCCGAGCGCCTGTTGCCCTTTGTCCGGCAGGGCCGCGCGACGCTTTACGTCAATCTCGAAGAGGCTGGCCTGCTCTGCCAGACCGAGTTTTCCGATTCCGCCAGCGCGACGCATGCCCTGCTGGAGCGTGGCGCGCAGCGGATTCTCGTCACCGATGGTGGCCGCTCGGCCTCCGAAGGGGATGCTGAACGGGTGATCACCCAGACCCCGCCCGCCGTTCTGGTCACCCGGGTGACCGGCGCGGGCGACACCTTCATGGCGGCCCATATCGCGGCCGAGGCCAAGGGCGCCGACCGCGAGACCGCCCTTGCCCGCGCGCTGCATGCCGCCGCCACATATGTTTCAGGAGAAACCCCGCTGTGATCGACCTGCGCCTTTCCGCTGAAGTTCATGCCGCCCGGGTTGCAGGGAAACCCGTTGTGGCTTTGGAAAGTACCATCATCACCCACGGGATGCCCTATCCCCAGAACGTCGAAACAGCACGCCTGGTCGAACAGGACATTCGCGACGCAGGCGCCGTGCCTGCCACGATCGCGGTGATCGAGGGGCACTTGCATGTCGGTCTCGACCCCGAACGCCTCACCGCCCTGGGTCAGGCCAAAGGCGTCGCCAAACTGTCGCGCGCCGATATGGCGGCCTGCATGGCAACCGGCGGCACCGGTGCAACCACGGTTGCCGCCACCATGATCGCCGCACGCCATGCCGGGATAGAGGTCTTTGCCACCGGCGGCATCGGCGGCGTCCACAAGGGTGCCGAGCAGAGCTTTGACATCTCTGCCGACCTGCACGAACTGGCCCAGACCCCCGTCACCGTTGTCGCGGCGGGCGCCAAGGCCATCCTTGATCTGCCCAAGACGCTCGAGGTTCTCGAAACCCTCGGCGTACCGGTCATTGCATATGGGCAGGACAGTTTTCCCGCCTTCTGGTCGTCGACCTCGGATCTGCCCGCGCCCCTGCGGATGGATGACGCGGCCTCCATTGCGCTGGCCCATGCCATGCGGCGGGCTCTGGGGTTGCCGGGTGGCCAACTTGTCGCAAACCCCATTCCTGCGGCCGACCAGATCGCCGCCGAGGAACTGGCTCCGATCATCGCCCATGCGCAGGCCCAAGCCGACGCGCAAGATGTTTCCGGCAAGGCCGTTACCCCATTCCTGCTGCAAGCCATCTTCGAAGCAACCGCAGGCCGGTCATTGACAGCAAACATCGCGCTTGTGCGCAACAATGCGCGCCTGGCGGCGGCAATCGCCCAGGAACTTGGGGCCCTCGGACGCTAGCATCCACTCCCCGGTCGCGGACCATTGCAGGTGGGGTTTGGAATGACTACCTTCCGTGCCAACACCAGCCGGGACCATCATGAACACACCATTCGACGAAACACCCCACCCTGCGAAACGTAGCCGGTTTGCCGGTCTGCGCGCCTCCTTTCTGACGGGTATCGTGGTTATTGCGCCTGTCGGGCTGACGATCTGGCTGTTCTGGTCGCTTGTTGGCTGGGTGGACAGCTTTGTTTTGCCTCTGGTGCCGCATCAGTTTCGGCCTGAGCAGTACATCGGCATCAACCTGCGTGGTGTCGGTGTCATCTTCTTTTTCGTATTCACCGTTCTGGTCGGCTGGATTGCCAAGGGGATCATCGGACGTTCACTGATCCATTACGCGGAACGACTGGTGAACCGGATGCCGGTTGTGCGATCGGTCTATAGCGGCATCAAGCAAATATCTGAAACGGTCTTTGCCCAGACCGAGCGCAGCTTTGAACAGGCCTGCCTGATCCAGTACCCGCGCCGGGGTATCTGGGCCATCGGGTTCGTGTCCACAACCGCCAAGGGGGAGATCGCCGACAAGGCCGAAACTTCGGGTCGGCTGATGAGTGTCTTTGTCCCCACGACACCCAACCCGACATCGGGTTTTCTGCTCTATTTCCCCGAAGAGGATGTGACGATCCTGGACATGACGGTCGAGGACGCGGCGAAACTGGTAATTTCCGCCGGGCTGGTCTATCCCAACGAAAAAGACCCCAGCCGCCCGCCTGAAAAGGACTGAGTCGGCACTACCCGAACATCTCGGCCAGATCGACGGTCGATCGCGTGCCCAGATCCTGCTTGTGCGCCTCCAGGAACCGGCCTGCGGCCTCCCTGCCCGCCTCTTTGAGACGCAGCAGAACCTGCGGAACAGGCACCAGCTTGGTTGCCACCGACAGGCTGTTCATCAGCGCATCATCGGCGATCATGTGCACCAGTACCCGGCTCATCCGCCCGCGCTCCAGTGTGCCGTCCTCAAGCAGTCGCTGCACGAAACTGACCGCACGCAGCTCGCGCAACAGAGATGAGTTGAAGCTGATCTCGTTGATCCGGTTCTGGATCTGCTGCGGCGTGACCGGCAGATCGTCACGTTCCAGAGGGTTGATGTTGACGATCACCACATCGTCCGGCAGGTCGAGATTGAACAGCGGGAACAGCGCCGGGTTACCGGTATAGCCGCCATCCCAATACGCCTCCTCCTGGCCCGATTTCGGATCGTGGATACGAACCGCCTGGAACAGCGTCGGCAAACAGGCAGAGGCCAGGATCGCATCCGTAGTAATTTCGGCCCCCTCAAACACCCTTATCTTGCCGCTGCGAACACAGGTCGCGCAAACGAACAACGCGGGCCCCGAGCCTGCGTGAACGCAGTCGAAATCGAACGCCTCGACAATCGGGCGCAACGGATTGGAGTAGAACGGTCCATAGGCATAAGGAGACACCAGCCGCGTCGCCCAATCGGCTGCGGCGAACATCGGGGAATGCTCCAGCACCCGCGCCAGATGAAAGGGATCCAGCGCCCGCATCCAGGCTGTCAGGCGCGCATCCGCCTGCGCGCCCATGCGCCGCCACAGACTGTCCAGCATGGTGCGCGCGCCTTCGCGCCCGCCTGCCACCATGCCCGCCTTGAACGCTGCGCCATTCAGCGCCCCGGCCGAGGTGCCGGTGATCGCGGCGACCTCAACATCCGGCTCATCCAGCAGCCTGTCCAGTACACCCCAGGTAAACGCGCCATGCGCGCCTCCCCCCTGCAAGGCCAGATTGATCCGCCGCATTGCCAGCCTCTTCACCTTTTCAAAAATACTCCGGGGAAGGCGCCCATCAGGCGACGGGGGCAGAGCCCTCTACTCCCCCTGGCTTCAGAGCGCCGTCCAGCCCCCATCGACGCTGATCGTGGTCCCGGTGATCTGCGCCGCCGCATCCGAACACAAAAAGACGGCCGTGCCGCCCAGTTGCTCGACGGTCGCGAATTCCTTGGACGGCTGACGTTCCAGCATCACCTTCTTGATCACCTCTTCCCGGCCCATGCCGTATTTCTCCATCGTGTCGGGGATCTGCGCCTCGACCAGCGGTGTCAGCACATAGCCAGGGCAGATGGCGTTGCAGGTGATCGGTTCCTGCGCGGTTTCCAGCGCCACGGTCTTGGTCATCCCGACGATGCCATGCTTGGCCGCGACATAGGCCGCCTTGAACGGCGAGGCGGTCAGCCCGTGGGCCGAGGCGATATTGACGATCCGGCCCCATCCCGCCGCCCGCATCATCGGCAAGGCAGCCGCGGTGGTGTGAAAGGCCGAGTTCAGGTTGATGGCGATGATCGCATCCCATTTCTCGACCGGGAACTCATCAATCGGCGAGACATGCTGAATACCCGCGTTGTTCACCAGGATGTCGCAGGCACCCGCCTGTTCGATCAGGTTGCGGCATTCCTCACCCTTGGACATGTCGGCCTTGATATAGCGCGCCTTAACCCCGAATTCGTCGGCCAGCGCACGCGCCAGCGCATGATCTTCTCCCCGATCTGTAAACGAGTTCAGCACCACATCCGCTCCGGCCCGCGCCAGTTCACGTGCGATGCCCAGACCGATACCCGAATTGGATCCGGTGACGATTGCGGTCTTTCCGTTCAGCGACATGTCTTGCCCTCTCTGAGAATGTCCATCGCGCGATACCCTGCCATGCTGCACCTGCAAAGAAAACGGCAAAACGACTGGCCCGAGGGGAAGTGAACGGTGCCCGTGCGGACAAAAACGATGTAGATCCGCTCAGAAAAAAACGCCCGCGCAAGGCGGGCGTTAAGTTATTGAGGCAGGTTTCATACAGGCAAGAAACCTATCGAGCAGTGACCCCTTTATAAGCAATTCCACGCTCGCATCCAAGCTAAAAGTTTGAAAAGACGTGAATCCCTCGTTAGGGTGAGGCCCAAGAAAATAAGGCCCGAGCAGGATTGTTTCGCAAGTGCGACCAGATTTTTTCCCCTCTCTCCGTCAGCTGGCGGCGGGAATCGCCCTTGTTCTGAGTGCGAATTTCGCCACGGCAGAATCACGGCACGCCATAGCTATGTATGGGGACCCGGATCTACCACCGGATTTTGTGTCTTTGCCCTATGCCAACCCGGACGCCCCCAAGGGCGGGCGGGTTGTCTTTGGCAATACCGGCGGCTTTGACAGCCTCAATCCTTTTGCGCAGAAGGGCACGGTTCCCTGGCAGATGCAGTTCTGGTCTTACGAGAGCCTGATGGGCCGCAGTTGGGACGAACCGTTCACGCTCTACGGTCTTTTGGCCGAATCGGTCGAGACGCCGCCGGACCGCTCGTGGGTGGAATTCACCCTGCGCCCCGAGGCCCGATTCTCGGACGGCAGCCCGGTCACGGTCGAGGATGTGATCTGGTCCTACCGGACCCTGGGCACCGAGGGGCATCTGCGCTATCGCGGGTTCTGGTCGCGTATCGCCTCCATCGAGGCAACCGGCCCGCGCAGCGTGCGGATGACCTTTGCCGACGATGACCGGGAGCTGGCTATGCTGGCCGGTCTGCGCCCGATCCTGCAAAAAGCACAATGGGAGGGGCGCAACCTGTCCGACGCTGGCATCCACGACATTCCAGTCGGTACCGGACCTTATGTCGTCTCGGCCTACGAGCCGGGCCGCTACGTGTCGTTCTCGCGTAACCCGGACTATTGGGGCCAGAACATCGGCTTTCGGCGCGGCACGATGAACTTTGACGAGATGCGGGTTGATTTCTTCGGCGACCAATCTGTCCTGTTCGAGGCATTCAAGGCCGGTGAGATCAGCGCGATCCGGGAATTCAACGCCCAGAAATGGGACAGTGTCTATGACTTTCCCGCCGTCCAGCGCGGCGAGGTGATCAAGACCGAGATCACCCATGGCAAGCCTTCGGGCATGACCGGTTTTGTCATCAACACCCGGCGCGTGCCGTTCGACGACTGGCGCGTGCGCGAGGCACTGCTGCAAGCGTTCAATTTCGAGTACATCAACGATACCGTCACCGGCGGCGCGATGCCCCGCATCACATCGTATTTTTCCGGCACCGATCTGGCGTTTCGCCCGGGTCCGGCCACCGGCGCGGTGGCCGATCTGCTGGCGCCCCATGCCGCTGACCTGCCGCCCGGCACGCTCGAGGGTTACGTCCTGCCGGTTGGCGATGGCACCGCACGCAACCGAAAGAACCTGCGCAAGGCCGCAACCCTGCTGGCCGATGCCGGGTTCAACGTCGAAGACGGGGTGCTGATGGGGCCGGACGGCGACCGCTTTACGTTCCGCTTCCTGATCCGGCAGGGGGACACGGACATGCAAACGGTGATCGACATCTACGCCCGGGCGCTGGAACGCCTGGGCATTCAGGCCACGACCGAGAAAGTCGACAATGCACAATACACGGCACGGATTGCCGATCTAGACTTCGATCTTACGCCTTTCCGCCGTGACCTGTCCCTGTCTCCCGGCAACGAACAAAGGCTCTACTGGGGCTCCGCATCCGCCAACCAGCCCGGCACGCGCAACATCATGGGCGCCGATCTGCCCGCGATCGACGCGATGATCGACGCGATGCTGTCGGCCAGAACGCAGGACGAGTTGACCTCCGCCGTGCGCGCGCTGGACCGTATATTGACCGCCGGACGTTACGTGATCCCGATCTGGAGCTTCGAGGTCGGCCGGATCGCCCATATCCGGCAGTTGCGGTATCCCGACAACCCGCCGATCTACGGAGATGGCCCGCAATACATGCCCGATGTCTGGTGGTACGAGGAGTAGCGAGTCACGACCGGGCAGGTGCCCCTAACTTCTGCACTGCGGCATTTTGTCGGGTGCGTGATCAACACTCACATCATTACTGTGCCGACAGGGGGGAGCATTTCGCGTCGATGCTCGCAAAGGAATGCTCGCTATGATGACCTGGACAGAGCTTACTCACGACTGGGCCAGTGGATTTGCCCTCGTGAAGTCTCGGTTTCCCGAACTGGATGAACGGGACATGCCGTTTTTGAAACTAGACCGCGCCCGGTTCGAAGCCTATCTGGCCGACCGCCACAACCTGACGATGGAAGAAGCGCGCGAGGAATTCGCCGATTTCCTTCATGTCGAGGCGCTGAACCGTGAATGCGAAGGCTGAAGCAATTCAGGACAGCGAAGTAACCCAAAGGATCGTCGCATCCTCGTCACTGACTGAAATCACGTTGTGCCCCATCGAGGCGTCGTAATAGGCGCTGTCGCCCCTGCGCATCTCGACGGGCTCATAGAACTCGGTGAACAGGCGGATAACCCCGGTCAGCACGTACAGAAACTCTTCGCCGTCGTGCCGGACCCATCCGTCGAACTCGTCCATCGACCGGGCGCGCACGCGGGCACGATAGGGCAGCATCTGTTTCTTGGTAAGCGAGTCGGCCAACAGTTCATGTTCATAGGTCGCGGTCGCATGGGCAGAGCCGTCACCGGACTTGGTCAATGTCATCCGTCCGTTGATCTGGTCTTTTTGCGGCGGCGTGAACAGCTGCGGCACCGAGATCTGCAAACCGACCGCCAGCTTTTTCAACGCATCGTATGTTGGCGACATCTGGCCGTTCTCGATCTTGCTGAGCGTCGAGCGGGCCAGCCCGGCCTTGTTCGCGGCCTGTTGCAGTGTCCAGTCGCGCGCCTTGCGCAATTCGCGTACACGCGCCCCCAGATCCAGAGGCTCGGCCTCGGCCTGGGCGCCGTTGGAACGGGCAATGCGGATCAGGGATTTAGGATCGCGGCTGGTCATGGTCTCAGTCTATAGAACCCGCGTCGCCCGCTTGCAACGGGCGCTGCGGCAGGCTAGCCAATGCGCATGCTGTCGATCTATGATCAAGGGCCGCCGCCGCCCTGCCCCACACCGTTCAACCTTGCCGCGCATGTCCTGCGCCATGCGGAACGTCTGGCGGATAAAACCGCCCTGTCTGTTCTGTACGAGAACCGCACCGACGACTGGAGTTATGCCCGCCTGCGTCAGGCCATTCTGGGCACGGCGACAGGGTTGTTGGCGGCCGGCTTGAAACCCGGTGACCTGATCCTGATGCGGCTGGGCAATACGGTCGAGTTTCCGGTTGCCTATCTTGGCGCCATTGCGGCCGGGATCGTGCCGGTTCCGACCTCGTCGCAACTGACCGAGCCGGAAACCGCCCGGATGATCGCCGAGTTGAGCCCCGTCGCCATTCTGCGCGACGCCGGTGTCGCCTGTGCACCGCATCCGAACCAGATCGGGACCGAGGCACTCAATGCCATGCACGGTCTGCCGCCCGTCGAATTTGCCATGGGCGATCCCGACAGGCTGGCCTATGCGGTCTATACCTCGGGCACCTCGGGCAAACCACGCGCGGTGGCGCATGCGCACCGGGCAATCTGGGCGCGGCAGATGATGGTCGATGGCTGGTACGGCCTGACCGAGGAGGACCGGCTATGCCACGCGGGTGCGTTCAACTGGACCTATACGCTGGGCACCGGGCTGATGGACCCCTGGACCATCGGCGCAACCGCGCTGATCCCCGCGCCCGGCACCGATATCGACCGGCTGCCGGATCTCCTGGCCAGACACAGGGCCACAATCTTTGCCGCAGCACCCGGCGTATTCCGCAAATTGCTGCAAGGGCGTGACCGACTGGACCTGCCCGCTTTGCGCCATGGCCTGTGCGCAGGTGAAAAACTGGCCCGCGCCTTGCACGAGCAGTGGAACCGGTCCTCGGGCACCGAACTCTACGAGGCATTCGGCATGTCCGAATGCTCGACCTTCATTTCGTCCAGCCCGGCCCATCCGGCCCGTGGCGAGGCGCTGGGTCAGCCCCAACCGGGGCGGCGCATCGCCATCCTTGGGCCGGACGGTCCGGTGCCGCAGGGCCAGCCCGGCACCATCGCGGTACATCGAGACGACCCCGGCCTGATGCTGGGTTATCTCAACGCCCCCGAGGAAGCCGCCGCGCGCATGCAGGGTGACTGGTTCCTGACCGGAGATCAGGGTGCCATGGCCATCGACGGGCAGATCACCTATCTGGGCCGTGACGACGACATGATGAACGCCGGTGGCTACCGAGTCTCCCCGGTCGAGGTCGAAGCGGTACTGGCGCGCTACCCCGGAATCGAGCAGGTCGGCGCGGCCTCGGTCGAGGTCAAACCTGACACATTCGTGATTGCAGCCTTCTACTCTGGCCCCCGGGAACTGGACGAAACCGCGCTCAGGACCTATGTCGAGGCGAACCTCGCGCGTTATAAACAGCCGCGCGCCTTCGTTTACCTTCCCGCGCTGCCCACGGGCGGCAACGGCAAACTCCTGCGCCGGGCGCTGCCGGCCTATTTCAAGGGGCCGTCCCGATGAGCCATACCGTCAAGCTCGATATCCTGTCCGACCCGATCTGCCCGTGGTGCTATATCGGCAAAACGCATCTGGAAAAGGCGCTGGCGGCCATACCCGACCACCCCTTTGTGATCGAATGGCATCCGTTCCAGCTGAATCCAGACATGCCGGACGCCGGTATGGACCGTCGCGAATACCTCGAAACCAAGTTCGGCGGCAAGGAGGGCGCGGTCCGCGCCTATGCGCCGGTGGTCGAGCACGCGCAAAACGCCGGGCTGAACATCAATTTCGAAGCGATGAGGCGCACGCCCAACACCCTTGACGCCCATCGCCTGATCCATTGGGCCGGGATCGAAGGCAAGCAAACCGAGGCGGTCGATGCCTTGTTCCGCGCCTATTTCGTCGACGGTCGCGACATCGGCAACCACGAGGTTCTGGGTGACATCGCCGACAGTATCGGCATGGACGCGGCGGTGGTACAGAAACTGCTCAAGACCGACGCCGACCGCGAGGACATCGCCAAACGAGACACCCATTCGCGCGAGATGGGGGTGAACTCGGTTCCGACCTTTATCGTGGCAAACAAGCATGCTGTTCCAGGCGCGCAGCCGCCCGAACTTTGGGAACAGGTGATCCGCGAGATCATGTCTCAGCTTGAGACTACCTCTGCATAAACCCACAGGGTTCTGTGCATTGGTGCAACTGGCCCCCATGCCTCGACCGTGTTAGCGCGTGACGGGTAAGGAGAGCCCCATGGCAGACCGGATGTCCAAGGCCGAATTCATCGCGCTGATCGCGATGATGTTCGCCACGATTGCATTCTCGATCGATTCTATGTTGCCCGCCCTGCCGGAAATCGGGCTGGAGCTGAGCCCCAATGAGCCCAACCGGGCGCAACTGATCCTCACCTCCTTTGTGCTGGGCATGGGGATCGGCACGTTTTTCACCGGGCCGCTCTCCGACGCGTTTGGGCGCAAGCCGGTGATTTATGGCGGTGCCGTGGTGTATATCCTGGCCAGCGCAGTCGCCTGGGCCAGCCCGTCGCTGGAACTGGTGCTGGCCGCGCGGGTGGCACAAGGTCTGGGGGCCGCCGGGCCGCGCGTGGTGGCGATGGCCGTTGTCCGCGACCTCTATTCCGGTCGCCAGATGGCGCGGATCGTTTCCATCGCCATGATGATCTTTACCTTGTTCCCGGCCTTTGCACCGCTGATGGGCGCGGGCATCATCGCGCTGACCGGCTGGCGCGGGATCTTCGCGGCCTTTGTCCTGTTTTCCACCATTTCCGTTCTCTGGATGGGCTTTCGCCTGCCGGAATCGCTCGCGGTGGAAAACCGGCGTCCCTTTCGCTTGCCCCTGCTGGTCGATGCGGTGCGGCAGATGTTCGGCCACCCCACGGTGCGCCTGTCGATCATGGTGCAGACCCTGTGCATGGGCACGCTTTTCACCATGCTCACCATGGTGCAGCCGGTCTATGACGTGATCCATGATCGCGGCGACAGTTTCCCGTTCTGGTTTGCCATGGTGGCGCTGCTTTCGGGCTCGGCCAGCCTGTTGAACGCCGCTCTGGTGGTGCGAGTCGGCATGCGCCGCATGGTGACTTGGTCGCTGGGCGTGCAGATCTTCATCACGCTCGGCATGATCGGCCTGAGCGCCGTACCCCTGTCGCCCGACGTGTCTTTTGGCCTGTTCGTGGCCTGGCAGACGGCCGTATTCTTCATGGCAGGCACCACCTTGGGCAACCTGAACGCCATCGCGATGGAACCCATGGGCCATATCGCCGGCATGGCCGCCTCGGTGATCGGAGCGGTAGCAACCGTTCTGGCAGCCGCCATCGCGGCCCCGGTCGGGCTGCTGTTTGACGGGTCCATGGCCCCCCTCAACACCGGTATCCTGATCATGTGCATTCTCGGCTTCCTTCTGATGCTTCGCATGGGCCGCATCGAAGACCGGATGCTTGCCTGAGGTTTCCTCGCACCTCGCTTTCGCGTACTCTTCCCGACATAGAGGGGGAGTATCTGGAATGGACGACTATGGCTATGACCTGGGCAGCCATACCTGCCCGATAACGACCACATCGTCGCTGGCGCAACTGTGGTTCGACCGAGGCCTCATCTGGACCTATGGCTATAATCACGAGGAGGCCGCCGTCTGCTTCAGCCGCGCGTTGGAGCACGACGCAGATTGCGCCATGGCCCATTGGGGCGTGGCCTATGCCACCGGCCCCAATTACAACATGCCCTGGGATCTGTTCGATACAGATGGGCGCGCCAAGGCATTGCAAACCGCCTATGACGCGACACAGGCGGCGCTGGCGCGTGTGGATGGCTGCACAGCCGTCGAACAGGCGCTGATCCGCGCCCTGCCCGCGCGTTACCCGCAGCGCGATCTTGATGACGACATGCACCGCTGGGACTATGATTTCGCCGACGCGATGCGTGCGGCCTTTGCCACCGACACCGCGCATCTCGACCTGCGAACCGTCTATGCCGAAAGCCTGCTGAACCTGACGCCCTGGCAGATGTGGGACCTCAAGTCGGGCCGTCCCGCCGAGGGTGCTGCCACGCTGGAGGCGCAGGAAGTGCTGGAAACCGCGCTGCGCGACGATCCGGCCGCCATGTCACACCCAGGCCTGCTGCACCTCTACGTGCACCTGATGGAAATGTCGCCTTTCCCGGAAAAGGCCCTCAAGGCCGGTGACGCGCTGCGCACGCTGGTGCCCGATTCCGGTCACCTGGTGCATATGCCCACGCATATCGACGTCTTGTGCGGGCATTACCACAATGTCGTCTACTGGAACCAAAAGGCCGTCGAGGCCGATCTGAAGTACTTCCACCGCGAAGGCGCGTTCAACATCTATTCGGGCTACCGCATCCACGACTATCACTTCGTGATTTACGGCGCGTTGTTCCTGGGACAATTGCAACCGGCGCTCGATGCGAACCAGGGCCTGTGGGACACCACACCCGAGGAGATGCTGCGCATCGAAAGCCCGCCGATGGCGGATTATTTCGAAAGCTACATGGCGATGGGGCCGCATATCCTGGTCCGGTTCGGGCGCTGGCACGAGGCCATCGCGCTGGAACCGCCTGCCGACCCCGACCTTTTCCGCACCCTGACCGCGACGGTGCATTACGCCCGCGCCGTGGCCTTTGCGGCCACCGGCCGCGTGACCGAGGCAGAAGCCGAGGAACAGGTGTTCCTTGCCGCCGCCGAACGGGTGCCCGACAGCCGCCTGCTGCATAACAACCGCGTCGTGGATCTCCTTGAAATCGCCAAGGAAATGCTGCGCGGTGAGATCGAGTACAGGAAAGCAAACTACGACAGCGCCTATGCCCACCTGCGCCGCTCGGTCGAACTGGACGACAACCTGCCGTATGACGAGCCCTGGGGATGGATGCAGCCGACCCGTCACGCGCTCGGTGCCCTGCTGTACGAGCAAGGCCACCGCGCCGAAGCCGAAGAGGTTTATCGCGCCGACCTGGGCCTTGGCGGTCAATTAAGCCGGGCGGCGGTTCACCCGGACAATGTCTGGAGCCTCAAGGGCTTGCACGATTGTCTCAAAGCACGCGGTGAAACAATTGAAATCGTTCAGATCCGGCAAAGACTGAAACTCGCCCTTGCCCGGGCCGACCGCGCGGTGGGAGCGTCCTGTTTCTGTGCTCAGGCGGCAATGCGGGCGGCAAAATGAAGCTCGGCCTGATCTGCGCTTTGCTGCTCGGCGCCACACCGGCCCTTGCCGGACGCCAGTCCTTTCCGCCCCGGGATGAAGCGCTGCGCGACCCGTCTCTCGTCGCTTTTCGCGACGCGATGCGGGCAGCTGTGGCGCGTCGTGATACCGAGGCGCTGACCGCTGCCGCCTGCCCCGACCTGATGCTGAGCGACGACGGAATCGGCGGGCCGGAAGAGTTACGCCAGTTTCTGACCTCGGAACAAGGCGAGCCCGCCGCTGATGTCGAAGCGCGCTGGCAGGCGCTGGCCCGAACGCTCGCCGCGCCGGGCTATTTCGACGACGACGGCGAGTTCTGGATGCCCTTTCACTGGCGCATTCACCTTCCGGCGCGGATCGAACCGGCATGGTCCTATTTCACCAATGGCGAGAACGTGAACCTGCGCGCGGCTCCGAACCGGGAGGCGCCCGTGGTGACGCGCGTGAGTTTCGAGGTGGTGCTGGCCGCAGAACCCACATCGGAAAACGACTATCGCGCCGTCATCCTGACGGACGGAACCCAAGGTTATCTGCATCGTGACTACCTGGTGCAGATGTCCGGATATCGCGCCGCCTTTGCGGTCTCGCCAGACGGTACCTGGCAACTCTGCTCCTTCACCTCGGGGCGATAAGCGCAGCGCGCAAAATTTTATCAAGATCTTGCCTACAGATTTTTTCAAAAAATCTGCGCGCTACGCGCGACCGTCCTTCCCACCGACAGAGGCCTTTTCCGCCAGATCGCGTGCCACGGCAAAGGCACCCTTGATCTTGTCGGCATCCGAGCGCCAGTCGCGACGCACGACGATCTTGTTGTCCTTGATTTTGGCCAGCCCGTTTTCGCCCTGAATGAATTCAACCAGCCCTGCCGGTGACGCGAACTTGTCGTTGTGAAACTGAATCGTGGCGCCTTTTGGCCCGCCGTCCAGTTTCGCGATGCCCGCGCGTTTGCACATGGCCTTGATCCGCACCACCAAAAGCAGCGTGTTCACTTCCTTGGGCAATTTGCCGAACCGGTCGATCAACTCGGCAGCAAAGCCTTCCAGCTCCACTTTGGTACTAAGCGACGAAAGCCGCCGGTAGAGACCCAGCCGGACATCCAGATCGGGCACATAGTCTTCTGGGATCAGCACCGGCACGCCCAGGTTGATCTGCGGCGCCCATTGGTCGTCGGCCTCGCTCAGCCCCTCCATCTGGCCGCTGCGGATCTTGGCGATCGCCTCTTCCAGCATCGATTGGTAAAGTTCATAGCCCACATCGGGCATCTGGCCCGACTGTTCCTCGCCTAACAGATTGCCAGCTCCGCGAATGTCCAGATCCTGGCTGGCCAGCGAGAAGCCCGCCCCCAACGTGTCGAGCGAGGCCAGTACTCGCAGCCGCTTTTCGGCGGCAGGCGTCAGGCGCATGCGCGGCTTGGTGGTCAGATAGGCATAGGCACGCGCCTTGGACCGGCCCACGCGGCCCCGGATCTGATAGAGCTGCGCCAGTCCGAACATGTCGGCCCGGTGCACCACCATCGTATTGGCGGTGGGGATGTCCAGCCCGCTTTCGACAATGGTCGTGGCCAGCAGCACATCGTATTTGCCGTCGTAAAAGGCGTTCATGCGGTCATCGAGCTCGCCCGCCGCCATCTGGCCATGTGCCACCACATAGGTCAGTTCCGGCAGCTGTTCCTTCAGGAAATTCTCGATATCCGGCAGGTCGGTGATGCGGGGCACCACATAGAAACTCTGTCCGCCCCGGTAATGCTCGCGCAACAGCGCCTCGCGGATGGTGACCGTGTCGAACTCGCTGACATAGGTGCGGATCGCCAGCCGGTCCACTGGCGGCGTACCGATGATCGACAGATCGCGCACGCCGGTCAGGCTCAATTGCAGGGTACGCGGGATCGGCGTTGCGGTCAGCGTCAGCACATGCACATCCGATCGCAGCTGTTTCAGCCGCTCCTTGTGCGCCACGCCGAAATGCTGCTCTTCATCGATGATCAACAGGCCGAGGTTCTGGAACCGGATCCCCTTGGCCAAAAGCGCATGGGTACCGATCACGATGTCCACCGTGCCGCGCGCCAGCCCCTCGCGCGTCTGTTGCGCCTCCTTGGCCGAGATGAAACGGCTCAACTGCCGCACCTCCAGCGGAAAGCCCCGGAACCGCTCGCGGAAACTGCCCGCATGCTGACGGGCCAAGAGCGTGGTCGGAGCAATCACCGCCACCTGCAACCCCGACATGGCCGCAACAAAAGCCGCGCGCATGGCCACTTCGGTCTTGCCAAAGCCGACATCGCCACAGATCAGCCTGTCCATCGGCATGCCCGAATGCAGGTCGTCCATCACGTCACCAATGGCGCGCAACTGGTCGTCGGTCTCCTGATAGGGAAAGCGGGCGCTGAAATCCTCCCAGGCATGCGGCGGCGGGTCCATCACCGGCGCCTTGCGCAGGGCGCGTTCGGCGGCGATGCGGATCAGCCGGTCGGCCATCTCGCGAATGCGCTCTTTCAGCTTGGCCTTCTTGGCCTGCCATGCGCCGCCGCCAAGTCGGTCGAGCAGCCCCTCTTCATGGCCGTATTTCGACAACAGTTCGATATTCTCGACCGGCAGATAGAGCTTGGCGTCCTCGGCATATTCCAGCAACAGGCATTCATGCGCGGCACCGGCTGCGGTGATCACCTCCATGCCCCTGTAGCACCCAATCCCATGATCGACATGCACCACCAGATCGCCGGGGGACAGGGATTGCGTCTCGGTCAGAAAGTTCTCGGCCTTGCGCTTCTTCCTGGGCTGCCGGATCAACCGGTCGCCCAGAACATCCTGCTCCGAGATCACCGTAATCTCGGGTGTTTCATAGCCGTGTTCCAGCGCCCAGACTGCCAGATGCAGACCGCGCTTACCGATCCTTGTGCCGTTTGCAACGGGGATCGTCTCGGCCAGGCCCTCATCCTCGATCAGGCCACTCAACCTTTCGCGCGCGCCTTCGGAATAAGACGCGATCAGAACCGGGCCTTTCGCCAGTTTTGCTTTGATGTGATCTGCCAAGGCACCAAAAAGACTGACATTTTCCAGGGCGCGCTCGGGCGAGAAATTGCGCCCGATGCGACCGCCCGCGTCGATCACACCCGGCCCGCTGGCCTGTGGCAGCGGGTTGAACTGCATCACCCGCCGATCCTGCAACAGTGCCTCCCAATCGGCATCGTCCAGAAACAGCAGGCCCGGTGGCAAGGGTTTATAGACACTGTCCATCCGCGCCCTGTCAGCCATGGCAAGACGGCGGGTTTCGTATTGATCCTGAATGCCCTCCCACCGCGACAGGCGTGCGGCGGTCAGCTGGTCATCCAGTGTCAACGTGGCCTTGGGCAGATAGTCGAACAGGGTTTCCAGATCTTCGTGGAAGAACGGCAGCCAATGCTCCATCCCCTGATGCTTGCGCCCGGCGCTGACCGCCTCGTAAAGCGGATCGTCATTGCCCGCCGCCCCGAACTCGATGCGATAGTTCTGGCGGAACCGGGTGATTGCGGCCTCGTCCAGTATGACCTCGCTGACCGGGGCCAGTTCGACCAGATCCAATTTCTCGGTGGTCCGCTGCGTCGCCGGGTCGAACCGGCGGGCGCCATCCAGCACGTCGCCAAAGAAATCGAGCCGCACCGGCCCGCTGTCGCCGGGTGGATAGATGTCGATGATCCCGCCCCGAATAGCATAGTCACCTGGTTCCATCACCGTCGGGCTCTGGCTGAACCCCATGCGGACCAAGAACTGGCGCAACCCGTCCTCGTCTACCCTGCGGCCGACCTGCGCAGAGAACGCCGCCTCGCGCAGCACCGCGCGCGCCGGCACCCGCTGCGTGGCCGCGTTGAGGGTCGTCAACAGCACAAAACGCGCCGGCATCTGGTGAACCAATGCCGCCAGAGTCGCCATCCGGGCAGCCGAGACATCGGGGTTCGGCGAGACACGGTCGTAAGGCAGGCAATCCCAGGCCGGGAACACAAAGACCGGCAAGTCCGGAGCGTAGAAGGCCAGCCCCGCCCGCATCGCCTCCAGCCGCTTGTCATCGCGTGCCACATGCAGCACCGGACCGTCGGCGCGCGCGACTTCCTTGAGGATCAATTGTGCGTCAAACCCTTCGGGTGCTCCCCCGACAAGGACGTGGTTGGGTGATTTCATTGCCGTCTCCGCCTGCCGCGCTCAGCCCAGAACGCCGATGGACAGATTCTGATACATGCCCCAGAGCGAGGTAAAAAAGATCGCCAGCATGCCGATGATCTGGGTGTAGAGCCGACAGCGTCCAAGCGCCCGCGCCAGCATTTCGCCCTTTAGCGTCTCGGCCCGGATACGCCGCGCCGTCACCAGGTTCAGCAACCCCACCCAGGTCAATGGAAACGCCAGCAGAAACACAGCCTGGGCAAATTCGATACCATAGGCAAATCCGGCCGTGGCCAGCCCCGACAGGATGAAACACGAAAAGGCAAAGAGCCAAATCCCTGAAACATCAACGATATAGAGCATCCTGTTCACGTTAACGCGCGCGATGTCGTTCAGATCCTGTTCCGCTTGCCCACCGACCCGCCGGGCGCGGGTCACCATGTCATATGGCACACCCAAAACCCAATGGCTGGCCGAGGACCAGACAACCGCAAGCGCGATCCAGAACCACAGGTTGGAGAAGCTTCGCATGTCGATAAGTTCGAAGATAGACGCATACCAATCCAACCGTGCTGCCCCTTTGCTCGCCGCTTTCGCGGCCTTCTATCCTCAATACGCGGCCTTTGGTACCCTTGTGACCGGACCAAATCCATGCCACCCAATGCCCGAATGTGCAAGGAGAGCGCAGCATGAAGCCTACTATCGCCCCGTTTCCCGCCACGCGGTTTCGCCGTGCACGTAGTTCATTGGCAGTGCGCGCGCTGGTGCGGGAACACACGCTGACAGCGGATGACCTGATCTGGCCGGTTTTCGTGCGCGATGGCGAGGGGATCGAGGAACCCGTCACCTCGATGCCGGGCGTGGTGCGCCGGTCGGTCGACCTGATTGCCAAGGCTGCGGTTGAGGCGCAGGCGCTGGGCATTCCGGCGATCTGCCTGTTCCCCTATACCGACGCCGCGCTGAAAACCGAAGACTGTGCCGAAGCCTGGAGCCCCGACAACCTGTCGAACCGCGCCATCCGTGCTATCAAAAACGCCGCACCCGATATCGCCGTGATGACCGACGTGGCGCTCGATCCCTATAACATCAACGGCCATGACGGCTATGTTGTGGACGGCCAGATCATCAATGACGAAACGGTCGAGGCTTTGGTCAAGATGACGCTGGCGCAGGCCGAGGCAGGCGCCGACATCATCGGCCCCAGTGACATGATGGACGGGCGCATCGGCGCCATGCGCCGGGCGCTCGAGGCGGCGGGCCACCGCAACGTGATGATCCTGAGTTACGCTGCGAAATATGCCAGCGCGTTTTACGGGCCGTTCCGCGATGCCGTCGGCGCATCGGGCGCCCTGACCGGCGACAAGAAGACCTATCAGATGGACCCGGGTAACTCGAACGAGGCGCTTCGACTAATCGAACGGGACCTCACCGAAGGCGCCGACATGGTGATGATCAAGCCGGGCATGCCCTATCTCGACATCTGCCGACGGGTCAAGGACATGTTCGGCGCCCCGACCTATGCCTATCAGGTGTCCGGCGAATACGCGATGATCCAGGCCGCCGCCCAGAACGGATGGATCGACGGGGAAAAGGTGATGCTGGAAAGCCTGCTGGCTTTCAAGCGCGCCGGATGCGACGGTATCCTGAGCTACTTTGCGCCAGAGGTTGCCCGTATTCTGAACGATTGAGCTTTGTTTTCGGGCGAGAACCTGCCGAACCAGGTCAGTTCGGTCGTGACAGGGCCTCGTGATCGGCGTATTGTCTCCGGCAAGACCGGGAAAACCCGGCTTTTTCAGGCAACTCTACGAAAGACGAGAGAGATGAGCAGCATCCTTACTCCCCGGCCGACCCGTCGAGGCATTCTTCTTGGTATCGCCGGTCTGACAATGACCGCCGCTTGCGGCAATGGCGTCGGAAATTCCAACGCGGCGCAAATCGACGCCCGCGTCATCGCGACACTGAACGAAATGTACAGCGAGTTTCCGAACACGGTGGAAATCTCGCAAAAGGCGGCCGGCATGCTGGTGATGCCGCTCTTGACCGAGGCCGGCTTTGTCTTTGGCGGCGGCTATGGACGCGGCGCGCTGCGCATCGACGGTGTGACCGTCGACTACTATTCGGCGGTGAAAGGCAGCGCGGGTTTCCAGGTGGGCGCGCAACAATACGCGCATGTGCTCTTCTTTATGACCCAGGACGCGCTCAGCGAATTCCGCCGGTCCAGCGGCTGGGCCGCAGGTGCCGATCTGGAATATGTGGTCAGCGATCAGGGCGACTCTCTGGCGGCCGACACGAACACCCTGCGCTCTCCGGTGCTGGCGGCGGTCTTTGGCCGCGCCGGTCTGCGGGTGGGGGCAACACTGGAAGGCACCAAGTATACCCGTATCATTCCCTGACCGAGACAGCGCCGGCCACGACCTGTGATCGGCGCTGCCTGGGATCGCGGATCCGAACCGGATGTGCTCTTTTGTTCCGGCACTCAATGTCTTAGTGTCAAACCATCATCCGCAAACAATAACCTTTCGGGTCACGCATGGGACTGATCTTTCGCTGGCTTCTGCGACTTGCCGCAGGTCTTGTTTTTCTGGTGGTCGCGGCCATTGCCCTGGTCTACTACCTCGCCAGCCAGTCGCTGCCAGAGTATAACCAGACCCTGCAGGTCGATGGCGTCACCGCGCCCGTCGAGATCGTGCGTGACAACAACAACGTTCCCCATATCTTTGCCGCGTCTGACCCAGACGTCTTCTTTGGCCTTGGTTACGTGCACGCCCAGGACAGACTGTGGCAGATGACCATGTTGCGCCGGACGGTTCAAGGGCGGCTGTCTGAGGTTTTCGGCCAAAGAACTGTGTCGATCGACCGGCTGATGCGGCGGCTCGACCTCTATCGCCTGGCACAACAATCGGTCGGGGCGCAGGATTCGTACACCGCCGCCGCGCTGAGGGCCTATGCCGCTGGTGTGAACACGCGACTTACGGAAATCAACGACAAGGCGCTTGGCCGCGGCGCGCCCGAGATGTTCATTTTCAACGCTCCCGTCGCCCCCTGGCAGCCAGCGGACAGTATCGCGATCCTCAAGCTGATGGGTCTGCAACTATCTGGACATCTCGAAGAGGAAGTATTGCGCGCGCGGACCTCTCTCATGCTGAACGATCAGGCCCGCTTGCTCGATATCCTGCCGGATGCGCCCGGCCCGGGCGTAGCGGCGCTGCCGGAATATGCATCGATGTTTCCCGGCCTGCCACGCTATGCCACGCAACGAAAAGAGGCTGATAACCCGCTGTCACCGCTGCCAAAACGCGGTCTGGCCGGAGCGTCCAATGCCTGGGCTGCGGCCCCGTCGCGTTCTGCCAGCGGCGGCACCTTGCTTGCCAATGATCCGCATCTAGGGTTCTCCACCCCCTCCAGTTGGTATCTGGCGCGGATGGAACTGGCCAAAGGAGGTGTGATCGGTGGCTCGATCCCCGGAATGCCAACGGTTCTTCTTGGCCGCAGTGAACGTCTGGGCTGGGGGCTGACCTCGTCCTACATGGACGATCAGGACCTGTTCATCGAAAAACTGAACCCCGACAACCCCGAGGAATACCTGACGCCGGACGGGTACAAGTCCTTTGAGTCGCGGCCCTCCATAATCGAGATCAAGGATGCCGCCCCGATCACCCTGACCCTGCGCTGGACCGAGAATGGGCCTGTCCTGCCCGGGACGGTGTATGACTTGGAAACCATCACGCCGCCGGGACATGTGGTGTCGATCGGATGGACCGTCCTCGATCCTCAGGACCGCTCGATGTCGGCGGCGATGGCTCTACTTGGCTCTGGATCGGTGGACGAGGCGATCAGGGCCACTGAACACTATGTTGGCCCGTCGCAGAACCTGACCCTGGCCGACCGCGAAACAGTTGCGATGAAGATGGTCGGCGCCGTGCCGCGCCGGGATGCCGCGCATCAAAGTCAGGGGCGCCTACCCTCACAAGGCTGGCGCATCGAGAACCGCTGGCAGGGCCGGATGCCCTATGCCTCCAACCCCGAGTTTCTCTCGCCGGTCGGCGGCCTGCTCGGAAATACCAACAACAAGCTGCTGGAACGGCCGTTTCCCAACCACATCTCCTTTGTCTGGGGTGACACCCAGCGCGTGACCCGCTGGCAGAGACTGATGCAATCGCGCGAAGTACACACCCGCGACAGCTTCATCGAAGCGCAGCTCGACCCGGTCAGCCCGACCGCCCGTACCCTGTTGCCGCTGATCGGCGCAGATCTGTGGTTCACCGGAGAGGCCGCCCCCGAGGGCACACCCGAACGCCAGCGCCAGATCGCGCTGGCCCTTCTGGCGGAATGGAACGGCGAGATGAACGAACATCTTCCTGAGCCGCTGATCTATGCCGCCTGGGTACGAGCATTGCAAAAACGCCTGATCACCGACGAGTTGGGACCGCTCGCCAGCGAATTCAAACACGTCGAACCCTTGTTCATCGAACGGGTGTTCAAGGATGTCGACGGCGCCTCGGCCTGGTGCGATATCCAGCAAAGCGCACCACAGGAAGACTGCACCGAAATTGCCCGGCTTGCGCTGGACGATGCCCTGGTCTGGATTGCCGAGCGCTATGGCACCGCCCTGGAATCGCTGCGCTGGGGCGACGCGCATCAGGCAACCCACGACCATCCTGTACTAGGCGAGGTGCCGGTGCTGCGCTATTTCGTGAACATCCGCCAATCCACCAGCGGCGGCGACAACACGCTGCAACGGGGCCGCACCTCGGGCGAGGATCCGGACCCGTTCCAGAACGTGCATGGCGCGGCCTATCGCGGGGTCTATGACTTTGCCGACCCGGACAGTTCCGTATTCGTGATCTCGACCGGCCAATCGGGCCATTTCCTGTCACGCTACTATGACGATCAGGCCCAGCTCTGGCGCCGGGGCGAATACATCCCGATGTCGCTGGATTCTGAGCTGGCTCGGGCGGCCGCCGTCGGCATCACGCAACTGGTCCCGAGACCCTAGATGCAGGGATACGCTCCAGCTCTGATCGCGCTTGGGGTGCTGTTTCTTGTCGGGCTGGCGGCCGACGGTCTGGGTCGGCGCACCAATCTGCCCCGGGTGACGTTGCTCTTGGCCTGTGGTCTGCTCGGCGGTAAAGCCGGGTTCAACCTGATCCCGGATGGCCTGCGCGATGTCTATCCGATTGTCTCGGTCATCGCGCTCAGCATGGTGGCGTTTCTGCTGGGCGGCGAATTGTCATTCAGAACGCTCCGATGCCAAGGCCGGGCCATCGTGACCATTTCGCTGGCGGTCGTGTTCTTCACGTTGATCGCTGTCTCCACCGGTTTGGCCGCAATCGGCGTTCCCTTGGCCGCGGCCTTGATGATCGGGGCGCTGGCAACCGCCACCGATCCGGCGGCAACGCTGGATGTGATCCACCAATCGGGAACCGAAACCGAGTTCTCCCGAACACTGAAAGGGATCGTTGCCATCGACGATGCCTGGGGCGTGATGGTGTTCGCGCTGCTGATTGTAGTTGCCCGAGCTGTCAACGGGGCCGATCCGGGGCTGCACCTGCTGACCGACGCCCTGGTCGAGATCTTTGGTTCGATGCTGCTGGGCTGCGTTATCGGCGTGCCTGCCGCCTATCTGACCGGCCGGTTGTCGGACGGCGAACCGCTGAGGATCGAAGCGCTGGGAGTCGTTTTCCTGACCGCCGGTTGCGCACTCTGGCTCGATCTGTCCTATTTGATCGCGGGCATGACCGCCGGCGCCGTCATCGTCAACCTTGCCCGCCACCACACGATGGCATTTCGCGAGATCGAAAACCTCGAATGGCCGTTCATGATCATCTTCTTCATCCTTGCGGGCGCAACGTTAGAGCCCGCGGCCTTGTGGGCCATTGGGCCTGTCGGCCTCGCCTATTGCGTTCTGCGGATCCTGGGGCGCATCGCGGGCGGGTGGCTGGGCGGTATGCTGGCCCGCACGCCGCGCCGCCAACGCAGCTGGTATGGACCGGCCCTGTTGCCGCAGGCCGGGGTGGCCATCGGCATGGCACTTATGGCGGCCGAGTATTTCCCCGAACATGGGGACATGATCACGGCGCTTGCCATCGCTGCCACCGTTACGTTTGAACTGATCGGGCCGATCCTGGCGTCTTTCGCCCTACGCAAGGCGGGTTAGAGCGCGCTGAACCGCGCCTCTTGCCGCGACGTCCACAGCACCTTGATCTCGAATCCGGCCTCGGTCTGTTCCTCGCTCTGCACCACGTCCTGATCGAACAGCCAGGCCCGGCGGCGCCCATCGGAGAAGGACAGGTGCAGCGTGGTCTCGTGCCGCACCTCTTCCAGCTGCCGGGAAATGGCCGTTAGCAGGTCGTCCAGCCCCTCACCGGTGATCGCCGACACCGCATAGAGGCCCGGGTTCCGCTCTGCCCGTATCCGTGCCGAGGCGTGGCGGTCAGCATCGAGCAGGTCGATCTTGTTCCAGACCTCCAGCCTGGGGCTTCCTTCGGCCACCCCAAGCGAGGCAAGAATGCTCTCGACATCGCGCGCCTGTTCTTCGGTCGCGGCATGGCTGATGTCGCGAACATGCAGGATCAGATCGGCGGCAAGCACCTCTTCCAGCGTTGCGCGGAACGCAGCAACCAGTTCCGTCGGCAAATCCGAAATGAAACCCACCGTGTCGCTCAGGATCACTTCGGGCCCGTCCGGCAGCTGAACCCGCCGCATGGTCGGATCGAGCGTGGCAAACAGCATGTCCTTGGCCAGCACTTCGGCCCCGGTCATCCGATTGAACAGCGTCGATTTCCCGGCGTTTGTATAGCCCACAAGGGCGACGATGGGATAAGGCACCTTGGCGCGCGCCTTGCGATGCAATTCGCGCGTCTTGACCACCTTGTCGAGCTGCCGACGCAGCCGCACAAGCTGTTCGTCGATCGCCCGCCTGTCCGCCTCGATCTGGGTTTCGCCGGGACCACCGACAAACCCCAGCCCGCCGCGTTGCCGCTCCAGGTGAGTCCACGCCCGCACAAGGCGCGTCCGCTGATAGCTGAGCGCGGCCATCTCGACCTGCAAGACGCCCTCGCGGGTCCGGGCCCTGTCCGAGAAGATTTCCAGGATCAGACCGGTCCGATCAAGGATCTTCACCTTCCATTCTTTTTCCAGATTGCGCTGCTGCACCGGGGACAGCGGTCCGTCGATCAGCACCAGCTCGATCTCATTGGCCTTGAAGAGCGCGCCCAGCTCTTCGACCTTGCCCGACCCGAACAGGTGACCGGGATGGGGTTTGGGCAAGCGTACAATGCCCGAGCCCGCGACCTCCAGCTCTGGCAAGGCCGCAGCCAGCGCTACAGCCTCGTCCAGCGCCGGAACAGGATCCCGGCGGTCAGGGTCGGATTTCAACTCGGGATGCAGAACCCACGCGCGGGTGCCCGCACGATCTTGTTCCATCAATTGGAGTCTTCACCTTCGTACAGGCTGATGGGCTGCGCAGGCATGATCGTCGAAATCGCGTGTTTGTACACCAATTGCGACTGTCCGTCGCGGCGCAGCAACACGCAGAAATTATCGAACCAGGTAATGACCCCCTGCAATTTTACACCATTGATCAGGAATATCGTGACCGGGACCTTGGTTTTTCTCACGTGATTCAGGAAGGCATCCTGAAGATTCTGTCTGTCCGAAGCCATTTCTTTACAATCTCGCCTTTGTTCTTGCTACTTGCCGCGCATCGGCACGCACCTAATGATTAAGTATGAAGTCCTGTTTACGGATTTGCCAGCCGAAAAAGGCAAACATATCGGGCCGTGCTTCGGATAGGTCAATTCCGCCACAAGGCCGGGGTGATCAGCGCGATGATCGCCAGCGTTTCCAGTCGGCCAATTATCATCGCGGCGCTCAGGATCATCTTGGCCGCAACCGTCATCTCGATCAGGCGGATCGGCTCTTCCGATGCAATCTCGATCAGGGGTCCGGTAGTGCTCAACGTGGCGACGCTCAGCACCATGGCCTGCTCAAAACTTGAGCCGGTCGCCGCCAGCGCGACGCAGACCGCAACCAGTGAAATCGCGAACAGCATGAAGAAGACCCAGGCGATAAAGGCCCCGTCGCGCTGAATCCGGCGGTTCTTGCCCGAGGCGGAACTGACCGACGAGGGATAGACCAACCGTTGCAACTCGCGCGTTCCGTTAAGGTAAAGCGCATAGACCCGCAGCAGCTTGACGCCTCCGGCGGTCGTGGCCACACCGCCGCCGATCACGGACAGGCCCAGCAGGATCATGCCCGGCGTTCCAAGCCCGGACCATTGCCGCGCCTCTTCCCAGTCCGCGGATTCGAACCCGGTGGTCGACAGGAACGACAAGACCGTAAAGACCCCGCCCCACAACGCCCGCAGCGCCAGCCCCAGGTTTTCGGCCGAGTTGATCTCGATCGCGCCGGACCAGTGCCGCAGGAACAGCAGCAGGGGAACGCTGACCACGATCAGCACACCGATGCGAAACTCCGGATCCTGGTCCAGCCGCGTATAGCCGCGTGTCGCCGTGTCCGACGAAAACGTCAGCCGCGACAGCGAGAAGAACATGAACAGGAACAGGATCGCCTCACCCGTCAACCCGGCGGTGGATCCCGACAGGCCGCCGACCGGCGATATCCCGGATGTCGCCATGATCGACATTGCATGGCAGACAGCGGTCAGTTCCGCCTCTCCCGACGCCAGCAACAGGATGGCAACGATCACCGTCAACCCGGCATAGACCGGCGCCAGCGTAATGGCGATGCGGATCAGGCGGCCGCGGCTGTCCACCTTCCCGCCCTGCCCCGATCCGGCGACAATTCGGCCCGGCTGGCCCTGAGCCGTCACCTCGAACCCGCCCAGCGACAGTGGCGCCAGGATGGCCGAGGCGGCAATCCACATCACCAGCCCGCCCAACCAGCCGACCAGGGCCCGCCACAGATGCAGCGGTTGGCTCAGCCGGGTGGGGTCGGGAAACATCTCGGCCCCGGTGGTGGTGATCGCGCTGACCATGTCGAAGTAGGTGTTCAGGAAACTGGTGGTCTTGAGGGCATCGTGAAACGGGATGGACAGAAACAACGGCAAGACCGCAAAGGTGGACAACAGCGCGAGCAACTGCCCCAACGTCCCATGGCGCGATGGCCGCCCTGCCCGCGCCAGCGCCACCATGGTCACCACGATCACGCCAAGCAGGCCGGAGTACAAGAACGAGCGCGAGGTCTCGTGGTCATTCAGCACCAGCGCATAGATCGACGGGACCCACATGCTGATCGAAAACGCGCCCCAGACCAGCAGGAAGAGCGGCAACCGCCGCAACAATCCCTGCTCCTCCTGTTGCTTGCGTTGAACCATCAGAAGAAATCGATCGAGACCTGCATCAGCCGCTCGACCTCGGGCACATCGTCGGCCATGGCGAAGAGCGCGATTGCATCCCCCTCTTCGATGCGCAGCTCTCCGGTCGGCCGAACTACCTTGCCATCCTTGCAGACCGCCCCGACCAGAACCCCTTCGGGAAAATCGATGTCGCGCAGCCGCTGGCCCGCCATCGGCGAGGTCGACAGCACTTCGGCCTCGATCACCTCGGCCTCGGCGTCTCCGATCGAATAGACCTGACGCACCCGGCCGTGCCGGATGTGTCGCAGAATCGAACTGACCGTTGTCGCGCGCGGGTTGATATAGGCGTCGATGCCCAGCGGCCCCATAAGCGCCACCAGTGTCGGATCGTTGATCAGGGCAATGGCCAGGCGGCACCCGGCGGCCTTGGCCCGCACAGCCGCCAACAGATTGGTGCGGTCGTCGTCGGTGACGGCCAGCATCGCATCCGCCCGGTCGATCCCCGCCTCGGACAGCAGGGCCGCATCCAGACCGTCGCCATGCAGCACGATGGTACGCTCCAGCGCTTCGGCGGCCCGTTCCGCATTCCGGCGGTCCCGCTCGACCACCTTGGCGTGAATGCGGCCCTTGTGCTCTTCCAGCGCGCGGGCAACTTCCAGCCCCACGTTTCCGCCGCCGACGATGACAACCCGATCTTGTTTTTTCTGCGTCTTGCCAAATACCTCAATCGTTCTGCTCACGTCATCGACATGGCAGAAGACATAACATTCGTCCCCGGCAAAGATCTGGTCGCCCGGTTCCGGGGCAAACAAGGTCCCCTCGCGCCGGATACCGACCACGATAGCCCGCAAGGTCGAGAAGAGATCGGTCAACTGCCGCAAGGGCGTGTTGATGATCGGGCTTTCCTCGTCAACCGACAGGCCCACCAGCTGCGCCATGCCGCCCATGAACACCTCGGTGTCAAAGGCCGCAGGCGCCGACAGGCGGCGCATCGCCGCCGCCGCAACTTCGCGCTCGGGGCTGATCACCACGTCGATGGGCAGATGCTCGCGCCGGTAGAGATCGGAATAGATCGCGTTCAGGTAGGATTTCGACCGCAGCCGCGCGATCTTGCGCTGGATGCCGAACACCGAATGGGCCACCTGGCAGGTGACCATATTCACCTCGTCCGAATAGGTCGCCGCGATGATCATGTCCGCGTCCCGCGCGCCCGCCCGTTCCAGAACATCGGGGTACGAGGCAAAACCGGCGATCCCCTGTACATCCAGCGTTTCGGTGGCGCGCCGCACCAGATCGGGGTTGTTGTCCACCACGGTGACGTCGTTCAATTCGCCCGACAAATGGCGCGCGATCTGCCAGCCAACCTGCCCCGCACCACAGATGATGACCTTCATGCTCTGGCCCCTTTTGCCTGAGGTTTTTTGAATGACAGAAGGCCGCGATGGGGTCAATTCAATTGTCTTGGCCGCGTGTTGGTGCCAATCTTGCGGTTATGAAACCCGGTTATGTTCTCTCTCTTATCGCGTTGATTCTGTCCGGCTGCGGCCCGTTGTCGATCTACTATCGCGAAGGCGTCAGCGTCTCGCGCATGCAATCCGAAACGACGGATTGCCAGGTCAAGGCACTGCGTGACGCGCCGGTGGCCACGCAGGTCCGGCAAAGCCCGCCAATCTATTTTCCTGGCCGCACGGTCTGCAACTCCGCCGGTCAATGCTATACCACGCCCGGCTGGTGGGAGCCCGGCAACGTCTATACCGTCGATCCCAATGCCGGCCTGCGCGGGCGCGTGGAACAGCAATGCATGGCGGACAAGGGCTATGCCCCGGTGCAACTGCCCACATGCAGCCAGAACGTCGCGGCCCAGGTTCAGCCGGTCAAATCGGCCAAGTTGCCTGCGCTTGGGCCGAAATCCTGTGTCGTAAAGTTCGAAGACGGGTCCATCCAGGTGGTTACACCCGTCTCTGGCTAGTTGGGCGGCTATTCAGCCGCCTCAACCTCGTCATCGGCAAAGGCCAGCCGCGCGCCCGACTTGCCCGAGGTCACCACGCCCAGCGACTTCAGCTTGCGGTGCAGCGCGCTGCGCTCCATACCGACAAAGCTGGCGGTGCGGCTGATATTGCCGCCGAACCGGTTGATCTGGGTCAGCAGGTATTCCCGCTCAAACGCCTCGCGTGCCTCGCGCAGCGGCAGCGTGGCCAGCGCGCCGGACAGAACGACCCGCCCTTCCTCGGCCTTTTCTTCGTTGCTCGGCAATTCCTTGGCCTCGATCGGGTCCGTGCCTTCGCCCAAGATCAGAACCCGTTCGATCAGGTTCTTCAACTGGCGCACATTGCCCGGCCAGGGCATTGTCTGCATCAGGGCAATCGCCTCCTCGCTGATTTCCCGCAACGGCAGGCCCTGGCTCTGGTGACAGGCTTCGATGAAATGCGCGGCCAGAACCGGAATATCCTCGCGGCGATCCTCCAGCGAGGGGACCGCGATCGGCACCACGTTCAGGCGGTGATACAATTCCTGGCGGAACCGTTCCGCCTGGATCTCGGCTTCCAGATCCCGGTTGGTCGATGAGATCACCCGCAGGTCCACCCGGACCTTGTCGGCACCACCGACGCGCTGGAACTGCTGATCGACCAGAACCCGCAGGATCTTTGACTGGGTGCCCAGCGGCATGTCCGCCACTTCGTCGAAGAAAATTACCCCGCCATGCGCCTGTTCCAACAGGCCCGGTTCGACGCCACGCTCCGGCGTCTCGCGGCCGAACAGGACCTCTTCCATCCGCTCGGGTTCGACACCGGCGCAGTTCACCGTCACAAATGGCGCATTGGCCCGGTTGGAATGGGCGTGGATATAGCGCGCGGCGATCTCCTTGCCGGACCCCGCTGGCCCGCGCAGCATGACACGGCCGTTCGACTTGGTCACCTTGTCGAGCTGGTTGACCATCGCCCTGAACGCGGCGGATTGGCCGATCATCTCGGCGGTCGAGACTTCGCGCCGCTTCAACTGCGCATTCTCCCGGCGCAGGCGCGAGGTCTCCATTGCCCGCCGGATCACCACCATGAGCTGGTCGATGTTAAACGGCTTTTCGATGAAGTCATAGGCGCCCTGCTTGATCGCCGCCACGGCGATCTCGATATTGCCATGGCCCGAGATGATCACCACCGGCACATCCGGGTTGTCCCGCTTCACGGCCTTGAGGATGTCGATCCCGTCCATCCGGCTGTCCTTGAGCCAGATATCCAGGATCAAGAGCCCCGGTGGTTCCGCGTTGATGGCGGCCATACACTCTTCGGAGTTACCCGCCAGCCTGGTCGCATACCCTTCGTCCTCAAGGATGTCCGACACCAGTTCACGAATGTCGCGCTCGTCGTCAACAATCAGGATATCGCTCATATCGTCCCTGCTTTCATTTTGCTCCTGGCCGCCTGTCTTAGGGTCGCGGACTTTTGCGCCGGCTCATAGGCCGGCAGCCGGATCACGGCCATCGCGCCAAAATGATCCTGCCCTTCAAACACGGGCGCGTCTTCGAGTTGAAGCGTCCCGCCATGTTCCTCGATAATCTTCTTGACGATGGGCAGGCCAAGACCGGTGCCCTCGTCGCGTGTCGTTACATAAGGCTCGAACAGCCGCGCCCGGTCCTCGGGCAGCCCGATCCCATTGTCCGCGATGGTCACCAGGATACCCGGGCCATCCCCGTCAAGTCGCACCCGGATTTCCGGTTTCAAGTTATCGGGTGCGCCTTTTTTCTGAAGTGTTTCAATGGCCTCCCCTGCATTCTTGATCAGGTTCGTCAGGGCCTGGCCCAGCATGGTCGCATCGACATTGCCCATCACCGGCTCGTCCGGAATATCGACCACAAAATGCACGTTCGGCTGGCCAGACTGTTGCAACAGCGTGGCCTCGCGCACCAGTTTGGTCAGATCCTCTTCGTGCCGGTCAGGCTCGGGCATCCGGGCGAACTTCGAAAACTCATCAACGATCCGGCGCAAGTCATTGGTTTGGCGAACAATCACGTCGGTCATCGAGACAAGACTGTCGCAATCCTCTTCGTCCAACTTGCGGGAAAACTTGCGCTTGATGCGCTCGGCGCTCAGTTGGATTGGTGTCAGCGGGTTCTTGATCTCATGCGCGATGCGCCGCGCCACATCGCCCCAGGCCGCCATCCGCTGGGCGCTGACCAGATCGGTGACATCGTCAAAGGCAATCACGTAACCTTCGAGCGCATCGTCCTCGCCCCGCCGTGTCGACATGCGCACCAGCAGGTTCTCCAACTGGCCCTTGCGGGTGACCTTGATCTCGGCCTGAACCGTTTCCTGCGCGCTTCCCACCAGCCCTTCGAACAGCGGCAGAAACTCGGGAACCGCGATCCCGATCGCCAGGCTTTGCTCGTCCCCCGACCAATCCAAGAGCCGCGCGGCCGAACGGTTCACAAAGGCCACGCAGCCCTGTGCGTCAAGTCCGACAACGCCCGAGGTAACAGAACTGAGCACCGAATCGAACAGCCGCCTGCGGCGCTCGATCTGATGGGTATTCTCCAGCAGCGCGTCGCGCTGCGCCTTCAACTGGCGCGTCATCTGGTTGAAATATCGGCCCAGCATGGCGATCTCGTCATCGCCATTGTCCTCGGGCACCTGCACGCCCAGATCGCCGCCCCCGACGCGCTGCGCGGCGGTGGTCAACTGGCCCACCGGACGCGACAGGCGTTCGGCAAACCACAGCCCCAGCCAGACCGCCGCCAGAATCAGGATAACCGCGAACCCAAGGTAGAGCAGACCAAACTCGAACAGCACCCGTCCGCGTTCGTTTTCCAGCTGCTGATACAGATGCACCGTCTCTTTGGTGTCGTCGAGCAGGTTCAGAATGCTGCCGTCTACCACCCGGCTGACGTAAAGATACCGATCGAGATAGGCCTGTAGGGGGACCAGCGCACGAAACTCGTTATTGTCCCAATCCTGAATGACGGCCATGCCGTTGGCCTGCGCTGTCTCGAAATCCTCGGCCTTGGGCGCTTCGAAATCGAACTGATAAGACCGGTCGCCCCGCGCCTTGATCTGCCCGGTTCCGTCGATGACATAGGCCTCGCGCAGGCCCCGCTGAATCTGCGCCTGCCCCTGGGCCAGAACGCCACGCAACTCGGCGTCGGTGACAAAGAAATTCAGCGAACGGGCCTGATCCAGATAGCGGCCAAGCGCCCGGGCGTCCTGTTCCAACCCTTCCCGGTGCTCCTGCTCATAAGCCTCAGCCGCCGACAGCGACGCCCCCACCACATTTCGGACCCGGTCCGAGAACCAACCCTCGAGCCCGATGTTCAGCGTCAGACCGGCAAAGACCGCCACCGTGATCGTTGGAATCAGCGCCAGCAGCGTGAACACCCCGATCAGCCTGAGGTGCAGGCGGGATCCCGCCGATTTCTCGCGCCGCGCGGCCACCAGCCGCCCCACTTGCGAGATCACCAGCGCCGCGAGCGCCAGGATGTACACAAGGTCCGCCAGCAGGATCAGGCGCAAGGTCGTCGAACTGGCGCCCAGGTCAAACGGCCCCGTCACCAGATAGGTCGCAAGCGTCAGCGCCGGCCCAAGAACGACCAGCCCCAAGGCCCCGATATTGCGGGCTTTTCGGGTCTTTCGCCATTCGGTGAGCGACAAAATCGATCCGCTCTGTGACCGGGATGCCACCTGCTGCCCTCATCCTGATGTGTCGCTTACGCGACGAACCGCCATATTTCGTGGTCCTTGCCGGGATGCGACCCGGATGCCACGCTTTGTGTGGCGATATTACATCAGTTTGCGACGGCGTGTCACCTGTATATCGAGATCGGTGATCTTCTTACGCAGCGTATTGCGATTGATACCCAGCAGATCTGCGCATTTCGCCTGATTTCCGCCCGAAGCCTCCAACGCAATCTCTATCAATGGGCCTTCGACTTCGCGTAAAATACGTTGATACAGGCCCGGCGGAGGCAGCATATTGCCATGCAGGTCGAAATAACGCTGCACGTGACGCGCCACCGAGGCCGAGAGTTTCTCGGAATCACCCCGCCCGCCGAGGGCCGGTTCAAGATCCGGCTGATTGCCTAAAACCTGCTGCGCCTCGGCCCGGGTGATTTCCTCGGCCCGGCTTATCAGAGACAGGCGCCGCACCGCATTTTCCAACTGCCGGACGTTGCCCGGCCAGGAATAGACACGGAAAAATTCGGCCGCGTCCTTGCTGAACCAGCGTTTCGGCCCACCTTCGCGTTCAGCCTTGGCCAGGAAATAATCGGTCAACAGCGGAATGTCGTCGACACGTTCCCGCAGCGAGGGCACGTGGATCGGCGCCCCGCACAACCGATAATAGAGGTCCTGCCGGACCTTACCCTGCTCCATCGCCGCGGCCATGTCCGTCTGGCTGGTCGCCATGAAACGCGGCACATAGTCGCCGGGCGCATCCATCATCCGGACGATCCGCGCCTGAATCTCCTCACCGATGTCGGCAATCTCGTCGAACAGCAGCGTCCCGCCCTTGACCCTCGCCAGAACCCGGACCGGCCCCTCCAACTCCTGTAGGTCCGAGGCCGTCACGGTGACAAAGGGTAAGGTTCTGCGGTCGGAGAAATCGTGGATAGTGCGTGCGATCAGCGACTTTCCGGTACCGCTCTCTCCCGAGATCATCACCGGCAGATCGGTGTTCATCACCTTGGCCACCAGTCGATACAGCGCCTGCATCATCGGGGTCCGCCCAACCAGCGGCAGCTCATCGGGTCTTTCGCTGACCTCTTCGACCTGCCGCCCGGGCGAAGCGCGCCTCTTGTGCTCCAGCGCCCGCGCCGTCCGCTTCATCAGGTCCGGCAGATCGAAGGGTTTCGGCAGATAGTCATAGGCCTCGGCCTCGGTCGCCTGAATGGCGGTCATGATCGTGTTTTGCGCCGAGATCACGATCACCGGCAACCCGGGCCGGTCCTGAGAGATCTTCGGCAGCATCTCCAGCCCGTTGCCATCCGGCATGATCACGTCCGAAATCACGACATCGCCTTTGCCCTCGGCAACCCACCGCATCAGCGTGGTCAGGCTGGAGGTCGCATGCACCTTGCACCCGGCGCGCGTCAGCGCCTGAGTCAGAACCGTCCGGATCGTCCTGTCGTCATCGGCAACAAGAACCGTACCATCCATCAGTTGTTCTCCTTTTCCTGGCGCCCTTTCGGAACGCGCTGCAACGACAGCCGGAACACCGTGCGGCCCGGCACCGAGTCGACGGAAATCCAGCCGTCGTGGTCGGAAATGATCTTGCTCACCAGCGCCAGGCCCAGCCCGGTGCCATTCTCGCGCCCGGACACGAACGGGTCGAAGATATCGGCGCGAATGTCGTCCGGCAGACCCGGCCCGTCATCGGCCACCTCGATTTGAAGCGGCAGCGAATGGCCGGATCCGTCACTGCGGCGCAGGCGGAACGAATGCTCGAAATAGGTCCGCAAGCGGATAGTGCCGCCACTCGGCGCCGCCTCGGACGCATTCTTGAGCAAGTTCAGGATCACCTGCAACAACTGATCGGGGTCGCCGTAGGCCAGCGGCAGCGAGGGATCGTAGTCCTCCACGATGGTCATATGCGCCCCGAACCCCAAGAGCGCCGACCGCCGCGCCCGGTCCAGCACGTCATGTATGTTCACCGGCTTGAAATCGGGCGTACTCAGGTTGCCGAACTGCTCTACCTGCTCCAGGAGCTTCACGATCCGGCGGCTTTCCTCGACGATCAGATCGGTCAGCTCCAGATCCTCGGCCGCCAGGTTCATGCTGAGAAGCTGCGCTGCCCCGGTGATCCCCGCCAGCGGGTTCTTGATCTCATGCGCCAGCATCTCGGCCATGCCGATGGCCGATTGCGCCGCCGATTTCACCGAATGGCTCTGGGTCATGCGACCGGCCAGCTCGCGCGGGCTGACCAGCATCAGCATGGTGCCGGGGCGGCCCACGACAGGCGCGATCTGCAACCCGCATTGCAGCGGCGCGCGGCTGCCCGACCCCACGTCGATGTCATTGACGAATAGAGGCGTGCCCTGCTTGCGCGCGCGCTCGAACGCCTGCTCGATCGGCGCGTCGATGGCCAGCTGGTCCCAGATCGGGTAGCCCAGCACCGATTTGCGCGAGGCGTTCAGAAACCCTTCGGCTGCCGAGTTCACATCGGCGATCCGGTCATTCTCGTCGATCAGAAAGGCCGGAACCGGCAGCGAGGTCCAGATAGCGCTGTCCTGGATCATGCCGCAGCCTCCGCTCCCGGCATCAGCGCATCCGCCAACAGGCGGATCACCGTGGCCGGATCGCGGCTGGTCAGAACCGCCTTGCGCAGGGTACCGGGCGTGCCCGCCTCATCCATGTACCAACCCAGGTGCTTGCGCGCGACGCGCAACCCCAGGTCCGTTCCGTAGAAGGACAGCATTGCCTCGTAATGCCGGATCACCATGTCGACCAGCGCCAGGCCACGCGGGATCTCGGGCGCCGGTGTGCCATAAAGCGCATGCGATATCTCGGCCAGCGCCCAAGGCCTGCCCTGGGCACCCCGCCCCACCATCACCCCATCCGCGCCCGACTGCGCCAAGGCGTCCCGAGCGGTAGCGGCATCGACTATGTCACCATTGGCGATCAGCGGCACGCTCACGGCCTCGCGCACGGGGCGGATCGCCGCCCAATCCGCCTGGCCTTTATAGAACTGGCAGCGGGTGCGCCCGTGGATTGTTACCATTTGCACCCCGGCCTCTTGCGCCCGGCGCGCCACGTCGGCGGCATTCATCAGGTGCTCGTCCCACCCCAGGCGGGTCTTTAGCGTCACCGGCACAGAAACCGCCTCGACCACCGCTTCGATCAGACGCAGCGCATGGTCGGGCGTCTTCAGCAGGGCCGAACCGGAATAGCCGTTCGTCACCTTCTTGGCCGGGCACCCCATGTTGATGTCGATGATCCGGGCACCCCGGTCGGCCACCTGGCGCGCGGCCTCGGCGATCCAGTTCACCTCGCGCCCGGCCAGTTGCACGGCGGTGTTCTCCACGTCCGCCGACAGTTCCGCACGCTCTCGCACACCCGGTTTGGCCTGAACCATCTCCTGGCTTGCCACCATTTCGCTGACAACCAGCCCGGCCCCGAACTCCATGACCAGGTCGCGAAACGGCCGGTCGGTGATTCCGGCCATCGGCGCCAGCAGGACCGGCGGGGTCAGTGTTTTCTCTCCAAGATGCAGGGTCACGTCTGCCTAATCCTTGCGCAGTTGAACCAGAGGTAATGAGGTCACGCCCTTTGCACAATGAAACCGCCGGGCTCAAGGCGGAAGAAATACGCAAATGCACAATTTTTAATCACTCAAGATCAGATGATTGCCACCGAACACGTCACCTCATAAACATCGGCCGGAATAACCCCGAGGATTTCCATGACGACTGCCGCCATCATCGTCGCCGCCGGGCGCGGAACCCGCGCCGGGGGCGACCTGCCGAAACAGTGGCGTATGCTGGCGGGCCGCCGAGTGGTCGACTGGACACTCGACCGTTTCGCAATCCCCCAGATCGGCCATATCGTACTGGTCCTGAACCCCGAGGATCACGACGGCTGGGCCGAGTTTTCGCAACGCCCGCTGATGCTCGCCCAAGGTGGCGCCGACCGCGCGAGATCGGTGCGCAACGGGCTGGCGGCGCTGGACGGCCTGGGCATTACCAAGGTGCTGATCCATGATGTCGCCCGCCCCTGTGTCTCGCCCGACCTGATCCGCGCCGTTCTGAATGCGCTCGACACCCATCCTGCGGCGGCCCCAGGCCTCGCGGTGACCGATGCGCTCTGGACCGGCGCAAACAACCTGGTCACCGGCACCCGCAGCCGCGACGGCCTCTATGCCGCGCAGACGCCACAGGGGTTTCGATATGACGCGATCCGTACCGCTCATGCCGCCCATCCGGGCGGTGCCGCCGACGATGTCGAGGTCGCCCGCGCCGCCGGGCTGGACATTGCCATCGTGCCGGGCGAACCGGATAATCTGAAAATAACCCGGCCCGAGGATTTCGCCCGCGCCGAAAGGATATTGAGGCAGGACATGGATGTAAGACTGGGCAATGGATATGACGTGCACCGGTTCGGCCCCGGCGATCACGTGATGCTCTGCGGGGTGCGGGTACCGCACGAGCGCGGCCTGCAAGGGCATTCCGATGCCGATGTCGGACTGCATGCCGTGACCGACGCGCTTTATGGCGCGCTGGCCGAGGGCGACATCGGCCGCCACTTCCCGCCGTCGGACCCGCAATGGAAAGGCGCGGCCAGCGAGATCTTTCTGCGTCACGCCGTCGATCTGGTGCGTGCGCGTGGTTTTACTGTGTCCAACATCGACTGCACGCTGGTCTGCGAATACCCAAAGATCGACCCGCATGCCCTTGCAATGCAAGCAGAAATGGCCCGCATCATGGGGCTGGATCCGACCCGGATATCGGTCAAGGCCACCACGTCCGAGCGGCTGGGCTTCACAGGTCGCGGCGAAGGCATCGCGGCGCTGGCCACCGCCTGTCTGGTGCGCACATGAACGCGGCCCAACTGATCGCCACCGTCGGCGGCGTCGGCTACCTGCGCCCCGCACCCGGCACCTGGGGTTCGCTGGCGGCGCTGCCGCTGGCCTGGCTCATCCATCAGGCGGGCGGCTTCCCCGCCCTGGCCCTGGCGACACTCGCCGCGTTTCTCGGCGGCCTTTGGGCCACCGGCGTGATGACCGCCGGACGGGACGACCATGACCCCTCCGAGATCGTGATCGACGAGGTCGCCGGTCAGTTCCTGGCGCTCTGGGCTATCTCGCTGCCCGCCTGGCTGCATGGGCTCGACATCTCGGTGCTCTGGCCCGGCTGGGTCTCGGCCTTTGTCCTCTTTCGCCTCTTCGACATCAACAAGCCGGGCTGGGTGGGCCGCGCCGACCGGCGCGGCGATCCTATGGGCGTGATGCTCGACGATATCATCGCCGGGGCTTTTGCCGCCCTCGGCACCGCCCTGCTCGCAGGGCTCTCTCACGGAGTGCTGGGCCTGTGACCGTTGCCGCTCTTCTGGACCGCGCCAAGGCGCAAAACGTCACCATCGCAACAGCGGAAAGCTGCACGGGCGGCATGGTCATGGCGGCGCTCACCGACATTCCCGGCAGTTCCGCCGTGGTCGATCGCGGCTTTGTCACCTATACCAATGCCGCCAAACGCGACATGCTGGGCGTGCGCCAGACGACGCTCGACGCCCATGGCGCCGTGTCCGAGGAAGTGGCCCGCGAAATGGCCGAAGGTGCGCTCGATTTCTCGCGCGCCACCCTGGCTGTCGCAATAACCGGCATCGCCGGGCCCGGCGGGTCCGAGTTCAAACCCGAAGGCCGGGTCTGTTTCGGACTGTCGGGCGAAGGCTTCGCCACCGAAACCGAAACCGTCGAGTTCGGCGCCCTGGGCCGCGACGCGGTGCGCCGAGCCGCCCGCGACCATGCACTGGCCCTGCTGGACCGGGGACTTTCCCTGATCGACCCCAAAACAGGCAAATAGCCGGAACAGCCGCGCAAAAATTAATCACTTTGACAAAAGCGTCATTTTTGGGCGCCCCGGCACCCGCCTGCCTCTTTTTCCCGCGCCTGATTTCCGCTCAACCGCTCTCACCACTCGTTTTCGCAGCAAAGGAGAGCGGCCCATGAACGGAGCCGATACCGCCTGGATCATCGTGGCCACGGCCCTGGTCCTCTTCATGACCCTGCCCGGCCTTGCCCTGTTCTACGGCGGCCTCGTGCGTGCCCGCAACGTGCTCAGCGTGTTCATGCACTGTTTCGCCATCGCCTGCCTGATGAGCATTCTGTGGCTGGTGGCGGGTTACTCGATCGCCTTTGGCGGCGGCACATCAGGTCTCTGGGGCGGATTGGACAAGGTGATGCTGGCGGGCGTGACCGCCGACAGCCTCAGCGGCACCTTGCCCGAGATCCTCTTCTTTGCCTTCCAGATGACTTTCGCCATCATCACCCCCGCCCTGATCGTCGGCGCTTATGTCGAGCGGGTGGGTTTCGGCTTTGTCCTCACCTTCTCGGGCCTCTGGATGCTGCTCTGCTATGCGCCGGTGGTGCATTGGATCTGGGGCGGCGGCATGCTGGCCGATGGCGGCATCTTTGGCGAGACGGGTGTCAAGGATTTCGCCGGCGGCATCGTCGTGCATGAAACCGCCGGTCTGGCGGCCCTTATCATCGCCGTCTTCCTTGGGCCGCGCCGCAACCGCACCACCCCGCCGCACAATCCCGGTTTCGTGATGATCGGCGCGGCGATGCTGTGGGTGGGCTGGTTCGGCTTCAACGGCGGTTCGCAACTGGCCGCCGATGGTGGCGCCGCCATGGCGCTGACCGTCACCCATATCTCCGCCGCCACCGCCTCACTCAGCTGGGCGCTGTGGGAACGGATCAAATACGGCAAGGCCTCGCTTGTGGGTCTGGTCACCGGCACCATCGCAGGTCTCGCCTCGATCACACCTGCCAGCGGCTTCGTCGGCCCCACCGCCGCGCTGCTCATTGGCGCTGTCGCCGGGATCCTGTGTCAGGAGGCGGTGAACCTGGTGCGCAACTGGCTCAAGATCGACGACACACTCGACGTCTTTGCCGTGCACGGGGTCGGCGGTATCTTTGGCACGCTCATGATCGCCGTGCTCGGTGCCGGCAGCTGGGCCGCGCAGCTAGGCGGACTGGTAATCGTGGGTGTCTTCACGGCCGTTGTCACCATCGTGTTGATCAAGGTGGTTGCGCTCATCACCCCGCTTCGCGTAGATGCCGAGACTGAAACAAACGGGCTCGACCTCTCCGTCCATGGCGAGCGGGCCTATGACATGAGCAGCTGAGCCCACCTCGGCGCGCTCGCTCGCCCGAACGGGCAAGAAGCGGACCCTTCCCGGGTCCGCTTTTTTCATGGGCCGCGACCATTCAAACCGGTCGCGCAGGCCCTCCTTCCTCTTGCCGATAAAAATCCCCGCCGGAGGCATCGCGCGTCCCGCGCGATACCCGCGTCACCCCACCGCCAGGCGCGCTGCCAAGTCAGCGGCCCGCCCGCCGGTGCGCAGCATGGCCCAGATCTCGTCGGCCACCCGCCCGCCGATCAGCTTGACGGCCTTGACCCGCACCCGCTCCTCGCGCGCGGACAGGGTCATCGGTGCCATAAGATCGTGCTCCGCCTCCTGCCGCACCCCATCGCGCCGGAGCAGCTCCAGATGCGCCTGGGTCTCGCTCAGGCAGTCATCGGCCCGCACCTCGATCTTCTCGCGCAATGCGACCAGCCGCGGATCGGCACAGACCGCGTCCGAATAACTGTCCAGCCGCGCCGTATCGTGCCCAAGCGCCCGCATCGCCAGCACCGTGGTGTAAGAGAACTTGGCCCCCAGCCCGGTGGTGGGCGCTGGCTGGTTGCACACGCTCATCCAGCGCGGATGGGTGCGCACTGTCAGCGCCGCCACCTCGGGTTCCGCGACATCCAATCTACGCGCCGCCTCCAGCACCGCATGCAATCCGTGGCAGCAGGCATGGAACTTGTGGCTGACCTGTTCAAACAGCCAAGTCTCGCCCAGCCCCTCCAGCGCCGATAGGTCCCCGGCCCCGTGATGGGTCGCCCCAAACCCGAAAGCACCCTCCATTGCGTCGGGATTGGCGACAAATCCGCGCCGCACCAGTTGCACCGACTCGATCCCGGCCGCCGCCGCGATCCCCGCGTTATAGGGCTTGCCCATGGTGCCGAACTGCGCTTTCAGCCCCGCGGCCCGGGTCGCCGTCAGTCCCAGCGCCTGTGCCATCTGTGCGGCGGTGAACCCGGCCAAACGCCCCGCCGCCGCCGCCGCACCAAAGGCGCCCGCCGTGGCAGTCTGGTGAAACCCAGCCTGGTAATGCCCGCGCCCCAGCCACAGCCCCACGCGCACCGACAGCTCCATGCCCACCAGCGCGGCCTCCAGCAGCTCGACCAGTGCCGCGTCGCGTGCCTCGGCCATGGCCAGCGCGGCCGGAAACACCGCCACCGAAGGGTGGCCGATATGCGCGAAATGCGTGTCGTCATAGTCGAGCGCATGCGACACCGTGCCATTGACCAGCGCCGCGCAGCGCAGCGGCGCCGCGCCCTTCCCAAACAGCCGCGCCTGGCCCGCGCCACTCTCTTCCAGCACCATGTCGCGCACAATCCGCGAGACCGGCTCGTCGGCGCCAGCGCGGCCGACCGCGACCCAGTCAAGGGCGGACAATGACGTGACCAGCCGGGCGGCAGGTGTCGTGGTAATGGAACCGGTGGCGAATTCGGAAAGGGTGCGTGTCAACTCTGGCATGACGCGCAGTCTAGCGTCGGACGGACCCGCGTAAAGAGGTCATCGCTCAGGCGTAAAGCGCCCGTGCCCGTTCCTCGAACGCGCGCACGATCCGGTGCATCGCCTCGTTGAACACGATTCCGATCACCCCTTGCAGCAGGGCGTTCTTGAATTCGAAATCCACATGAAACGACACTTCGCAGCCGCCCCCGGGCGCATCCGCAAAGGCCCAGTCCGATTTCATGTACTTGAACGGCCCGTCCAGATACTCGGTGTCGATCCGCATCTGCGCGGGAAACAGGGTCACCCGGCTGCCGAACCGCTCGCGGAACACCTTGAACGAGATCACCAGATCCGCCTCCATCACCACCGCCTCGCCCGCTGGCGTGGTCCGGCGGATGCGGGCCGCCGCGCACCAGGGCAGGAACTCGGGGTACTTGGCCACATCGGCAACCAGGTCATACATCTGCTGGGCACTATACGGCAGGTGTCGGGTTTCCGAATGTGTGGGCATCGATCCTTGGGCATTTGTTGATGACAATGGCGCGTCATGTCGTATGTTGCGCGCCAAAGATCAAGGGGGCTGCGATGACGGACCGCGCTTATGTGATTGACGAGATGATCTCGGCCAAGGCCATCGCGGCCCGGATCGAGGCGCTGTGCCGCGAGATCCAGACCGAGTTCGCCGATACCGACAAGCTGGTCGTTGTGGGCCTCCTTCGCGGCAGCTTCGTGTTCATCGCCGATCTGGTGCGCGAGCTCGATCTGCCGATCGAGGTCGATTTCCTCGAAGCCTCCTCTTATGGCGACGCGATGGAATCCAGCCGCGAGGTGCGCATCCTCAAGGACCTGCGCAGCCCGATCGAGGGGCGCGACGTGCTGGTGGTCGAGGATATCGTCGATACCGGCCACACGCTGAACCATGTCACCCATCTGTTGCTCAGCCGGATGCCCAAGCGGCTGAAATCCATCGCGCTGCTGGACAAGCCCAGCCGGCGCGAGGTCGATTTCCGCTCCGACTGGATCGGCTTCGAGATCCCTGATGAATTCGTCGTGGGCTATGGCATCGACTTTGCCCAACGCAACCGCAACCTGCCCTTCATCGGCAAGGTCCGCTTCGTCGAGGGGTAAGGAGCCGCAGTCACGGACTGCGGCCCGCCCGCCATGAAAACCCTTGATTCAAACGCGGTCGGGGCTAGGCTTGGCTTCCCGACAGAAGGAGGCTCTGGCCATGGCAAAAGGTATGACCGCATTTCTATGCATGCTGTCTCTGGCATTTTCGGCAGGTCTTGCCGAGGCCAAGGATGACAAGGGCAAAGGCAAGGCCAAGGGGGCCGACAAGGTCAAGATTGACAAGTCGAACGGCCCAAAGGTGATCCCACCCGGCCAGATCAAGCGCTACACACGAGGTGCAAAACTCCCCGGCGATCTCAAGTTTGATTACATCGACGATCTGAGCAAATGGAAGCTCAAGCCGCTGCCGCCCGGTCAGCGCTACATCCGGATTGATGACGATATCGTGTCGATCTACGAAGATTCCCGCACCGTGATCGACGCCGTCGGCATCGTCTCCGATCTTTTGAAGTAGACTCAGGCCACGAAACAATACGCCCGCGCCTCAAGCGCCTCGCTCAACAGTCTGCGAATCCGCATCAGGCGCGGAACATCGGCCAGATCCTCGTGACACGCGACCCAGATCGGCGTGGCCAGGTTGCCCGGCAGGTCGATGTCGATCTGTTCCAGCCTCGGATCCCTGCGCCCCACGAAGACCGGCAGCAGCGCCTTGCCCAACCCCCGGGCGACCAGTTCCCGCAGCACCAGGAAACTGTCCCCCGACGCGACGATCTTGCCCTTGTCCAGCTGCGGCTCCAGCCAGGCCCAGGCGGTGGATCGCCGCATCGGCCCATCGAACCCGAGCCAGCCCAGATCGGCGCAACCGGGCAAGGCATAGGCCGCGAATTGCATGGAAACCGGCGACTCTCCGACCAGCCCCTCGGGCAAGGCCTTGGCAGGCCGCACCGTCAGCTCAGCTTCGAGCCGGGACAGGTTCAGGTGACTGTTCGTGGAAATCAGCGACAATTGCAACTCGGCCGTCTTGCCGCACAGCTCCGCCAGAATCTCGGGCAACACCGTCTGGCACAGCGTGTCGGTGGACGTCACCCGCGCATGCCCGCCCAGCGGCGCATCGAGCCCATCGGCAAGATTACAGACCGAGGTGACCGCCTGCCCAACCTCCCGCGCCGCCGCGATCAGCCGGAGCCGATCAGGACGCAACGCATATCCGCGCGGCGTCCGGTCGAACACCACCGTTCCGACGCTTTCCTCAAACGCCGCGATTCGCCTCAGAACCGTGGCGTGGTTCACCCCCAGCTCACGCGCGGCCCCGGCCACGCTTTGGGCATCGGCAACGGCCAGAACATATTGAAGATCATCCCAGTTCAATCTGTGCAAGAATACGCACCCTTTAGACAAAAACTCTGACTACTCCGAGTTACCATCACAGATAAACTAATCCCTGTCGTCAATTTTCAATCCAACAGTGGAGACGGTACATGTTTTCGAAAGCCAGAATTTCCGTTGCAGCCGCCGCGCTGGTCGCCATGACCGGCGTCGGTTTTGCAGCAAGCCACGCGCAGAGCGAATTCGCCCGCGAGATCGCGGCTAGGCAATCTCAGATGAAAATTTACGAGTTCAACTTGCTCGTTCTGGGCGCCATGGCTAAGGGCGATGCCCCTTACGACGTTGAAGCAGCGACACTTGCGGCCAACAACCTTGTGGCGGCAAATTCGATCTGGATGCCAAGTGCATGGCCAAAAGGTTCCGACAACGCATCGGCTGACGGCACGCGTGCCCTGCCTGCGATTTGGGACAACTTTCCAGACGTTGGTGCAAAGGCCCAGGGCGTCAAACAGGCGCTAGCGGAGATGCAGACTGCTGCTGGCACGGATATCGACGCAATACGGGACGCCCTCGGGAAGGTCGGTGCTGCATGCACTGCTTGCCACAAATCCTATCGCGCCGCAGAATGACGCGCACTCCGGTCCCGGCTAGACTGGGATCGGTATTTTTCTAAACGGAGGGGCGGATGCGGCTTCTGCGGATAGGCGCCATTCTGGCGCTCGCCGGACTGGCGGTTTTCTGGCTGCTCACCCGGCCCGAACGGCTTGCCCAGGACGCCCTGAACGGCACCACAGGCGATGCCACGCGCGGCGCGCTGGTCTTTGCCGCCGCCGGTTGCGCCTCGTGCCACGCCGCGCCGGGGGCCGAGGGCGAAGCGCGGCTGGTCCTGGCCGGGGGCGAGGGCTTTGCCAGCCCCTTCGGCACCTTCTACGCGCCCAATATCTCTCCTTCTCCTGAACACGGGATCGGCGGCTGGAGCGCTCTGGATCTGGCCAACGCGATGCAACACGGCACCTCGCCCGAGGGGCAGCACTATTACCCCGCCTTTCCCTATGTTTCTTATGCCAATGCGGAATTGGGCGATATCGCCGATCTGCACGCCTACCTGATCACCCTGCCCGTCTCGGACACGCCCAGCCGCGCGCATGACGTGGGCTTCCCCTTCAACATCCGGCGGGGCCTGGGGATGTGGAAACAGCTCAACACCGGCAAGGGCTGGGTGATGACCGACCCCGCCGATGATCAGATCGCACGCGGGCGTTACCTGGTCGAGGCACTGGGCCATTGCGGCGAGTGTCACACCCCGCGTGACGCGTTGGGCGGGTTGCAGCGTGACAAGTGGCTGACCGGCGGACCGATCCCTGGCAGCAAGGGCCGCTTTCCCGACCTGACGCCCAAGGCCCTGACGTGGAGCGCCGACGATATCGCCTATTACCTGGAAACCGGGTTCACCCCCGATTTCGACAGCGCGGGCGGCGCCATGGCCGAGGTGATCCAGAACACCGCGCAATTGCCGCCCGAAGATCGCGCGGCCATTGCCGCCTATCTCAAGGCGCTGCCTGTGAATTGACCGGGCCGGTCCCCAGCACCGCACGCAGCGCGCGTTCAAAGATACCGGCGCCCACCGGGATCAGCGCATCGGGAAAGTCGTAATCGGGGTTGTGCAATTGCGGATGGTTGCTCCCCGCCCCCAGCCACAGCATCGCGGCCTCGGCCCCCTTGCCGAACTGCCCGAAATCCTCCGAGAATTTCTGCGGCTGCTCCGTCAAATGCAACGGCACATTCCCCGCACGGCAGGCCTCGGCCAGCAGATCGACAGCGGCGGGATGGTTGGTGCAGGCCTCGAACACATCGTCATAGGCGATCTCGACCCGTAGCCCGGCCGGTTCCGCATGGGCACGCACCAGCGCCTCGGCCTCACCCACCAGCGCCGCCATGCGGGCATCGGTGACGGTGCGCAGCGTGACCCAGAGCACGCCCTCGCCCGGTGCCACGCCGAATGTCGGCTCGCCCAGCCGGGCATGGGTCAGCGTGGTCAAGGCAAAGCCATCGTCCAGCGCGCCACCCGAACCCAGCGCCGCCAGCCGTGGCATCAACGCGGCCATCACCGCAGCGGGCGACAGCCCATCCTGCGGCGCCGCGGCATGCGAGGTTTTGCCCAAAAGCCGGATCGCCATCCCGCGCGAGGCGCAGTTCGCCGCGCGCACGCAAAGCTCGACCGTGCCCAGCGGTAATCCCGGCAGGTTGTGCAGCGACAGCACCGTGTCGGGCGCCACCTCGGCAAAGCGCGGATCGGCCCGCAGCGCCATGGCGCCCTTGCCGGTCTCTTCCGCCGGTTGAAAGATCAGGATCGCCCGGCCCCGTGCCGGGCGCCGCGCCGCCAGTGCCTCGGCCAATGCCAGCACGATGACCATATGGCCGTCATGCCCGCAAAGATGCCCGAAACCATGCGTTTCGCTGGCATGAGGCAAACCGGTCTCTTCGGGAATGGGCAGCGCGTCCAGCTCGCAACGGATACCAACACTGGGCCCCGCGACGCCGCTGTCAAAGACCGCAACCACCCCGTGCCCGCCCAGGCCGGTCAGCACCCGGTCGGCGCCCATCTCGCACAACAGATCTGCCACCGTCGCGGCAGTGCGCGCCTCAGCGCCCGAAATCTCGGGCACGCGGTGCAGCGTATGGCGCAGCGCCGTCAGCCGCGCCAGATCGTCGGGCGTCATGCCAGGCCAAGCTTCTTCTGCCTTGCGTCCCGCAACCGCGCAAAATCGTCGCCCGCGTGGTAGGACGACCGCGTCAGCGGCGTTGCCGAGACCATCAGGAAGCCCTTGCCATAGGCGGCTTTCTCATAAGACGCGAACTCCTCGGGCGTCACAAAACGGTCAACCCGGTGGTGTTTTGGCGTCGGTTGCAGATACTGGCCGATGGTCAGGAAATCGATATCGGCAGCGCGCATGTCGTCCATCACCTGGCGCACCTGCTGTTCGGTCTCGCCGAGGCCGACCATGATACCGGATTTGGTAAAGATCGACGGATCCAGTTCCTTGACCCGTTGAAGCAGGCGCAGCGAATGGAAATAGCGTGCGCCGGGGCGCACCTCGGGGTAGAGACCCGGCACGGTTTCCAGGTTGTGGTTGAACACATCCGGTTTCGCCGCAACCACAACCTCCAGCACCTCGGGCGCGCATTTCAGGAAATCGGGCGTCAGGATCTCGATCGTGGTCGAGGGGCTGCGATGCCGGATGGCGCGGATGGTCTGGGCAAAGTGCTCGGCCCCGCCATCGTCCAGATCATCGCGGTCGACGCTGGTGATCACCACATGGTTCAGCCCCAGTTTCTCGACCGCATGGGCCACCCGGCCCGGCTCGAAGGCATCCAGCGCGTCGGGCCGTCCGGTGGCAATGTTGCAGAAGGTGCAGCCGCGGGTACAAATCTCGCCCATGATCATCATGGTGGCGTGGCCCTGGCTCCAGCATTCGCCGACGTTCGGGCATCCGGCCTCTTCACACACGGTGACCAGATTGTTGTCGCGCATGATCCGGCGGGTATCGGCATAGCCCTTGCCCCCCGGCGCCTTGACCCGGATCCAGTCCGGTTTCTTGGGTTGCGACTGATCGGGGCGATGCGCCTTTTCGGGGTGGCGCTGCTCGGGGATCTTCAGGTCACGCACGGGCGGGTTTCCCTTGGCTGAAACGGTTGCGGCACCCTCTAACATAACGCGGCGTCACAGGTAAGGCCACTGCTGCATGGCCGCCATGCATTTGCCATGCGGCACGATGCTGCACATGCAGCATTTCCCCGGTTGAAGCCGATCCGGAATCGCTCTAACCCTCGCCCGATCAATTGAAATTGCAAGGAGTTCGTCTGATGAAGACCGGAGCATCCCTTCCCAATGTCACCTTCCGCACTCGTGTACGAGACGAGTCCGTTGGTGGTCCGAACCCCTATCGCTGGCAGGACATGACCACCGCCGACTATTTCGCAGGCAAGCGCGTGGTGCTCTTTTCGCTGCCCGGCGCCTTTACCCCCACCTGCTCGACCTATCAACTGCCCGGTTTCGAAAACGGCTTTGCCGATTTCCAGGCCCAGGGCATCGACGCGATCTATTGCATGTCGGTGAATGACAGCTTTGTCATGAACAAATGGGCCGAGGCGCAGGGGCTCAAGAACGTCACCGTGATCCCCGATGGCTCGGGCGAGTTTACCCGCAAGATGGGCATGCTCGTCGACAAGGACAATCTGGGTTTCGGCATGCGCTCGTGGCGCTATGCAGCCATTGTCAACGACGGCAAGATCGAGGCCTGGTTCGAAGAGCCCGGCCTGATGGACAACTGCCCCGAGGACCCCTATGGCGTCTCGTCGCCCGAGACCGTGCTGAACTGGCTGGTCGCCGCAAATGCCGAGGTCGCGGCCTGATCTTGACGGCTCTGGCGGCCATCACAGATTGCCGCCCCGTCCCACTGGCGCGGGCGGTTACGCCCGCGTCTGATCTTCCACTGAGGGCGGATTCGCCTCGCCGCCGCGAGCCTCCGAAACGATCCCCGTACCCACCTGCCGGATCACCGCAACCAGATCATCGAACCAGCTTTCGCGATAGGTCGAGATGCGCCGGGCCAGCCCGACGATTCGACGCGGTTCGGGCATCGGAAACCGGTGCAGGCACAGATCGGGCACCGCCGCCGCCTCGGCCCGGGCGGCCAGTTCCGGCATCAGGGTCATCCCGAACCCGGCAGCGACCAGACGCGACAGCGTCCCCAGCGATGACGCCCCCATATTGATCCCGGCCGCGTTCCGGTCATGGCCGCAGACCTCCAGCGCCTGATCGGTCAGACAATGCCCGTCCTCCAGCAACATCAGCTGCGCGGGTTGCAGATCGGTCGGCCGGATGCGCGCGGTCTCCTGTTGCAGCCGCTCCAGCCGCGCCGCCGATCCTGCTAGCAGAAACCGGTCCTCGAAGAGTTCGACCGCCGTCAACCCGGCCTGCGCCACCGGCAGGGCCAGCACCGCGGCATCCAGCTCGCCCTTGTTCAGCGCCGCCAGCAACTGCTCGGTCCGCGCCTCGCGCACGTGGATTTTCAGCGACAGGTTCCGCGCCCTCAGCTCGGCCAGAACCCCAGGCAGCAGATAGGGGGCCATCGTCGGAATAAGCCCAAGCGACAAGGTCCCCTCACCCGCCTGTGCCTGGGCAAACCGATCCAGCCGTTCGGCATTGGCCAGCACCTGTTGCACCAGCGGCAACACGGTGCGGCCAAACGGCGTCAGCACCACATCGCGGGCGCGACGCTCTACCAGACGCCCGCCGACACAATCCTCCAGCGCCCGGATCTGCACCGACAGGGCCGGCTGCGACACATGGCAAACCTCGGCCGCGCGGCCAAAGTTGCGCTGTTCGGCAAGGGCGATGAAATAGCGCAGCTGGCGAAGGGTGAAATTCATGGCCCACTATGTGGCACCACCCCGGCGATTTCACAACACCGGGCCGCCACCAGGACCAAGGGATCAGCCGATGTACTGATCCTTCTCGTGCTGCTCGTCGTAATGGCGGCGCAGGCGCTGCAAGGCGATCCGCAAGACGATCTTGCCCGATCGCGCCGACCAGCCCATGCGCTTTTCCGCCAGTTCCAGCCCTTCCAGATAACAGCAGCACCGCAACGCCACATCGCTCAGCCCCGGCCCCAGTTCCGCCAGCGCCCGGTCAACCCGGTCGCGGGCCGCCTCGGGCCCATGCCCGCCCCGCTGAGCTGGGGAATACTCTGAACGCACGCCCGCGGTCAGGAACCGCCCCCAGTCCTGGGTGACATTAGGCCCCATCTGCGCTAGTTCGAAATCCTCGCGCAGCCGCTCGCCCGCCCGCACCAGCCTGTCGCTCAGAAACGGGCTGCCATCGCGATCCTTGCGCCGGGCCAGCGCGATCAGCGGGCTTTCCACCGCGTTGTATCGCACGCGCCGGGGCCGCTCGGCCATGTCGTCACCTGTGGCCGGTTCCGCCACCCGGCGCGCCGGGCCAGAAAACGCGCTTTGCGCTTCTGCAAAGCCATCCTTCTGCACCCGCGCCCGGTTCTCGGCCTCGGCCAACAACTGCCCCAGCGCGCTGCGGCCCGCCGAGGTAACATAATAACGGCTGATCCGGCCCGGCTGGTCACAGGCGATCCAGTCCTTCAGCGCCAGCGCCTGTGCAATCGTGCAATCCACCACAGCGGTGCGGGTGCTGCCGCCCTGCCCGTCGTCGCGCACAACCACGGCCTTGTCCATGTCCTCGGCCACGGCCAGAACCGCCCCGCTCTCGCACATGCGACGCAGGATCCGGATCGCCTCCTGATCAAAGGTCGTATCGTTCGGCGTGTCTTTGGACGGCATGGCCAAGGAAGGCATCGGGGCATGATCCTCTGGGTTGAATCCGCTGGCAGGGTTGGCGTCCGTTCTTGTGCGCAAAGGCGGGAAATGCGCGGCGGCCAGGGCATGCAGGGCCGCATCCACCAGCGGATCGTCCCGGCGCAGCTCGACCTTGCGAATCTGCCGCATCACCGTCGATGCATGACACCCCGCCCCCCGCGCCAGATCACGAATCGAATAGCCGGCCTCGGTATGCGCGAGGTAGCGTTGCGCATTCTCCGGAACCCACTCCGGAACCTGGGTTACCACTTGGCTCACCGTTGTATCCGCCCTCAACGACAATAGAACTGACCTTCTTATACAGCGTTATCCCCCAGGTTATTCACACACCCTATGGTTGTTTTCGTTACCTGTTGGTTAAGAAACGCCTTGTGAGGACCATGATTGTTTCTAAATCATAAACAGCAGTGACTTCACCGTTCGGTAGTTTCCAATGCGGCGCAACACCCTTAATGGTTGTGTCAAAAAGAAGGCGGAAACGATTTCAAACGCCAATGAGGTTTCGCCATGCAAGATCTGTTGACCATGTTGACGACGCTGAGCCGGCCGCGGCTGTTGATCCGCGCGGCACGGTTTGGGCAGTCCACCTATAATCGCGAACGCCATCTGCAAAGAATTCTGGGATATGGCAGCCTGCCGCGTCCCGCCGCCGCGCTGCTGCGCCTGATCGAACTGGAACGCGAGGTGGACGAACAGCGCCGCGCCGACGATGCCGGATACACGCTGACCCGTCACGTAGATCTTTTGATCGCAATGATGGGCGAGGCGGAGCTGCTTCAGGCAAGCCGCGCCTCGCACCTTCTCTAGTTACATGAACGAGTCCGGCATCGAGGCCTTCTTCTCGGCCACATAGGCGGCCAGCGCCTCGGCGACATCCTGCGAAAGCTCCGGCTGGCGATACGTCGCCAGCAGCTTTTCAACGCGGTTCGAGGCCAGGGCATAGGTATCGCGTGCCCCTTCCTCTTCCCAGGTTTCAAACGGCTTGTAATCCAGCAGTTCCGACTTCCAGAAAGCGGATTTGAAGTTTGCCTGGGTATGGGCGCAGCCCAGATAGTGACCGCCCGGCCCGACCTCGCGGATGGCGTCCATCGCCTGTGCGTTGGTGTCGACGGCGATCCCCTTGGCCAACCCGTGCAGCACGCCCAGCTGATCGGCGTCCATCACGAATTTTTCGAAATCCGCGACCAGCCCGCCTTCGAGCCAGCCACAGGAATGCAGCATGAAGTTCACGCCCGCCAAAAGCCCCATGTTCAGCGAATTCGCGGTCTCGTAAGCCGCCTGCGCATCGGGCAGTTTCGAGCCGCAGAACGATCCCGCCGAACGGTACGGCAGGTTCAGCCGCCGCGCCAGTTGCCCCGCACCATAGGTGATCAGCGACGCCTCTGGCGTGCCGAATGTCGGCGCGCCCGAATTCATGTCGATCGACGACACAAACGCACCAAAGATCACCGGCGCGCCCGGGCGAACCAGCTGGCTATAGGCGACACCGGCCAGAACCTCTGCCAGAACCTGGGTCAACGTACCCGCCACCGACACCGGCGCCATGGCGCCACCCACGATGAACGGCGAGATGATCGCGGCCTGGTTGTTGGCCGCATAGACCTCCAGCGCGCCCATCATGATGTCGTCGAACGTCATGGGCGAGTTGATGTTGACCAGCGAGGTCATCACCGTGTTGTCACGCACGAACTCCTTGCCGAACAGGATCTCGCACATCTCGACCGAATCCTGCGCCCGTTCGGGTGCCGTGACCGAGCCCATGAAGGGCTTGTCGCTCAGCGTCATATGCGCCATCAGCATGTCCAGATGCCGCTTGTTCACCGGAATGTCGGTGGGCTCGCAGACCGTACCGCCGGAATGGTGCAGCCATTTCGACATATAAGCCAGTTTCACGAACTTCTCGAAATCGGCCATGGTGGCATAGCGGCGGCCGCCCTGGGCATCGCGCACGAAAGGCGGGCCATAGACCGGTGCCAGAACCATGTTGCGGCCACCGATGACCACCGATTTCTCGGAGTTGCGTGCATGCTGGGTGAATTGGCTCGGCGCGGTGGAACACAGTTTGCGCGCCAGTCCGCGCGGGATCCGCACCCGCTCGTCCTCGACCTCGGCCCCCGCCGCCCGCCAGCGCTCCAGCGCCGCCGGGTTATTGACGAAGTTGACGCCGATCTCCGCCAGGATGGTCTCGGCATTCGCCTCGATGATCTCCAGTGCCTCTTCGTTCAGCACTTCGAAGTTGGGGATATTGCGTTCGATATACTTGGCGGTTTCGATGTTCACCGCAGTGCGTTCGGCCCGACGGGCCGCACCGCCGCCCCCGCGAGCGCGCCGAGTTTTGACCTCTTCCATGGTTGATCCCCTGGCTGATTGGTTAGCATTGCCCGCCTTTTATCAGGACTGCGGCCAACCCGAATGTGGATTGCGGCGCTATCGGGGGAAAAGCGACATGTTTCGCGCACAAAGGCGACAGCATGCCCCCATCTGGCCCCTTGCCTAACACCCATGCGCGGCCTAAGAGCCTGACATGAGCCAGACATCCCACGACCGCCTTCTGATCATCGACTTCGGCAGCCAGGTAACGCAGCTGATTGCCCGCCGCCTGCGCGAGCTGAACGTCTATTGCGAAATCCACCCCTATCAGAATGTCACGATGGACTTCGTGCGCGAAATGGCGCCACGGGCCGTGATCTTCTCGGGCGGGCCCGACAGCGTCACGCGCGAGGGCAGCCCCCGCGCGCCGCAGGAAATCTTCGATTATGGCGTGCCGATCCTGGGGATCTGCTATGGCCAGCAGACGATGATGACCCAGCTGGGCGGCCACGTCGAATCCGGCCACGGCACCGCCGAATTCGGCCGCGCCTATGTCACTCCCAAGGGCAAGCTCGACATTCTCGACGGCTGGTTCACGGATGGCCGCGAACAGGTCTGGATGAGCCACGGCGACCACGTGGCCGAAATCGCCCCCGGCTTCGAGGTCTACGGCACCTCGCCTGGGGCGCCCTTTGCCATCACCGCCGACACCAACAGGCATTTCTACGCGGTTCAGTTCCACCCCGAGGTGCACCACACGCCCAACGGCGCAAAGCTCTACGAGAATTTCGTGCGTCTGGCGGGGTTCAAGGGCGACTGGACCATGGGCGCCTATCGCGAGGAAATGATCCGCAAGATCCGCGAGCAGGTGGGCGATAAGAAAGTCATCTGCGGCCTTTCGGGCGGCGTCGACAGTTCCGTCGCCGCTATCCTCATTCACGAGGCGATCGGCGACCAGCTCACCTGCGTCTTTGTCGACCACGGGCTCTTGCGCAAGAACGAGGCCGCCGAAGTCGTCGGCATGTTCCGCGACAATTACAACATCCAGCTTATCCATGCCGACGAATCGGACCTGTTCCTGGGCGAGCTTGACGGCCAGTCCGACCCCGAGACCAAGCGCAAGATCATCGGCAAACTCTTCATCGACGTGTTCCAGAAACATGCCGACACCATCGAGGGCGCCGAATTCCTGGCCCAGGGCACGCTGTACCCGGACGTGATCGAATCGGTCTCTTTCTCGGGCGGCCCGTCGGTGACGATCAAATCGCACCACAATGTGGGCGGCCTGCCGGAAAAGATGGGCCTGAAACTGGTCGAGCCGCTGCGCGAGCTGTTCAAGGACGAAGTCCGCGCGCTGGGCCGCGAACTGGGCCTGCCGCAAAGCTTCATCGGCCGCCACCCCTTCCCCGGACCGGGCCTGGCCATCCGCTGCCCCGGCGAGATCACCCGCGAAAAGCTCGAAATCCTGCGCGAGGCCGATGCGATCTATATCGACCAGATCCGCAAGCACGGGCTCTATGACGAGATCTGGCAGGCCTTTGTCGCGATCCTCCCCGTCCGCACCGTCGGCGTGATGGGCGACGGGCGCACCTATGACTACGCCTGCGCGCTGCGCGCGGTGACCTCGGTCGACGGCATGACCGCCGATTATTACCCGTTCACCCACGAATTCCTGGGCGAAACCGCGACCCGAATCATCAACGAGGTCAAGGGCATCAACCGCTGCACCTATGACATCACCTCGAAACCGCCGGGAACCATCGAGTGGGAATAATCCACACCGACACCCGGGCGCGACAGACCCTGACCGCCGAGTGGGATCACGCAACTCGGCCACGCGGCCTTGTCCGATCATAGTCGCGGGACGGAGTCACGCCCATCAGGTGTCTGTCGTGCGCGGCCATACCTGCGTCTCGTGCCCAAGGAACCCCGGCGCCCGACCCGACCCAATCCCCAGAGCTGGACCCAATACACTCGACCAGACCCGTCCGTATCCGGCGCCCGAAGTACGACCGATCAGGCGCCGGGCCTTGACCAGCCACGCCGCCAGGCGGAACCAAACCGCCTCGCCACCCGGCGGTGACTGACCGCATCCGCCAAGCAGGGCCAAGCCACCCGGCGACCAACCCCGGGCCGACCGTTCCACCAGACCGACCGCATCGGACCCCGGCCCTATTCAACCAAGCCCATCACGCGAAACCCGACTTTCGCTTGCCTGCACATCCCGGGCCAACTCACGATCAAGTTAGATCCAAAACCTTTCGAATTCGTTAGCCGCGCCCGGTTCTGCTCTGCGTTCGCTCTTGTACAAAACGGAACATTCGCCTTTCGGACCAAGTACAAACGGTCAATTCCCGGCTTGACGCCCCCCGCTACGGCGGTCTTGATGGCGGCGCCAGAGTGACGGAGATTTCATGAACAGCACCTCGAAAGCCGCGCTCTGGATGACCGGCGCAATCGCCTCCTTCTCGGCCATGGCGGTGGCCGGGCGCGAGTTGAGCGCCGTGCACGACACGTTCGAAATCATGATGTACCGCAGTTTTGTAGGCGTGCTGGTGGTCTCTCTGGCCCTGACTTTGACCGGTAAATGGCATCAGGTCAGCACCCGCGCCCTGGGCCTGCACGCGCTGCGCAACACGGTGCATTTCACCGGCCAGAACCTGTGGTTCTTTGCCGTCACCGTGATCCCGCTGGCGCAGGTCTTTGCGCTGGAATTCACCCAGCCGCTCTGGGTCATCCTGCTGTCACCGCTCTTGTTGGGAGAGCGGATGACGCGAGTGCGCGTGGCCGCGGCGGTGATCGGCTTCATCGGCATCCTGATCGTCGCCCGACCCGGCGCCAGCAGCCTGAGCATCGGCATCCTGACGGCGGCAATGTCGGCATTTTTCTTTGCCCTGACAACGATTTCCACGAAGAAGCTCACCCGGATCGCCAGCATCGGCTGCATCATGTTCTGGCTCACGGTGATGCAAGCCATTCTGGGCATGGTGGCCTCGGGCTATGACGATCAGATCGCGCTGCCAACGCTTGGCACCGCGCCGTTTCTTGTGCTGGTAGGGCTTGCCGGGCTGTTGGCGCATTTCTGCATCACCAACGCGCTGGCCATCGCGCCCGCCACCGTGGTCGTGCCCATCGACTTTGCCCGCCTGCCCACGATCGCGGTTGTCGGCATGCTGCTTTATGGCGAACCGCTCGATATCTGGGTTCTGGTCGGTGCAGCGGTGATCTTTGGTGGCAACTACCTCAACATCCTGACCGAGACCCGGAACACGACCCGGTAACGCGCGCTCAACCCGGTGCGAGCTTCCCCTCGGTCAATCATTGACCGATCTGTACACCTTCATAACTTGATCTCACAGTAACGCGAATTCCCCGCAGCCCCTCACCTGCACGGGACGAAGATATCTGTGAGAGATCATTGAGATACGCGCTTTCGAGTGCGCTGGTTTTGTGCGCCCTGACGGTGGCGGCACAGGCCGGCGGCCTTGACCGATCGGGCCAGGGCGTCAACATACTGTTCGAGGACGGCGAAGTGATCCAGTTCCGCCTGGGCTGGACCGATCCCCGCGTCAGCGGCAGCCTGGGCGGCGTGCCTTCGGGCAATGTGTCCAACAGCTTTGTCACCCCGCATTTCGCCTACAAGAAAGCGCTCACCGATCGGCTGGACTTCGCGCTAATCTATGACCAGCCCTTTGGCGCCGACATCAGCTATGACGCCGCCTATCCGCTGTCGCAGAACCCGGTGCCGGGCGAGCGCCGCGATGTGCTCAGGGCCAAGGCCGATACCGACGCGCTGACCGCCGTGTTCCGCTATCGCTTTGACCGCGGGCTGAGCGTGATCGGCGGCCTGCGCGCCCAGCGGGCCGAGGCCAGCGTGACCGTTCCCGCCGCCGCCGGATACAGTGTGACCACCGACAGCCCGGTCGATTTTGGCTATGTGGTCGGCGTCGCGTGGGAGCGGCCCGATATCGCTGCAAGGGTGGCGCTGACCTACAATTCGGCCATCAACCATACCCTGGAACAAAGCGAGAGCCTGAACCCGCCGCCGCCCGCGCCGCCGGGCTTCGTGGCCACCCTGCCCTCATCCAGTACGATCAGCACGCCGCAATCGGTGAACCTGGATTTCCAGACCGGTATCGCCGCCGACACGCTGCTGTTTGGCAGCGTGCGCTGGGTCGACTGGACCGCGTTGGTCTATAACCCGCCAAACTATCCGCCGCTTACCAATCTGGTCGATTACGACAGCGATACGGTGACCTATTCGCTGGGCATCGGGCGCAAGTTCTCCGAGGCCTTTTCGGGCGCGGTGACGCTGGGGTACGAGCGGCGCTCGGGCGACAGCCTGTCCGATCTTGGTCCCACTGACGGGTTCTGGAGCGTCGGCCTGGGCGGCACCTATTCGCTGGACAAGGCCAAGATTTCGGGCGGCGTGCGCTATACCGATCTGGGCGATGCTACTACCAACAATGGCGCCCGCTTCACCGGCAACAGCGCCTGGAGCGTCGGGTTCCAGATCACCTATGCGCTGAACTGAGCAAGCGCAGGAAACGGGTCGCACCGGGGCGCAGGGTCGGGCACAAGGGCGTATGAGTGATCAGAAAACCCTTTCCCCGCGCGCCTGGGCCGAACTGTTGCTGCTCGGCCTGGTTTGGGGCGCCTCGTTCCTGTCGATCCGCATCGCACTGGATGAATTGCCGGTTCTGACCACCGTACTGCACCGGACATTCTGGGCAGCCCTGCTCTTGTGGGGGGTGGTGTTGATCGGGCGCATCCCGCTGCCGCGTGATCCCCGGATCTGGGTGGCTTTTCTGGTGATGGGGGCGCTCAACAACGTGGTACCCTTTGCCCTGATGGCCTGGGCGCAACAGCATATCGAAAGCGGGCTGACCTCGATCCTGAACGGGACGACGGCCATTTTCGGGGTGCTGGTCGCCACGCTGGTCTTTACCGACGAGCGGTTGACCAAACGGCGGCTCGCGGGTGTCACGCTTGGGTTTCTGGGCGTCGCGACGACCATTGGCCTTGGGCATCTGGCCCAGTTCAGCCTGCGCTCGACAGCGCAACTGGCGGTTCTTGCCGGGACCCTGTCCTATGCGCTGGCGGGAGCATGGGCCCGGCTCCGGCTTGGCCATTTGCCACCGCAACTGGCGGCTGCCGGCATGTTGACCGGCTCCACCCTGTTGATGCTGCCACTGACCCTGCTGGTCGATGGCCCACCGCAATTCGACCTGCAACCGCGCACCTGGGCCGCGGTCGGGTATTATTCGCTGGTCGCCACCGCCGGTGCCTATCTGTTGTATTACCGCGTCCTGGCGATGGCGGGGGCATCGAACCTGATGCTGGTGACGCTGGTTATCCCGCCGGTGGCCATCATCCTGGGCGCCTGGGTGCGGCATGAGGCACTGTCGGCCAACACCTATGCGGGTTTTGCCCTGCTTGCGCTGGGGCTGATTGTACTCAACGGCCCGCGCCGCCGCGATTGACCATGGGCGTGACGCCCATTAACAACGGCCCTGACAAGGGATAGCGGTGCAGAATGATCTACGGCTCGGCTCAGGAATGGCGCGATGCGGCGCGCAAGAAGGTGCTGTTTTTTGGCATGTCGGGGCTGGGCAAGACCTATGTCTCGAATATTCTGCGGGATGCCGGAAATTGGTTCCATTACTCGATCGACTATCGGATCGGCACCCGCTACATGGGCGAGTTCATCGCCGACAACGCCAAGGCCGAGGCGATGAAGGTGCCGTTTCTGCGTGATCTTCTGATGACGGATTCGATCTATATCGGCTCGAACATCAGTTTCGAGAACCTCAAACCGGTGGCCTCTTACCTGGGCACACCCGGCGACCCGGCGATGGGCGGTATCGATATCGCTGAGTACCGCCGCCGGCAGGACCAGTTCCGCCATGCCGAGATCTATGCGTTGCTCGATACCGAGTATTTCATCGACCGGGCCGAACGGCTTTATGGCTATCCGCATTTCATCTGTGACACCGGCGGTTCGATCTGTGAATGGGTCGATCCGGATAATCCCGAAGATCCGATTCTGAAAAATCTCAGCCAGCACACGCTGATGATCTGGATCAAGGGCGACGAGGCGCATACCGAAAAGCTGATCCGCCGGTTCGACCGCGACCCCAAGCCAATGGCCTATCAGCTCGAGTTCCTGACCCGGGTTTGGGACAAGTACCTGTCGCTCAACGATCTGTCGCCCGACCGTGTCGACCCGCCCGCCTTTCTGCGCTGGACCTATGCCCAGGCCCTGGCGCACCGCCAGCCGCGCTATGCCGCAATGGCCGAAAGATGGGGCATCACCGTGACCACCGACCAGATCGGCGCGGTTAGAAATGCAGCCGATTTCGATGATTTGATCGCCAGCGCCCTTGAGGCGCACGCGGCTCAGACCTAGCTTTTCCTTTCCTGATCACAAAGACGGCCCCAAAATGCCCATCAAGATCCCCGCACATCTGCCCGCCTATGACGTCCTCAGCCGAGAGGGCGTCATGGTCATGTCCGAGGATCAGGCTGCCCGACAGGACATCCGCCCTTTGCGCATCGGATTGCTGAACCTGATGCCGAAAAAGATCCAGACAGAGAACCAGTTTGCCCGCCTGATCGGTGCCACGCCGCTCCAGATCGAGCTGAGCCTGATCCGGATGACCGAGCATCAGACCAAAAACACCGCCGCCGAGCACATGGAGGAGTTCTATCGTCCCTTTCAGGAGGTAAGGTCCGAGAAGTTCGACGGGCTGATCATCACCGGCGCACCCATCGAGCATCTCGAATTCGACAAGGTCACCTACTGGGACGAAATGCGTGAGGTCTTTGACTGGACACAAACCAACGTGCATTCCACCTTTGGCGTCTGCTGGGGTGGCATGGCGATGATCAATCATTTCCATGGTGTCAAGAAACATATGCTCGAGCACAAGGCGTTCGGCTGTTTCCGGCACAAGAACCTTGCGCCCGCCTCACCCTATCTGCGCGGATTCTCGGACGACTTCGTCATTCCCGTCAGCCGCTGGACCGAGATGAAACAGGCCGAGATTGATGCGGCCTCGGGTCTGCGCACCCTTCTGGGCAGCGACGAGGTCGGTCCGTGCCTGGTCGAGGATACCGGACACCGCGCGATCTACATCTTCAATCATTTTGAATACGACAGCGATACGCTGAAGCAGGAATACGATCGCGACGTGGCCAGCGGAACGGCGATCAATGTGCCGCTGAACTATTACCCCGATGACGACCCGTCCCGTAAACCGCTGAACCGCTGGCGCAGCCATGCGCATCTGCTTTACGGCAACTGGATCAGCGAGATCTACGAGACGACGCCATATGACCTTGACAAGATCGGCCTGGAATCCACAGATCTGAGAGGCTGAGCCGAGATGCGCCTGATCCTCGTCCTGGCGCTGATTGCCTGTGGGTTCTGGGCCCTGACCCTGTGGCGCGCTGCCCGTCACGAAGCTCGCGCCGAGGCCTCGCACCCACCGCGCGGACAGTTTGTCGAGGTTGACGGCACGCGCATTCATGCCGAGGTGCTGGGCGAAGGTCCGGACCTGGTAATGATTCACGGATCAAACGGCAACACCCGCGACATGACCTATGCGCTAGCCCCGGTTCTGGCCCGACATTTCCGGGTGATCTTGTTCGACAGGCCGGGGCTGGGGTTTTCCGATGCCCTACCCACCGACGCGGCCGGGATTGATCAGCAAGCCGCGATTTTGGCGCGGGCGGCGCGGGCGATGGGATCGGATCGCCCGATGGTACTGGGACACAGCTATGGCGGCGCAGTGGCGCTCGCCTGGGCGGTCAATCACCCCGACTCCCTGTCGGCACTGATCCCGGTGTCCGCCGCCTCCAACCCGTGGACCACTCCGCTGGATCTTTTGTACCGGGTCACCTCCAACCCCATTGGCGCGGCCGTGGCTGTGCCGCTGATCGCGGCTTATGTTCCGGATTGGTATGTGACCAAGTCTCTGGAGGATGTGTTTGCCCCCCAAAGCGAACCCGGAGATTACGCAAACCATTTTGGCCCGGGCCTATCGCTACGCCGGGGATCGCTGCGGGCGAATGCAATGCACCGCGCCCTGCTGCTGGATCAAATCCGCAGCCTGCACCTGCGTTATGGTGAAATCACCATACCCACCGAGATCGTTCACGGTACCGCCGACGACACCGTGAATTTCGAACTTCATGCCGTGAACCTGTCCAACCAGATCAAGGGTGCAAATCTGACGGCTCTCGACGGGGTCGGCCATATGCCGCATCATGTCGCCGTGGACGCTGTTGTCGCCGCAGTCCTGCGTGCGGCGCATCGAGCGGGTTTGCGTTAAGTCGCGGCAGCTTCCATATTGGAAAAGACACACCCGATGAAGGATGCCTGCGGATGACTCACACATATATCGGTGAAATCTCGCGCTATTACAAAGACCGCGCTCCCGACACCATCCGTCAGACCATCCGTGAGGCAGGCAAGGACGACATTCTCAGCAAAACCTACCCTTATGACGAAGAAATGTCTTCGAAAGACTATGACCGGGCCATGCATGCTCTGCAAATCGAACTGGTCAAGTTGCAGGCCTGGGTCAAGGAAACCGGTGCCCGCATAGCGATTATCTTTGAAGGGAGAGACGCCGCTGGCAAGGGTGGCACGATTTCGCGGTTTCGCGGAAATCTGAACCCCCGCGGCGCGCGGGTTGTAGCCCTCTCCAAGCCGACAGACACCGAACAAACCCAGTGGTATTTCCAAAGGTACATCCAGCACTTGCCGTCTGCGGGGGAAATCGTCTTTTTCGACCGCAGCTGGTACAATCGGGGGGTAGTCGAACATGTGTTTGGCTGGTGCTCTCCAGAGGCGCGGGAATACTTCTTCCGACAGGCCCTGCCGTTTGAACATGCGATAATGGAAGACGGGATACATCTCTTCAAGTTCTGGCTGAATGTCGGTCGCGCCGAACAATTGCGCCGGTTTCTGGCCCGCGAGAAGGATCCCCTGAAACAGTGGAAGCTTAGCCCCGTGGATGTGCAGGGGCTGGACAAATGGGATGATTATACGGCGGCCATCGGCGAGACCCTGACCCGCAGCCATTCGGACCGTTCACCATGGAAGATCGTCCGGTCAGATGACAAGAAACGCGCACGCTTGTCGGCGATCCAGACCGTCTTATCGGCAATCGACTATGACGACAAAGATGACAAGGCGATAGGCAAACCCGACACCAAGATCTGCGGAGGCCCGGAAATCTGGGATGCGTAAACAGGGATACCATCACGGCAACCTGCGGCAGGCCCTGATCGAGGCGGCGCTGGAACTCATCCGGGAAAAGGGACCAACCGGGTTCACCCTGTCCGAGGCGGCGAAAACGGCCGGCGTGACCCCGGCTGCCGTCTATCGTCATTTCGACGGGCGCGAGGATCTCATTGCCGAGGCCGCAAGACAGGGGTTCGAAATGTTCGCTGACCTCATGCAATACGCCTATGACAAGGGGCAACCCTCGGCCCTGGCCGCATTCGAGGCAACAGGGCGTGCTTATCTCGCTTTCGCGCGCAAGCATCCCGGCCACTACATCGCGATGTTTGAAAGCGGCGTATCGCTGAACCGCGATCCGGAACTAGCCGCCGCAGCAAACCGGGCAAAGGCAGTATTGGAACAGGCCGCCGCCGACCTTAGTCAGCATATCCCGCTGGACCGTCGACCGCCAGCTTCAATGGTGTCCGCTCATATCTGGGCCATGAGTCACGGGGTGGTTGAACTTTACGCTCGAAACACTGGAACTGCTTCACCTTTTCCACCGGAGGACCTGCTCGAAACCGGGGTCGGGATCTATCTTCGCGGATTGGGACTGATCGACCCAGACTGACAATGTCTCTTGCGTGACCCTGACGGGATAGGTACCCAGAAGCGGTAACTTTGGAGTAACGTCCTCGTGAGCCACCTGATATCGAACACAACACTTGTCCGCCGCGATCGCCTGAAGCAACTGCAACAGCGTGAAAAGTCATGGTTCGATCTGGAGTTCCTCAAGGCAACCGCTCCGGACGACAGAAGCCGCTGCATTGATTTATTGAAGGATTCCAGATCGCAGCTTCGCCAGGATCTGTTTGCCCTGACGCAATGCGGGTTCAAGACCGGTGGATTTTTCGTCGAATTCGGCGCAACCGACGGCATCGAGTTGAACAACACCTATCTGATGGAAACACATTTCGGCTGGACCGGGATCCTGGCCGAACCGGCCCGTGGCTGGCACGATGCGCTCAAGGCCAACCGGAAATGTACAATTGAAACCCGCTGTGTCTGGCACACCACAGGCGAGACACTGGCCTTCACCGAGGCACCGCGCGGAGAGAATTCGGGCATTTCGACTTTCGTCAAATCGTCACGCCGGTTGCGGGGCCAGAATTACAAGGTCGAGACGATCTCGCTGGTCGACCTGCTGGAAACCCACAAGGCCCCCGCGCATATCGACTATATCTCGATCGACACCGAGGGCAGCGAGTTCGACATCCTGAACGCCTTCGACTTCGACCGCTGGACCTTTGGGGTGATGACAGTGGAACACAATCACGCCCCCCAGCGCGAGGATATCCACGCCCTGCTGACGGACAAAGGGTATCGCCGGGTGCTGGAGGACGTTTCACGATTTGACGACTGGTATGTGCAGGGCAACGGGTAAGTCTGTCCGCGCCCATCTAGCTAAACGAATAAGGCCGCGCACTGCGCGGCCTTTTCTTTGTTCTTCGCCCGAAACTTAGCGCTTCGAGAACTGGAACGAACGGCGGGCTTTGCGCTTGCCGTATTTCTTACGCTCGACCACACGGCTGTCGCGGGTCAGGAAGCCAGCGGCCTTCAGCGCGCCACGCAGCGAGGGATCGTAGAGTTGCAGCGCCTTCGAGATGCCGTGCTTGACCGCGCCGGCCTGACCGGTCAGGCCACCGCCCTTGACGGTTGCCATCACGTCGAACTGGCCTTCGACACCGGCCACCTGGAACGGCTGGCGCAGGATCAGTTGCAGCACAGGGCGTGCGAAGTACACATCCTGATCCTTGCCGTTGACGATGACCTTGCCCGAGCCCGGCTTGATCCAGACGCGGGCGACCGCGTCCTTCCGCTTGCCGGTGGCATAGGAACGGCCCAGCTCGTCACGAACGGGTTCGCGCGGTTCATCAGCGGCCAAGGTTTCGAGGCCTGCGACGGCGCCCAGCTCTTCGAGAGTATTGATCTGATCAGCCATCGGTTTCAGCTCCGGGTGTTTTTCTTGTTCATGGACTTGACGTCCAGAACTTCGGGGGCCTGGGCTTCATGCGGGTGCTCGGTCCCGGCATAGATGCGCAGGTTGGTCATCTGCTGACGCGATAGGCGGTTGCCCGGCAGCATGCGCTTGACGGCCTGGAAGACCACGCGCTCGGGGTGGGCACCCTCGAGGATCTGCTGCTTGGTGCGCGACTTGATGCCGCCCGGGTGGCCGGTGTGCCAGTAGAAGTGCTCTTCGCGCTTCTTGCCGGTCATCTGCACTTTGTCGGCATTGATGACGATGACGTTGTCGCCCATATCCATGTGCGGGGTGAACGACGGCTTGTGCTTGCCACGCAGGCGCATGGCAACGATCGACGCAAGACGGCCCAGAACAACGCCCTCGGCGTCGATCAGGATCCACTTCTTGTCGATGTCTGCAGGTGTTGCAGAAAAGGTTTTCATGGCAGGATGGTCCTGTTTGATGTGACAGACCGGCCGCAAGCGACCGGCCCTGATCTGATGGGCGGTTTCTAGAGACTGCCAACACCCTCGTCAAGCACGCGTCCGCTGTATTTTCCCATACTTATCAATAGATTAAAAAATAGGTATTATTATACCCCAAAAACTTAGACACTTATTTGCTCCGGAGGATTGTCCAGCAACCCTCTGAGGCGCTGCATCGCGTCCTCGAAGCGCGCCAGCGAGACATGGGCATTGACCGCGATCCGCACAGCATTGGGTGCGCGCCCATCGCGTAGCGCGAATTCGTCAGCGGACCGGACCTGTACGCCGGTACGCTCTGCCGCCCGGGTAAAGGCGGCCGAACGCCAGCCCGATGGCAGCCGCAACCACAAAAAGGGAACGTCGGGATCCCAAACCAGATCGAATGCGCCTAACGTATTGACGGCAACCCGGACATATTCGGACATGCGCCTGCGCACGTCGAGCGCCAACTGTCGCGCCCTGGGATCGGACAAAAGCAACCGGGTCAGTTCGGCCAGCGGCTGTGCCAGACCAAAATACCCGTACTCGGCCGATCGACGCAGCCGCGCGGCCTGCTCCAACGGAGCGATGGCAAAGCCGACACGCAGCGCCGGGGTCAGCGATTTCGAGATCGACGATACATGCCAGCCCCGCTCAGGTGCCAGAGCGCGATAACTTGGCGCCCGTGGTTCTCCGATCCTGTAGCAGTCATCCTCGATAATCTGAAGGTCATGCTTGCGCGCAACCTCGATCACTTCCTTGCGCCTTTCCAGAGGCGAGAAGCTGCCAGTCGGGTTCTGAACCTCGGGTGAGACACACACCGCCTGCGCCGGAACCTGACGTGCCGCCAGGTCGAGCGACATGGGGTCGATACCCCACTTGTCCATGCGGATGCCCACCACCTCGGCCCGCATCAGCTCTGCCGCGCGACGAAACCCGGCATAAGACAGGTCCTCAACAAAGACCACCGGTTTGGGGCCACTCAGAATGCTTTGGAAAACCACGCACAATCCATTCTGTCCGCCATGGGTCAACACGATATCGTCTGCGCCCAGCTGCCCGAGCGGCAGTGGCGATAGCCATTCGACAACCGCTTTGCGCACCCCGACATAAGCGTCGCGCGTCGGGTAGTTCAGAAACATGGCGGGATCACCCTGCGCGATCTTGGCCAGGCATTCGCGAATCAACGAAACCTGTCCAACATCCGGCAGGCGCGGGCTGAACAGGCTGACATGCTGGTCGTCCTGCTCTTCGAGCTTGTACAATTGCCGCGACCAGACATCGTCCAGCACCGGTTTTTTCGGCGGCGCCACGAATGTACCACGCCCGACTTCCGCCGACAGAAGCCCCTCGTCTGTAAGGATGGAATAGGCACGTGCCACCGTTCCCGGTGTAATGCTCAATTTGTAGGCAAGCTCCCGCACCGGCGGCAGCTTCGTTCCGACCTCCAGGGACTTGTTTTCTATGGCTTTCCTGATGGCGTCGGCAACCAGGGTGTACTTGGCCCCCTTGGCGGCAGGGAGAGTGTCCGGCCAAATTGTACCCATTACAATCTTTCCTTTGATCTCCGTACATTCTTAAATGTACCAATATAGTGTACCAAGTACATTCATATTGTGTCAATACAATTCGAAAGGAACTCCGTCATGACACGCGCAATGCCCTCCTCCGCCCTCATGCTGCTGAACGCCAGCCCCCGGCTGCCGCTGATCGCCGCACTGGCCGTGGGCTTTGCCGCGACCGTGACCAAATGGGAACAACGCCGGCGAACCCGCCTGAACCTCGGGCAGCTGGACGACCGCCTCTTGCAGGACGTAGGCATTACCCGCAGCCAGATGCGCCATGAAACCGCCCGCCGATTCTGGCAGGGCTGAACAAGATCCCCAGTCCCTTCATTGGGACCTCTTCACTGGCCGGGGTTCGCCCCGGCCTTTTTTTCATCAGAACGAGGCCGCGGCACTGCCAGCAGGCGGAATGGAATAGGTCAGCGTTGCCCGCGCCACCGGCTTGCCTGACCCTTCCGAAAACATCAGCACATCGCCCACGGCAAGTGTCCTGCCCAGTTTCAAAAGACGGCACTCTGCAATCATCTGGGCATCGCCGTCAGGCTTGCGAATAAAATCCATCGAACAGTTGGTGGTCACCGCAAGGGCCTGGCGGCCCACCCGGGCAAGTACCATCGCATAGACGCTCACATCGGCCAGTGCGAACATCGAAGGCCCCGAGATGGTCCCGCCGGGTCGCAAGTGCCGTTCTGCCGTCAGAAGGCGCATGATTACGCTGTCCTCGGTCAAGGCCTCGATGGCGAAGTCGTCCCGCACTTGGGGAAAGACCTCGACCAGGTATTGCGACAATTCCTCCTTGTTCAATGCCAACGCCATTCTTTCCCTCCCCGGCTTCTGAGCCTAGAGTTGCCCCGACTTTGGCAGGGAGGGCAAGATGGCAATTCTGGAACGTCACGACACCGGTGCGGTGGCGCATCTCGAAATGAATGCGCCAGAGCGGCTGAACGCGCTCAGCGACGAGATGCTGGCCGCGCTTCAAGCAGAGTTCGACGCGCTGCGCGATGACCGTTCGATCCGGGCCGTGATCCTGTCGGGTGCGGGCAAGGCATTTTGCGCGGGCCACGATCTGAAACAGATGACCGCCGGACGACAGGCCGAGGACGGCGGCAAGGCCTATTTCAAGGACCTGTTCGACCGTTGCGCCCGGATGATGATGAGTGTTCAGTCTTTGCCCCAGCCGGTGATCGCCCGGGTTCATGGAATCGCCACTGCTGCAGGCTGCCAGCTGGTGGCCACCTGCGACATGGCCGTTGCCGCAGAGGGCACCCGGTTCGGGGTCAATGGTGTCAACATCGGCCTGTTCTGCTCAACTCCTATGGTGGCGCTCAGCCGCAATATCCCACGCAAGCTGGCCTTTGAAATGCTGACCACCGGCCAATTCATCGAGGCCACCCGTGCCGCAGAACTGGGACTGGTCAACCGCGTAGTGCCTGGCACCGATCTGGCCACCGAAACCCAAGCCCTGGCCGAAACCGTCGCGGGCAAGCTAGGCGCTGCGGTACGCATCGGCAAAGAAGCTTTCTATCGCCAGCAGATGCTGCCGTTGGATCAGGCGTATGCCTATACTGGCGACGTGATGGTCGAGAACATGCTCTATCGCGATACAAAAGAAGGCATCGCGGCCTTTATTGAGAAGCGCGACCCTGATTGGAGCCAATAGATCACAAACGTGATCAATCATTAAGGATTGTTTCCAAACAAAGCCTTTCAAATTAGGCAACAACATGGCAAAGGTAGGGCAAGGCGCAAGCCTTGCTGACTTTTGGGTCGCCGTGGGCGGAAGGTCCCTCCTGCCGGTCTCTCTCACCGGCGCTGACATTCCCGCAGCGGCGACCCCAAAATCCCCAAATTAAGGAGTTTCGGGCAACCCGCAAGCGCAGGGTTGGCTGTTCTATTTCACCCGGACCCCGCATGCCCCGTTGCGCCGCGTTGCGCCCTGCCTTATGTGGCCACTCATGACAGACAGATTGCATATCGTGGGCGGCGGCATGGCCGGGTCCGAGGCGGCCTGGCAGGCGGCGGAAATGGGCGTAGATGTGGTAATCCACGAAATGCGACCAAAGGTCGGCACATTTGCCCATCAAACCGGCAACCTGGCTGAGATGGTCTGCTCGAACTCTTTCCGCTCAGACGATGACGAACAGAATGCCGTGGGCCTTCTGCATTGGGAAATGCGCGCCGCAGGTGGATTGATCATGGCATCGGCCGATACCCACCGCCTGCCAGCTGGTGGCGCGCTGGCAGTGGACCGGGACCCTTTTGCCGAGACGGTGACCAATCGTTTGCGCCGCCACCCTCGAATCTCGGTCACCGAGGAAGAGGTCACGGACCTGCCGCAGGAGGGCCAATGGATCTTTGCCACCGGCCCGCTCACCTCTCCGGCCCTGGGAGAGGCGATCCGGCAACAGACCGGATCGGATGCGCTGGCCTTCTTCGATGCGATCGCGCCCATCGTATATGCCGACACCATCGACATGAGCCGAGCCTGGCTGCAATCGCGGTATGACAAAGGCGAGACGGAAGAAGAAAGAACCGCCTACATTAATTGCCCGATGAACCGAGATCAGTACGAGGCCTTCATCGACGCGCTATTGGCGGCGGACAAGACCGAGTTTCACGAAGGCGAAACGGCCACATACTTCGACGGATGCCTGCCGATCGAGGTCATGGCCGAACGCGGCCGCGAAACCCTACGCCACGGCCCGATGAAGCCTGTGGGCTTGACAAACCCTCACCAGCCCGAGGTGAAACCCTATGCCGTCGTGCAGCTACGCCGCGACAATGCGCTGGGCACGCTCTATAACATCGTGGGCTTTCAGACCAAGATGAAGTATGGCGCGCAAACTTCTGTTTTCCGAATGATACCTGGCCTGGAAGAAGCCGGTTTCGCGCGTCTTGGCGGTATCCATCGCAACACGTTCATCAACTCTCCAACGCTCCTGGATGAACAGATGCGGCTCAGATCCCGGCCCAATATTCGGTTTGCCGGTCAGATCACCGGGGTTGAGGGATACGTCGAAAGCGCTGCGATGGGGCTACTGGCCGGACGATTTGCCGCCGCCGGGATACTGGGGCACAGCCTGCCCGAAGTTCCGCAGGACAGCGCCATGGGCGCGCTGATCCATCACATCACTGGCGGCGCGGATGCCAAGACCTTTCAACCGATGAACGTGAACTTTGGCCTGTTTCGCCCGGTCGACGGGCTGAAAGGCGGCCGCAGGGGGCGCAAGGACCGCTACAAGGCCTATACCGACCGGGCCAAGGCGGCATGGAGCGACTGGCTGGCTCAGTCCTGACTGGACGGAAATCGCGGCCTGTGTCTAACATCTGACATGATCCTGCGGTTCCTCAAATCGACCTACACACTATCCTCGCCAAAGGACACTCAGGCCCATTACGACAAATGGGCCGGCAGCTATGACGAGGAACTGACCGAGAACGGGTACGCGACCCCCGATCGGTTGGCGCGCGCCTTGTGGGAGAAACGCCCCGATGGCCAGATGCCGGTTCTCGACTTCGGTTGTGGCACCGGCTTGTCGGGTCTGGCCCTGCAACGGGCGGGATTTCAGGTGATAGACGGCATGGACCCGACACCCGGAATGTTAGAAGCTGCAGGGGCAAAAGGAATCTATCGCAATCTGACAGGGTTCGCGATCACTGAACCACCGCCGATCCCGCAAGGTACATATCGCACGATCACGGCAATTGGAGTCATCGGCCAGGGCGCCGCACCGCCCGAAACCATCGACTTGTTGCTGCGTGCGTTACCAAAGGGAGGCATCCTGGGGTTTTCGCTCAACGACATTGCCTTGGCCGAGCGCGCCTATCTGGCGCGCCTGAGCGAGTGGCTGGACATGGGCGCCGCGCGCCTGCTGATACGCAAATCCGGTCCGCATCTCCCCGGAATAAACTTGAACTCTGACATCTTTATCGTTGAAAAAACGTGACTTTCATTACACGTTTCGCACCGTCTCCGACCGGACCGCTGCATCTTGGCCATGCCTACTCGGTACTATTTGCGCATGATCGCGCGCGGGCCGAGGGGGGGCGTTTTCTCCTCAGGATCGACGACATCGATCAGTCCCGGGCCCGGCCGCATTGGGAAGCACAGTTGATGGACGATCTGGCCTGGCTGGGCGTAACCTGGGACGCGCCCCCGCGTCGGCAAACCGACCACCTGAGGGAGTATGGCGATGCGCTAGACCGGTTGCGCGCGGCGGACCTTACCTTTGAATGCCAGTGCAGCCGCCGGGACATAGAGGCTGCCGCGAACGCGCCACAAGAAGGAGTGCCCGAATTCGGTCCCGATGGTCGGATCTATCCGGGCACCTGCCGTGATCTTGGCTTGCGCCAATCGGGCGAAACGTGCTGTCGGCTAAACATGGCCCGTGCCTGCGCCATGGGATTGCCTGCTCAATTTACCGAAACTGGCCCCCGGCACGCGGGGCAGCAGCACCTGTCGGCGGACAGCCTGACGCAAACAGTGGGCGATGTCGTCCTGTCTCGCCGCAACATGGCCGCCTCTTATCACCTGTCTGTTGTAGTCGACGACGCCGCCAGTGGTGTGACCCATGTCATCCGCGGCGAGGACCTGTACGAGGCGACCCGGATCCATGTGCTTTTGCAGTCGCTGCTAGGCTTGCCAACACCCGTCTACCATCACCATGGCCTGATCCGCGACGATCGAGGCAAACGTCTGGCCAAGCGCGACGATGCGCGCGCCATCGCCAAGTATCGGAGCGAAGGCGCGACCCCACAGGATATCCGCCGAATGGTCGGTCTCTGAACTCACACCTCGGGCTGCATCAGTTCCACTTCGGCCCCGTCCCGCACCGCCGTGTAAAAACAGCTGCGCCGGTTGGTGTGGCAGGCCGGCCCGGTCTGGCGCACCGTGACCAGCAGGCAATCTCGGTCGCAATCGACGCGCAGGTCCACCAATTCCTGCACATGTCCCGAGCTTTCCCCCTTGATCCAGAAACTCTGACGGGAGCGGGACCAATAGGTGACGCGGCCGCTGGCCAGCGTCCGTTCCACCGCCTGCTGATTCATCCAGGCCATCATCAGAACCTCACCCGTAGCCGCATCCTGCGCAATGGCGGGGACCAGCCCATTGGTATCATACTTTAGTGTCGAAGCGTCGAAGGACATGGCCAAAAACCTTTTGCATCCGGAATTTCGCCCACTATGTATTGGGAACCGGCCTAGAGGGAAAGCCATGTCCACGGAAACCGATCTTATCAAGCTTTATTCCGGTCGCATCCTTGCGCTGGCCGCTGATATTCCGCATCTGGACCGGCTCGATAATCCGGACGCCACGGTCAAGAAACGTTCGCCGCTTTGTGGATCGACCGTCACCGTTGACGTCAAACTCAAGGATGGCCGGATCGCGGAATTTGGCCAGGATGTCAAAGCCTGTGCATTGGGGCAAGCTTCGGCGGCTGTTGTCGGTGGCGCAATCATAGGTGCAACGCGGGCCCAGGTCGAAACCGGGCGGGATCAGCTCAAAACGATGCTGAAGGACAACGGACCTGTGCCGGATGCGCCTTTTGATGGGCTCGAAGTCTTGATGCCAGCGCGCGACTACAAGAACCGTCATGCGTCTATCCTGCTGACCCTCGAAGCGACGGCAGAAGCGATGGCAAAAGCAGAGCAGGCAAACTGCGCCTGAGCCTGCTGTGGCCACCGTATCCTTGGCAGATCGTTTCCCGCCTCCTGATGCCTCCAGGCACGATATCTTGCCTGAAAAAACCGCCGCACCTTCGATCAGGAAGGGCGGCGGCAGGTAATGCGTCTCTCGTACGGGGTCCGGTGTCGGTTCGCCATGGGCCGAGGCGGGGCCCAAGGAAGGGTATCGGGATAGGCAGGTCACCCTTGCATCGAATGGGACAGGATGCGTACCGCGCCGGAACGAGATCGCAGGCAGAAACGGTTAAAGAACTCCGGGCAGGTGGAGTGCGACCATCAGCATGACCATCAGCGAGGCAGCACCAATTGCATCCTGCAACAACGTGCCCTGAGAACGGGACAGAACGTTCTTGATCTGGGTCACCATTGGCTTTCCTCCTCGCCATCAGTTAATCATTTGTTGACCCTTTGTTCTCATTTCTTCGCGAGTCGATCAAGAACTTTATGAGAACATTTGTGAACTTTTTTGGAATTTGCTTCTATCCAACTGAAATCAAACGGATTGCCTGATCCTGCTTCATCAGCCACAACAGCAGTCGCGCGGCCTTGCCGCGCGCGCCAGCCAGATCGGGATCAGCGGCAAGCAGCGCCCGCGCGTCTGACTGGGCAAGCGCCATCAAGGCGGATTGCCGTTCAAGATCAGCAATCCGGAACTTGGGCAGTCCCGATTGGGCCGTGCCGATAAGGTCCCCCGCGCCCCGCATCTGCAAATCGGTTTCCGCGATACGAAACCCATCCTCTGTCTCGCGCAAGACCTCCAGCCTGCGCCGCCCGCCTTCGGTCAGCGGCGCCTGATACAACAAAAGACAAGTGGAATCCGCATCACCCCGCCCAACCCGGCCGCGCAACTGATGCAATTGTGCCAGTCCAAAAATCTCGGCGCGTTCGATCACCATGATCGTGGCATTGGGAACGTTCACCCCCACCTCGATCACCGTCGTGGCGACCAGAACCTTGGTCTTGCCGGATTGGAAATCGGACATGGCCGCGTCCTTGTCCGCTGGCGGCATTTGTCCGTGGACCAGTCCCACGCCCCCTTCACCTAGAACGGCACGCAAGCGCTTGAAACGTTCTTCGGCTGCGATCAGGTCGCTTACCTCGGATTCGTCGACCAGCGGGCACACCCAGTAACACTGCCGCCCCTCGGAAATCGCTTTTCTTAGATGGTCGATCACCTCGTCCAGCCTGTCGGTGCTGACAATGGCTGTCCGAATCGGTTTCCGGCCGGGCGGCTTTTCATCCAGCACCGACACATCCATATCGCCATATTGGGCAAGCGCCAGGCTGCGCGGGATCGGAGTAGCGGTCATCACCAGAACGTCCGCGCCCACCCCTTTTTCTGCCAGTTCCATGCGCTGGCGCACACCGAAGCGATGCTGTTCGTCGACGATAGCCAGACGCAGTTCTTTGAACTCTACATCCGACTGGAACACCGCGTGGGTCCCGACCAGGATCTGAATATCGCCGCGCCTGAGCGCGTCCAGTTTCGCCTGGCGTTCACTCCCTTTGTCGCGCCCTGTCAACAGCTCAAGCACCACACCGGCTTCTTCGGCCAGAGGCTGCAACCCCTCAAGATGCTGGCGCGCCAGAATTTCGGTTGGCGCCATCATTACCCCCTGCCCGCCTGCCTCGACCGCGACCAGCAAGGCCATGAATGCGACCAGCGTCTTTCCCGACCCGACATCGCCCTGCAACAGCCGGTTCATTCTCTCAGGCCCCGCCATGTCGGCGGCGATTTCCTCGATCGCGCGGGCCTGGGCGTCGGTGGGCCGATACGGCAGGCTGCCCAGCACCTTGGACTGCAACTTGCCGGTACCAACGCTGGAAATACCGCGTGCCTTGCGTTCCCGGCGGCGGGCAAGCGCCAACGTCAGTTGATGCGCAAGGAGCTCATCATAGGCCAGACGGACGCGCGCCGGAGCGGTCGGCGCGACATCTTCCAACCCGTGCGGCGCGTGCGCTGCGCGGATTGCGGTTTGCCAATCCGTCCAGTTTTCGCGGCTCGCCAGCGCGGGATCTATCCATTCCGGTAAATCCGGTAAGCGCGCCAAAGTGCTCTGGGCCGCCTTGTAGGCCGTCTTTTGTGTCACTCCTTGCGTTAGCGGATAGACCGGCTCGAATTCGGGTATCTCGTCTGCTTCGGACACCGGCAGGATATGGTCGGGATGCACCATGTTGGCCATACCATCGAACAATTCGACCTTGCCAGAGACGACGCGCCGGGCACCCTCTGGCAGCACCTTTTTCAGGTACTCCCCCCGCGCATGGAAAAAGACCAGTTGGAAATCCGTTTGCGCATCCTCAACAAATATCCGGTAGGCCCCGCCACGTCCGCGCGGCGGGCGATGCACACCGACCGTGATTTCAACCGTCAACGTCGCAGGCAGTTCGGCCCCGGCAATCGTTGTCCGGCGGCGTCGGTCCACCACTGCATAGGGCAAAAGAAACAGCAGATCGCGCGGCGTTTCGACATCCAGATGCGAATAAAGCTGCGCCGTCTTGGGCCCCACGCCTTCCAGCGTTTCCAGTCCCGCAAAGAGCGGGAACAGCTGTTCCGGCCGTCCGGTCATAGGTCCCCGATCAGGCGCAGCCAGCCATCCTCATCCAGCGTCTCGATTCCCAGATCAGCGGCTTTCTTGGCCTTGGAACCGGCCCCCGGCCCCGCAACCAGGATATCTGTTTTCGCACTGACCGATCCCGCGACCTTGGCTCCCAACGCCTCGGCACGCGCCTTGGCCTCTGCCCGGGTCATACGCTCCAAAGTGCCGGTGAAAACAACCGTCTTTCCTGCAACAGGGCTGTCGGAAATGGGTGCATCGGGCGGAACAATCGTCAGCTTCTCTGTCAGGCGATCAAACGCCTTCCGTTCCTCATCGTTGGAAAACGCGTCTGACAGCGAAAGGCCAAGGGCCGACCCGATTCCGTCGACCCCGGTCAGGTCCGCCCATGCCGCCGCAGCCTCCCCTGATACGTTGCATGCCTGGATGGCACTTGCGCGCGTCTCGGCAATACGGGCGCGTCGCCCTTCTTCAGCGGCGTCGGCACGTTCGCATTCTTCTGCTGCATCGGCTGCACGGTGCGCCAATGCAGCGGGCCGCGCTATATCCATCGCGGCCGCCATGGCTGGCCAGCTCATATAGTGCTGCGCCAAGTCTTTGGCCCCAACCTCACCAACATGCCGGATCCCTAAGGCAAAGATCAGACGAGTCAGTGGTATTGTCCGTTTCTCCTCGATAGCCTCGAACAGATTGGACGCGGATTTCTCACCCCAGCCCTCACGGTTTTTGAGTTGCTGCAAACCCTCGCCATAACGTGCGCTCAGTTCAAATATGTCCGAGGGTTCCTTGATCCAGCCATCAGTGTAAAACTGTTCGACCTGCTTGGCCCCCAACCCCTCAATGTCAAAAGCGGACCGGCTGACAAAGTGTTTCAGTTTCTCAACGGCCTGGGCCGGACAGATGACACCACCAGTACAGCGCCGGACAGCATCGCCATCTTCGCGAACAGCGGGACTGCCGCAGTCAGGGCAAATCGAGGGAAAGCTATAGGGAACTGCCACTTCGGGCCTTTTGGACAGATCGACATCGGCGATTTTCGGAATCACGTCGCCGGCCCGATAGACCTGGACCCAGTCACCAATGCGGATGTCCTTGCCATCCCGGATTGTCTGTCCGCGCGAATCCCGGCCGGCGATGTAATCCTCGTTATGCAATGTGGCGTTCGACACGACAACGCCACCCACCGTCACCGGCGTCAGCCGCGCGACTGGGCTCAAAGCGCCGGTTCTGCCGACCTGGATGTCGATCGCCTCGAGCCGTGTCCAGGCCAGTTCAGCCGGAAACTTATGCGCGATGGCCCAACGCGGCGTGTTCGAGCGAAACCCAAGACGCGCCTGCAAACTGACGTCATCAACTTTGTAGACCACTCCGTCAATGTCATAGCCCAGAGTCGCCCGCTGTGTTTCAATGTCGCGATAGTGCGCAAGCAGCTCACCGAGGTCATTGCAAAGCCTCGTCAGCGGGTTTGTCCGAAAGCCAAGCTGCCTCAGCTTCTCGATGGACGCCATTTGCGTGGTGGCGAGCGGTTCGGAAACTTCGCCCCACGAGTAAGCGAAGAACTTCAAGGGGCGATCACGAGTGATCCTGGCATCCAGTTGCCGCAGCGATCCGGCTGCGGCATTTCGCGGATTAGCAAAGAGTTTTCCACCCTCTTGTGCCTGACGTTCGTTGAGCGCGCTGAAGTCCGCGTGGCTCATATAGACCTCACCCCGCACTTCAAGAATGGTGGGCGCACCGTTCAAATGGGTCGGAACATCGGCAATCGTCAGTGCATTGGCTGTAACGTTTTCCCCCGTCTCACCGTCCCCTCTGGTCGCCGCCTGAACGAGTTCGCCGTTTTCATAGCGCAGCGAGAGAGACAGACCGTCGATCTTCGGTTCGGCAGTATAGGCAAGCGACGCTCTGTCATCTAAGCCTAGGTATTTTTTTACAGACCGATCAAAATCGTAGACATCTTCGTCTTCGAAAGCATTTCCAAGCGACATCATGCGAACCGCATGCGCGACTTTGGCAAATTTCTCGCTGGGCTTCCCACCGACCAGATCAGTCGGGCTGTCACTGCGTTTAAGGTGTGGAAACCAGTCTTCGATGGCGGCGTTCCGCCGCTTGAGCGAATCGTATTCTGCGTCGGATATCTCTGGTGCGTCCTTCGAGTGGTACGCTAGGTTCGCGCGCGTCAGAATTTCCGCCAGACGCGAAAGCTCTTTCGCAGCCTCTTCTTCGCTCATGTCCTGGATCGGCTGGTCTGCTGTCATGGCCTCGCCCTGTGACCTTAGTCGTTACAACCAGTGATAGGGCGAGGCCATGTTCAGGTCCAGATACTGTCTGTGAGTGGTGAAGCCGCGCTGGAATCGCAGCCGTGTTATTGGCGGGACCTATGCGTTGACCGCGATGCGCGAAGGCGGCACCTCATCAGATTTCGGATCCCGCAGAACGTACCCGCGCCCCCAGACCGTTTCGATGTAGTTCTTTCCGCCGGTTGCATTGCTGAGTTTTTTCCGAAGCTTACAAATGAAGACATCAATAATTTTTAGTTCAGGCTCATCCATACCACCATAGAGATGATTTAGAAACATCTCTTTGGTCAACGTAGTTCCCTTTCGCAAACTTAGAAGTTCCAGCATCTGATACTCTTTGCCCGTCAAATGGACAGCCAGCCCATCAGCCTCAACTGTTTTCGCGTCAAGGTTGATTGCAATACATCCAGTTCGGATAATCGACTGTGAATGCCCCTTCGATCTGCGTACAATGGCATGAATACGTGCCACAAGTTCTTCGCGATGAAACGGTTTCGTGAGGTAGTCGTCAGCACCAAACCCGAAGCCTTTTATCTTGCTTTCAGTATCATCGACCCCCGAAAGAATAAGGATTGGCGTCTCAATCCGCGCCAAACGAAGCTGGCGCAACACCTCTAGGCCGTTCATGTCGGGAAGGTTCAAGTCAAGAAGGATAAGATCGTAGTCATACAACTTGGCGAGGTCGATCCCCTCCTCGCCCAGATCGGTCGCATAGACGTTTAGACTGGCATGCGTCAGCATCAATTCGATGCTTTTCGATGTCGCCGAATCATCCTCAACCAATAGTATGCGCATCGCATTTCTCCGTCTTCAACTTGTTCCGATTTGAAACCAACCGTGCCCAACAAAAGTTAACTCGACGTTACTTTCGCACCGCCTCGCAAAATCCAACAAAACATAGCTAAATGCCATATTTATTTGGGCTTTCCTGTCCATTTGATTGACTTGTATTGCCAGTGATTGCGTCCTATTTACTGACATGGACTGACTGGAGACTGACAAAAATGCCTGCCCGCAAGATGAAACTGAGCGCCCGCGGTCTTGCAGACCTACCTGCCGGGCAAATTGCATGGGACACAGAAGTTGCAGGCTTTGGTGCCCGTGGAAACGCCAAGGGCCAGCCCTCGATGTTCCTTAACTATCAGCAGCGCGAGACGGGCAAATACAAGCGCGTGACAATTGCCAAGCTGGGTGAGTCCACGGTTGATGCGGCGCGCAAGCGCGCCGCTGAAATGCGCCTGCAAATCCGTGCCGGTATCGACCCAGCCCAGCAGGTGGAAACACCCGCCCAGAAGAAAGCCAGCGGCGACACGCTGGGCCATTGGTTGAACGTCTGGCTGGATGCGCCGCACAAACGCTGGGGCGACACTACGCGCCGCACCTATCGCAAGGTCATCACCCGCGAGGTGCTGCACCATGACATAGCCGCGTCACGCATCGAACGGGTGGAACGGGCGGGCCTGATGCGGGTGGTGGATGATGTCGCGGCCCGTAGCGAGGCGACAGGCGTCCTGTTGTTCAAGATACTCGGGTCTTTCCTCAAGTGGTGTGACACGCGAGGCGTCACGCAAGTTACCCTGCCCAGTTCCACCGATGCCGACCTGAGCGTGGACAAGCGCAAACGGGTGCTGTCAGATGCGGAACTGGTGCGGCTGTGGCGGGCGTCTGACGCCATCAGGCAGCCGTGGAGTGCCGCCGCCCAGCTTGTCATGTTGACGGGCCAGCGCAGCGGCGCTGTGGCCAGCCTAACGCGGGAACAAGTGCAGCAGGACGGGGTGCGGTTCATCAACCGCCCGAACGCCAAGCAAAGCCTGCCGTGGGTGCCGCTGATCGCATGGGCGTGGGACTATCTGCGCCCGTCCCTGCGGCCCGAAGGGCGACTGTTCACCCGCACTGCATATTTCAGCCCCGCACGGCTGACCGAATGGCGTAACGCAGCAGGCGTCACGAACTGGCGTCCACATGACGTGCGCCGCAGCCTACGCACATGGGCCGCACGGCAAGGGCACGGCCACGAGGCCAGCGAGGCCGCATTGGGCCATAGCGTGCATAAATCGGAACTGGAGTCGGTCTATCAAAGGCACGACTATCAGGACGAAGCCGCAGAAGTCATTCGCGGCTGGCAACGGCATCTTGAGGCGCTCGTGGCTTGAGCATCCTCGAAGCCATCGACGACCTGCGACAGCACCTGTCTACCATGACCCGTGCATGGAACGCCTGCCAGTCCGATCCCGACCGCGAGGCCGCAACCAGCCAGCACCTGTATCTGGCCGCAGATGCCGCTGCGCAGGATGTGGGCGCGGTGTTGGCCGCGATGGCTCGCGAGGCATGGCCCGACGTGCTGGCGCTGGGACTCGACCCGGAGGACCGCGACGGGCTGCGCTGGTCGGTGACGCAGGGTGTCACGAGTGATGCTCTCGCATTCGTGCTGGCTTGTGCCGATGCCGCCGCGGCGTTCCGATACTGGCAGGACCATGACGACCACGGGGCCGCACTGGACAGGGTGACCCTGACGGCCAGTCAGTGGCTGCTTGGCGCACCGCCTGCGCTGCCCGAGGATGACACAGTCCGTCAAGCGCTGGCCGAGGGTGCCGAGGCCCGGCAGGCCCACCGGGCACAGAACGCAGGCCGCGAACGTGCAAACCACCAGCGGGCCAGCAAGGCCCAGCAGCGGGCCGAAGCGGCACGGGCTGCCTGCGGGACCGATGACCTGCTGGAAGCGGCCCGCGAGCTGGCAGGGGATGCGCTGGCGGCCTTGGCGCAGGTGTATGGCTGGGACGACCCACAGGCTTTCCAGCGCGAGGCCGGGCACAACAACGGCAAGCTGCGCAAGCTGCTGGAACGGGACGCCGACCGCCTCTGACAACTATTTCAGGACACGCCGACGTGTGTCCTGAATTCGCTTTTGACCCGAGGCAAAATCTGCCCATTCTGGGGTGTCACCGGAACTCAAACCGAGAGGTGACACCCATGCAGGACGACCTGCTGACATCAAACGAAACCGCCGAACTGCTGGGCATCCGCCCCGAGACGCTGTGCCGCTGGCGCAAGCGTGGTGACGGCCCGCGCTTTACGAAAGCCCAGAGCGGGCAGTGGCTGCGCTACCGCCGCAGCGACGTGCTGGCTTGGCTGGCTGGCCGCCACGCAGCGTGAAGCAGGGCGACCGCAAGAGTCGCCCCGCGAGACACGTAAGACTACATGGAACAAAGACAGTCTTACGCGTCCGACCCGAACAGGCAAGGATGAAGTAATGACCAAAATGAACCGCCGCCAGCGCCGACTCATGGCCGCCATGACGCGCCAAGGAAAAACCGCAGACGACCTGATCCGGGCTGCCGTCCCGAAGCAGGGCCCGGTAGAGCCAAACGGTTTGCCCGGCAAGATCCACCACGCCCGCGGCCTTCGTTACCCCGCAAAGCTGCTGAAGACGCGCGAGGTGAAGGCATGAAGATCGGAGTTTTCACCCACGCCGACCTTCGAACCCCGCCCCCCGGCAAAGCATTCACCGCGGCACCCGACAGCAGTCTGACCCGTGTCACGAACGGCAGCCTGATCCGTTCGGATTACCAGACCCGAGACGTGCAGACGCTGGCCGTGCTGGCGCAGTGGATGCGTGACACAGCAACAGCGTCACAGCACCTGACAGCCGGTATCGCGGACCATGCGCAGGCCGTCGTCGTACCGGCGTCGTCCGTGGCGCAGGTTGGAGAACTGCCTGTCATTGCCCGGTCAAACGAGCATCTGCGGTTCCCGGCCGGGCCCGCCCTGATGTGCGTCGACAGCGACAGCGCTGGGCAAGAGATCACGTTCGACCAAGTCTGGCAGGCAGTCACGCAATCCGCGCCAGCCGTGGCAGGACATGCCGCGATCCAGACAAGCAGCAGTAGCGCCTGCGTGACGCTGGGGGCGACCCAGACGGGACTGCGAGGCATACACACGTTCTTTCACGTGACGGACGGCCAAGACATTCCACGCGCCCTGACAGCCCTGCATCAACGCATGATGCTGGCAGGTTTCACCCGTCACAAGCTGAGCGAAAGCGGCGCATTCCTTGCGCGGTCTTTCGCGGACCAAGCCCTGAAGGTGCCGTCTCAGCCGATCTATCTGAAGGCCAGCGTGACACCGCCTGTCACGCAGCAGAAGCTGTTCCAGATGCGTGATGGTGTCGAGATGCTGGACACAAGGGCTTGCATCCCTGATCTGACGACTGAAGAGGCAGCCGAATTGACCAAGCATCTGACCGAGGCCGAAGCGGCCTTGCGCCCAGAGATGGATGCGGCCCGTGATGCCTATCTGGTCCGGCGCACTGCTGATCTGGCAGCCCGGACCGGCCTCACTGAAGAGGCTGCGTTGAATACGATTGAGCAGGCCATGGATGGGCAGGTTCTTGGTCATGACTTCGTCCTGCACCTGAAGGACGGCACCGTCACCGTGGGCGAGATCCTGCGTGATCCGCAGCGCTGGAATGGCGTGACCTGCTGCGACCCTATCGAACCCGATTATCCGAGCGGGCCGACAGTCGCCAAGATCTTCACCGAAGGAAGGCGGGGGCGCGTCCACTCTTTCGCGCATGCAGGCGGGGACAAGGGGACTGTGTACCGTTTCGTACCCTTGATGCCCGAGGTGCTCAGGCCGATCCACAGCGCACCCACAGACAGCGCAAACTGGTGGGACGAGGTCTTGCCAGCACCCCTGCCGCCGCTGGATGCAGGCAGTGGTGAGCGGCCCGACGTGAGCCACGACTTTTTGGCGCTGGAGATCTGCGACGGAGGCTTTTCCCGGAACGCCCGCCTGTGGGGCGAGTCGACCAAGTGGCTGCTCTGGGATGGCCGCCGGTGGTTCATAGACGAGCGCATGCAGGTCTGGGACATCGTTCGCGGGTTCTTGCGTCGCAAGGCTGAGCAGGTGCTCGACTGGGCGCTGCGCGAAGCAGCGGCCCAGCCCGACGACAGGGCAGCCGGCCACATCGAACGCTGGGGCCGCCAGACCGCCCACAATCTCCGGCAGGCAGCAACCAATGCGGCCTTGCACCAGATGCTCTGCTGGACGCATGGACTGGCCGTCACAAGCGCTGATCTGGATGCGGACCCCATGCTGCTGGGAACGCCTGACGGTGTCGTGGATCTGCGCACTGGCGTCCTGCGTCCCGCTGAGCGCGACGACCTGATAACGCAATGCGCTGGATGTGTCCCTGCGGCACCGGGGACACACGCTCCGATCTGGGAGGCATTTCTGCATCGGGTGATGGATGGCGATGCCAAGATGATTGGGTTCCTGCAACGGGCAATTGGTTATGCCTTAACTGGCTTGGTGACCGAACAGAAATTCCTGTTCATGACGGGTGGCGGGAGGAACGGAAAAGGCGTTTTTCTCAACACTGTGTTGAGCATCATGCAGGACTACGGGCGCAAAGCACCGGCGAACCTGTTTTTAGAGACCCGAAACCAAGAGCATTCGACCGCCATCGCGGGCCTGCGGGGCAAGCGGTTCGTGTTCGGTAGCGAAATCCCGAAAGGCGCGTTCTGGAACGAAACCGTGCTGAAGGATTTGACCGGCGGCGACATGCTGACAGCCCGGTTCATGCGCGCGGACTATTTCGACTTCGCGCCTCAATTCTTGCTGTGTATCGCCGCGAACTCCAAGCCCGCCCTGCGGGATACGAGTCAAGCCATCAGGGACCGACTGCTGCTGGTGCCATTCGATGTCTACATTCCACCGGAAGAGCGCGACCCGCACCTGCCAGAGAAACTGAAGGCCGAATGGCCCGCCATCCTGCGGTGGGCGGTTGATGGATGTCTGGCTTGGCAGGCTCAGGGCTTGAACCCGCCCGACAAGGTCCGCGTCGCCAGTGACGATTACGTGACCAGCGAGGATTTCCTCGGGCAGTTCTTGGATGAGCGCTGCGTCCGTGTAGGCAACACAGCGGCCAAGGATTTCGCGGAGGCCTACAACGCGTGGCGGGGTGAAGAGGGCCTGAGGCCCATTCCCAAGGCCCAGATCGTCAAGGACATGGCCGACCACGGCATTCCTTACCAGCGTACCCGCCTGAACGGCACGCAACCTTGGGCCTTTATCGGTGTTGGGCTGAAGATCGCAAAGTACGGCGGTCTTGGTGTCGTCTGTGACGCTGCTGATGGGGTGTTGAGTTGAACTGTGCCAAACGTGCCAAAATGAATCTTATCAGCCGTATAGGGAACTTTTCTCTATTGTACGCGCGCGCACGTATGCATGCGCACGATACGGTAGATAAGATTCATTTTGGCACATTTGGCACAGCCCACCATCGGCCCCAACAACAACCACATCTGCCCCAGGTCCCCGACATGACGGACCGCAGCCGCACACCCGCCGTCCTGCAACGCAAACGTTGGTATGGCACGCAACGCTGGAAACGGCTACGCAAGCGCGTGCTGGCCAACAGCCCGGTGTGCGCCGTCTCCGGCAAGGCCCCAGAAACGCAGGCCGATAGCGTCCAGCTCCTGTCTGACAACTGCATGTTCTGGCTAGGGGGGCGGAGGGTCGAAAGGATCGCTCGGGGGTCGCCACCGCGCTGGGGTCACAATCTTCAATGCTTGTCCTGTTCTCGACGACGATTTCCGTTGATTTTTTATTTTGCGGCATTCAAATTATGCGGAATAAAAACGGGATATTTTCAAATTATGGCGAAGAAACCGAAATCCGACACCGTGACCGGCGCTCTGGCCGCTGCACGGGAATCTGATCGAACCGCCGCGACCGGACCACGCGACATCGTCGGAGTTGAAGCACTCGACCACGTCGGGCTGGCGGTCTACGACGGTTTGTTCCGCGCCCGTACCGACTGGCCGTTGAGCGATCTCCTGCTGGCATGTGAAGCGGCCTATGCGGCCCAAACGATCCGTCGGCTGAAGATGTCGATCATGCCCGGAACGGAAGTGCTGAGGACACGGACCGGAACCGTTCGCGTTCATCCCGCGCTTGAAGCGATCCGCAGCCAACAGCGGCACTTCGCCGATCTGTTGCGGGCCATGGGGCTTCGTCTACGGGACGGCAATCAAAAGAACGTTCCGACGCCACGGCCCGCCAATCACCTGCCCGGACCGACTGCGGATGCGACGGCTGGCCCCAGCTTTAACGATTGGCTTGCGAGTGTTGATGAAGCGAGTCCCCATTGACCGGCGTTCCATCGGACATCCCGCAAGCGGTCATGATCGCTGCCAACAATGGCCAGCCGCTGCAATGGCCGGGGGATGAACTGGGCGACGCGCTTTATGCCTGCTATCTGTTGAACCGGATCGAACAGATCGTCGGGCACGAGGCCGCGACCGCCTGCTTTATGATGGGCGGATATGGTGACGCCGAAACTGACGCCCGGATGCAACGGGCGATCCGAACCATCGCGGATCACAACCGCCAATCGGCGCCCGACAGACGGGGTGCTGTCGGGCTGTTAGAAAAATGGCGGCTTAGGTAATCCGCGCTTACACCAAAGATCGAAGATGTCGTCTGAGCGCCTCCCCGAAAATCGGACAGTGACGGTGCCAGGCGAACGATTTTTGGGCCGGTTTTGAAGTAGCGACTGGACCCAATCGAGTTCCTTTTGAGCACAACTACTCCGGCGTTCCGGTAAACGAGAGATTCTCGGCCATCTGTTCGTCCAGTTCCAATAGTCGGCGCCGGGCGGCAACATGGGTGCGTTCCGCCCGTCGCTGTGCGTCGGACAGCGCCGACAGAACGACGCGCCCTCCGAAACGCGCAATCAAACGGCTATAGCGGCGACCGAACTCAGGCAGCAGCGAGTCCTCGGCGCACAGGATCGCCTCCGCACTGCCGGGATCGCCCTGCCGACCAGCGCGGCCCGCAAGCTGACGGTCGATCCGGCGGGAACTGTGCATCTCGGTCATGATGACATGGAGTCCGCCTGCCTTGCGGGCCTCGGCATCGAGAATAATGTCGGTACCGCGCCCGGCCATGTTGGTCGCTACTGTCACCGCGCCGGCCCGGCCCGCCTCAGCGACGACGGCTGCCTCGTCAGCATCCTGCGCCGCGCTGAGTACCCGGTGTGCCACTCCAAGTGAGTGCAACGCAGCGCTGGCGGCCTCTGATGCGGCCACGGTTCGGGTTCCTATCAGGACAGGCCGGCCACGGTCCGACAACGCCTTGGCGCGCTTTGCAACACGCGCCCATTTGGTTGCTGCACGCGCCGACACCTGGGTTTTCCAGGTCCGGCGGCGCGAGCGCTTGTGGGTCGGGATGCGCACAACGGGTAAATCATAGACCGACCAGAATTCGTCCGCCGCCTCTGTCGCCGTGCCAGTCATACCTCCAAGGTGGATGTAGCGCCGGAAGAAACGCTGGAAGGTAATCTGAGCAAGCGTGACGCGGCGGGTGGTGATTTCCACGCCCTCTTTAGCCTCGACCGCCTGGTGCAGACCCGCCGACCACGAACGGTCGGGCATGGTGCGCCCCGTAAATTCGTCAACTATCTCGACCTTTCCTTCGCGCAGGATGTAGTGCTCGTCACGCCGATGCAGGTGAATGGCGCTGATCGCCGTGCGCACCGCGTCCTCGCGGATTGGTGCGGGTCGCCATGCATCGGGCATCAGCTCGGCCAGATTTGCAAGACGGTCACATCCCGTACGGTTCAGTTCGACCGCATGACGCAGCCGGTCAATTCGATAGTCACGTCCCTCCTTCATCTCGCTGGCAATGGCGTGGGCGGCGCGGGCGGCCTCGGCTTCGATCCGTGCATCTGCCGGGGGGACCGAGAGGATCAACGGTGTGCGCGCTTCATCGATCATCACACTATCGATCTCATCCACTATGGCGAACTGCAAACCGGGCAACAGCAGGCCCGACCCGTCGAAATACGCGCGGGTACGCAGACCGATGTCCCCTGACCGCCCACCCATTGCAACGCGATCGCGCAGAAAGGTGAAGGCTACTTCCTTACCTGAAGCATAGACGATGTCGGCGGCAAAGGCAGCGCGGCGCTGCTCCAGCGTACAACCAGGCTCAACGGCGGCGCAGGTTAGGCCCAGGCGGGCATAAAGACCCCGCATCGTATCGGCATCGCGACCCGCGAGGTAATCGTTTGCGGTGATGACATGCACGCGCCGACCGGCCAGTGCGGCTGTTCCGGCAGCAAGAGTGATAGCGAGCGTCTTGCCCTCACCGGTTTGCATCTCTGCCACGGCGCCGTTCAGCACCGCGCGAGCGCCTAGTATTTGGGTAGCGTAGTGACGCTGATCAAGTTCGCGCCCCGCGCATTCGCGGATCAGCGCGAAACTGCGGACCAACAGCGCCTCGCCCGGGTGAGCGCGAGCAGCGCGCAGGCCGTGGGCGGTGGCGTGCAACTCGGCGAGCAACCGGTTGTCTGACATTCCGGATAACGTTTTCCCACAACGCAAGACGCGCCAAGCGAAGAACCTTTTTGGTCGGGCGCGTCTGCGCAGACGCGGAAGAGCAGTGTATTTCTCAATCCAGCGGTCGAGCTTCGACTTCGCCGGTTCGGCAGGTGCGCGGGGATAAAAAGCGCCTGGGGCCTGACCGGGGAAGGTATCAGACATTGAGGTCCCGCAAGAAAATCTGCCGTACTTCGCGCAAAAGCTGCGTCCCCAGTGGTGTGGATCCGTGGTCGAAGCGCACGGACACCCGTTCGCCGAGCGCGGCCAGTGGGCGCTGGTCTGTTGGCTCGACGTCCATGACAAAAACCGTTCGAACGGGCGTCAAAGGCTTGTCGGCGGTTGGATCGACCGGGATCGGGCCGCCTGCCTCCGTTGCCAAAGCGGCACTTGGCAAGACCGGGACAGCGGCGGGCGTGCCGCGGGTCAGAACCCCGGGCACCGCTTCCAGCGGCGCGCTGGCCAGTCGCATTTGTACCGCCGCAATGTTGCGGCGAACCAGATCGATCTTGGCCTCGGGAATGACCACCCGGACGATACCCGGCTCGGACCCGATGACCCAGGCCAGTTCTTCACCTTTCCGGACATAGCGACCAACAAGGTCATCTCCCGCTGGCAACAGCAATCGACCAGCCACTGGCGCGGTCACGATCTGCTCACCCCGCCGCTCGACCGCCAAAGCGCGCTCTTCCTCAGCCAGTGCCAGTTCCTGCGCAATCATGTCAGCACGCACCCGGTCGTTGATCAGCGCATTGAAACGGCGCAAGCGCAATTCCTCGATCCGGGCCTCGATCTGCCGCACGCGCGCGTCCAGCAGCGGGTCGCTGACGCGCAATATCGGATCCCCCGTCGCCAGTGTATCGCCCGGACGCGCCAGCAATTCTTCGACAAAACCTTCTGCTCCGCTCAACGCCCGCGCATTCTCTGGCGCACGGATAACGCCACTGACAATAGTGGCGGAGGGCACGGGCTGAACGAACAGCGCCCAGAGCACCGCAAGTGCCAGCGCCGCCGTGACTGTAAGCGCGCGGAAGCGGTGGCCCTCCAGCCGCGGATTACCAAGAACAAAGCGAATGCCGCGCACTGCCGGAACGATCAGCAACAGGACACCTGCCCAGAACGCCAGAAGCAGGCCGATCTCGAAAAACATGCCTGCCACCAGCAGCATGATCGTCAGCATGATCATGTAGCGATAGACCAGCGAAAGCAGGCCGTAGACGGTGAACCAAGTCGCCTCTCCGCGCGCCATCGCGGGCGAGACGGCGTTCTTCATGCCGAAGAGATAACGCTGCGCCAGGTATTGCAGGTGCTGTGTGGAGCGGGTGCCGAGGTTGGGGATCTCGATCAGGTCGGCGAGAACGTAATAGCCATCGAACCGCAGCAACGGGTTGCCGTTGAAGAACACTGTCGAGAGCCCCGCCAGGAGCATCACGTTCATTACGGCAGCCCTGAGCAGGCCCGGTTCCATCTGCACCCAAAGCAGGGCGGCGGCGCCGGCAAGGAATAACTCCACCAGGATCCCCGCAGACGCGACCCCCGCGCGCTGCCATTTTGAGCGGAAGGCTGAAGAAGCTGATGCGTCCACATAGGGTACAGGCATGAAGACCAGGAACATGATCCCGATTTCGTGTACTTCACCGCCCCAGTGGCGGACAGCATAGGCGTGACCCAACTCATGCACCGCCTTGACCAGTGGATAGACCGTCAGGATCAGCAGCAGGTTGCCTGCCGTCAACGCGCGGTCAGCGATGTTGGACTGAAGTGCGTCGAGGTTCTGCAACGCGGCGAACAAGCCGCTACAGACCACGGCCAGCCACACCAGTACGCCGAACCAGGAAAAAAATGGCCGTACCAGCCAGCCAGTCGCGCGAACGAAATTGTCGGGGTCCAGCAACGGAACCCGGATGGCGAGCGGATTGCGAAGGCTGGCAAGACGTTTCTTGCGACTGTCGGAGCGGCCACGCTGAACCACCTGCTCCATGTCGGGAGGTATTGCCGCGTGCAGCACGTCGGACCGGTGCAATCGGATCAGCAGCTGGATGACCTCGTCCTGGGTTGGCAAGTCATCGCCGAGTGCCTCGGCGGCCGCGCGCCAGATCTCGTCCATTGTGCGCCTGCCGTTCATCAAGCCCACCAGGCGCCATGCGGCTTCGGATAAGCGCAGATAGGCGCCGCTGGCGTGATCCTCGACAACGTACCAAACCTCGCCCCGGAACACGGCGCGATGTACCTCGGCATGCGTTCGAAGGCGCGGCGTCAGCTCGGCGACGCGATACCAGGTCTGGCTGTGCAACGTTCCGCTCATGGCAACCAGCGCCAAACCGCCATCCGCGCCCAGTTCCGTAGACCGTGTGTCCAGATCATCAAAAGCGGGCGTTCGTCCACCGTGATCTTGGCTATCCCTTCCATGCCGGGGCGCAAGAGATCGGTCTGTTCGGACAGTTGTGCATCGACACGGAACACGTTGCGGCCGTCTTCAACTCCCGCGACAGATGTAACGCGGCCGGTCTCCATGCCGAAGGTCTGTCCGGGTAGCGCGGTCAGAATGACCTCGCCGGCCAACCCCTCTCCCACCAGCGCAAGGTCGCGTTCGTCGACCGACAACACGATGCGGTAAGCGTCCAGAGGGGCTATCTCGTATAGCACCTGTCCGCGCGAGACTGGCGCACCAACGGACTGGTCCAGATCGCCTGAGAGGACCACCCCATCAAACGGCGCGCGAAGCTGAGTCCGGGCCAGACGTTCCTCAAGCAGCGCTATCTCGGCCTCAGCCTGGCTGATTTGGGTCGCAGCGATACCGATGGCGGCACGGTCGCGCTCGGCCAACGCGGTCTCGTATTCGCGCTGACGCTGGGCGCGGACGGTATTCCAGCGCGCAATCTCCAACTGCAGGTCGCGATCGTCGAGCGTGGCAAGGATATCGCCCTCGGCCACAATGTCGCCTGGGATCGCAGCAGCAGAGGAGACGTAGCCATCTAGCGGCGATGCGACGACGCGGCGGATCTCGCCTTCGACCCGCGCATCCGCGGTGATGTGGAATGGCATAGCGGTTGTCCAGGCGACCCACAGTGCAACGCACACAAGCAGAATCGTCGCTTTCAACCCGGCCTTGCGGGGGCCAAGAACAGCGACGCCAAAGCGACCTGCCTCTGCCGCTACCTTGACCGGCAGGGCGCGATCGTTCAGTCGCTTTTCTTCCAAGACAGGCCCAAGAATACCGGCAACGGCCTCGACAAGGTCGACCTCTTCGTCGCGGAACGGGTTGTTGCCGCCGCGTTCAAGAACCATCGCCCCAGTCACCCGGCCATCTCGGCGCAGCAGAACAGTGAGCACGGCGCGCGGCACGCCTGAGCGGATCAGTTCCTGGTGCGCGGCTGTCAAGGTCAGCGTGTTCTCGCCATCCTGCGGCATCCGGATCGGTCCACCTTGGTCAATAGCCTCATCCATCGCGTCGGCAATCCGCTGTACAAGCTCCGAGGACCGCTGGAAATTGCCGCTGTGGGACAGCGAGACCACTTTGGACCTGCGGCGATGACGGCGGCCAAGCGCCACACGGTCACAGGCGAGACGGTCGCAGAAATCGGTGACAGCGGTGGCGGCGGCAACGGACCAATGTGGTTCGTCCAGGGCACCGGCCAACAGTTCGACCGCAGCACGCGCCCTGGCCTGACTGAGTGCACCTTCGTTTAGGTCGCGGGCCACGAGCCTGAACTGGATGGCCGGCAGCGCCCATTTCACTTCGTCTACAACTCTGCGAAGATCAAGGTCGGCGCGGACCGCAAGCTGGACTGCAATCACGCCGTAAAGCGCACCGTCACGCAGCACCGGAACGCCAATGGCACAACAGGTCGCCCCGCGTTCCTGAAAACCGCTTTTCACGATTGGTTTGCGCTGTGCGATAGTCAGATCCACAGCGGAAGCCAGCCCCTCGCCCGGTTCCGAGTCCTCCGGTGCGTGGGCTGCCAGGCGGAATGGCCCGGTGTCTCGCGGGCCAAGCGCTATAACCACAAGGTCAGCGCTCAGGCGCTTGCACAGCTGATCCGACCAGGCGGCCAGGAACGCCTGTTCATCGTCCAGTGCCGGGGACATCTGCGCAGACTCATCCGCACGTTCCGTCGACCCGGCCGTTGTTTCCAAGTTAGATCGCGCGTCCAATGCTGTCTCCTGCCGGAACGATCCCGCTGTTGTTACACAAAGTCAATGTTTTCAAGCTATTTATTACTATACTCAGCAACCCGACGCCGGACCCGCGCATCGCCCCTGAGAACGTGGGTCGGACACGGAATCGAGGTCGCAAACTTGGGGCCATGGGGACGAAAAGACCCCCCGCATCAAGCGGGGGATCGGATCCCAGGTCAGTTGGACGAATATACACCGGCTCTTACAACCCGAAGTGCACTGCCCCTCCACTTGGAGGCCGAACGAACGTACTGGTTTCATCGTCAAAGACCAGATAGTCGGCGGCATCCGGCGTCGACGGATCATCCAACAGCCATGGGACGTAGATCTCGGACTGCGCGACGATATCCAGATAGCTCTGACTGCGACCGTGCTGATCCAGGTCCGCTTCCAGTTCGTTCCAGCCGGCAAACACGTCTTTTTGACTGTTCAGAGTGGTCTTGGACCCGCTGAAGAGCGCCTCGTTCGTCCAGGCGATGACCTGCGGCGCAGAGGCCGGATAACCAACCTGGGCGCTGGTGGCGTTCAACAAGGCAGCAACCGCGTGGCGCATTAGAGCGTTCTCGCCGCCCCCTTTCAGACCAAGCGCATCGACCAAGGTCACGTCGGCCAGATTGGCGTAGCTGGCAGGAATGTCGAAAACTGTATCCAGCGTCTGTTCGGGATCGTAGATTAGAGTGCCGCTGGAGGTTGCGGGCCAGGCGGATGCGTCGTGTTGGGTGGCGTTGTTCTTCCAGAAGCCAGGCGTTAGACCTGCGGCATTCCCTTGTTCCATACCATAGTGATGCGCCAGATCCGTGTCCGTGATCGACCGGTCCTCACCGGCAAAGACGGCGGCGGCGTTGGCGTAGTTGCCAATCGTGACCGAGGCTTCGAACGCACCTTCGGAGGTGAACAGCCATGTCTCGCCTACATCCAGCATACCGTCGTTGTCGGTGTCGCCATCGACGTAGATCGCAGCAAAGTCGTCGCTGGTATCGTCGGGCGTACCGGCGTCGTCGATCACGCCGGTGAGCTTATCCAGAACGACCTCGCCCGCGCCTTCGTTGGTGACAAGGTAGGTCCAAATTAGTGGTGTTCCTTCAACGAACAGCGGGCCTGGAGCGTCGTTGGCATCCTCAAGATCGGTGGGTGCGTAGACATTGACGGCATTGACCGACTTGACCAGCTTCACCCGGTCCGCAACGCCGGTAAGTCGCGCATTGTCGGTGGCCGACACCTGTTGGTTCGAGCCACTCGCCACAAATGCGGTTGCGACGTTCTCGTAATCCCCTTCCGGCGCGATGCCGGTCGCAGAATACAGCCACGTTTCGCCCGGGTCGAGCAGGCCATTGCCATTGTCGCCGGACACATAGACCACCGAGAAGTCGTCGGACATATCGCCCGGCGTACCTGCGTCGTCGGTGAGGGCCACGACCGACACGGCCACATCGCCCGAATTAGACAGAAGATAGGTCCAGGTCACGTTCTGCCCAGCACGGACCGTGACCGGGATCGTGTCAGCATCCTCTGCCTCGGTCGGGTTCAGCGGATCAACTGCATTCACCGCTTTTTCCAGCGTGATTTCGGGCGTGCCCGGTGGCGGAGAGCCGTGATAGTGGGCCAGATCGCTGTCAGTAACCGGTCTACCCGCTGTATCGGTCGCGGCGACCGTCGCGACGTTTACGTAATCACCCAGCACCACGGTGCCAACGGCGCTGTAGAGCCAGGTCTCGTCAGTGTCGAGCAGTCCGTTGTTGTTGGCATCGCCCGAGACATAGACCGGTGCGAAGTCATCGCTGGTGTCAATAGGCGTGCCGGCGTCGTCAATCAGCGATGCAATGGCAAGCGCACCGCCGCCCTCATTGCCGACAAGGTAAGTCCAGACGGCCGCATCCCCTGCCGTCAGTTCTGGACCGCTCGGAGCATTGGCGTCTTCGGCAATGGTCGGATTCCAAGGATCGGCCGCGTTGACCGCCTTGACAAGTGTCACCGCCGAGCCGCCAGGTACAGTGGTTCCGGTGTGGTAGTTTACGTCCGAAGCTGTCGCAACTCGGCCGTAGGTATCGCTGACCGTCACCGTTACCTCGTTGACGTAGGCCCCATCTGCAGCGATGCCGCCCAGAGCCGCCAGCCAGGTCTCGCCAGGATCAAGCAGGCCGTTTCCGTTGTCGCCGGAGACATAGACCGGTGTGTGGTCATCCGAAGTGTCATTCGGCGTGCCGGCGTCATCCACGATGTTGTCCAGCGAGACCGAAACGGCACCGTCATTGGTAATCAGGTAGGTCCACAATACGGCAGAACCCGACTCCAGCACCGGACCGGAACCGTTGTCGGCGTCCTCGGCTGCGGTGGGATTGAGCGGATCGAGCGCATTGATCGCCTTTTCGACGGAGACGGATGGCAGCGGATCGGTAACAACGATGCCCACGTGATGGTTTTCGTCCGAGTCGGTGGCCGTCGCGCCTCGCGATCCGTGCGCCGTAACGGTCGCAACGTTTGAATAGGCCCCAGCGACGACGGTGTGATCACCAACGCCTCCGGATGTGTAGAGCCACACCTCGCCCGAATCGAGAAGCTGGTTATCGTTGTAATCGCCCTCGACATAAATCGGGGTGAAACTACTGCCATCCGATGCTGTGTCGCTAATCGACACGCGGCGAAGTGACTCTTCACCCGTATTAAACACGAGATAGGTCCAAACCACATCGGTCCCAATAGACAGCTCGACGGCTTCGGCTGAGGTGTCCGCGTCCTCGGCATCGCTCGGGAACCAAGGGTCGGCGGCGTTGATCGCCTTTTCGATCTGGATCGCCGCAGGGTCGGAGCCGGGTCGGTCACGACCGGGTTCGGCCGGGCCGGACGGGGTGGAACCAGCAGCCGTCTGCAAAGGCACACGAATGGTATCGTCCTCGGGCCCACCGGCGCTGTCATAGGCACCACGGCCATTTCCAGGTTGTGGATCGCGCGGTGCGCCGTGCTGGTCGCCCCATTCGGGATCCTGCGGCGTGACCATGGCGATCACGTCATAGGCCTCGACCCGGCTGGTCGCCGCACCCGTGGCTTCGGCCAAATCCAACAGGAACTCAACTACGTGCGGCGACGGCAACCGATTCACTGTGGGCGCACCGAAACGCGAGAACGGAACGATGAAACTGTTGTATTCGCCGGTCCAGTCGAACATCCGGTCGGTGCCGGTGTTGGCGATCAGCACGTCCCGGCCACCTCCGCCAAAGGCAAAGTCCGCCGCACCACCGGAGGTTTGCGGCGTCAGCGCACTGTCCGAGGTGTCGTTCAGGCCGCCGTTGGTACCTAGGTTATCGTCGAGCTGGAGATAGTCGTCTCCCCACCCGCCGAACATCCGGTCGTGGCCCGTGCCGCCAAACGCTACATCGTTGCCGTAGCCGCCAAAAATCGCGTCCTTTCCATCCTCGATCAAGTTGCCGTCGTCATCGAATGTCCGGAAGTTCAGGAAGTAATTCTCGATGATCGGACGTGGATCGTTCGGATCATAGAACATCTGGTAGCTGCCCGTCGTCCGGTCGTAGAATGATGTCAGGATGCCGGTATCCGGATCGTACAACATCGGCGTATTGGCAATTGGCCGGGTGTCGTTATGGAAGATCGGCAGCGCCTCTGCCCCGGAAGCCGCATCATCCCCAGCTCCGGCATGGATGAAATCATCGCCCAAACCGCCGTAAATGATGTCGTTTCCACCTTCTTCAGGCAGGATCTCGTCCACTGTGATTTTCAGATAACCTTCCAGGTCCACCTCCGCGCCAATCCACGGCCCGGGGATTGATAGCGTCTGCTGCGACTCTGCCACGATGCCGTTTAGCGGCTCGTCCAACCCATTGCGGCTGACTCGGATCACACCGTCGTCGCCCAGCAAGCCGTCTTCGCCGGTTCCGCCAAAGATGCGGTCGTCGCCGGTGCCGCCCATGATCTGGTCATCGTGACCATTGCCGTAACCCACATCGTTGCCGGTCATCAGGTAGATGATGTCATCTCCATCCTCGCCATAGACAAGATCACTGGCGCCGAGGCTGCCGACGTCCGTACCAGGCGTGTAGTCCAATTGGACCACGGCACGCGGGATCAGGCGGATGTCACCGCGCGGGTGCGGCTGCGACGGGTCTATGATATCGTTCCCGATGTCCGGAGTGCTGTCATAGTTGTAAGTCAGCCAGTTGTTGGCAACGTCGACGAGGTCGAAGATATTGCCGTTGTCGCTGACAATCACGTCCGCATCACGGCCATGCTCCGAGGGTGCACCCAGCGTGCTGTCAGCATCGGTGCCAAGGATGTCGATGGCGATCTGGGTCCCTGCCCCGCCAAAGATAATATCAGAGCCGTCCGGGCGCTGCTCGGGCATAACAAGCGTGTACAGCGAAGAGCTGCCGCCAATTAGGTCGTCCTGCCCCAGGCTTCCGAAGATCAGGTCGTTGCCGCCGCCGCCTTCGACATAGTCATCGCCGTCGGTGTTCGCTTCAAATGAGGACACGTGCACAAGCGTGCCGTCCGCGTCCCGCGTCGCCGAAACCGGGACGTCCAGGATCGCACCGTCTCCCTGGACGGAATCGTCCCCGAGTTGCGCAAAGATCTTGTCGTGCGAGGCACCGCCCGCGATGTCGTCATTGCCGAACTGGCCATCATTGCGCGCCTCATAGGTGACGTCGTGATACAACTCGGTAATCTCAAAGGCGGTCCATGGCGAGCCCGCGTGGCGCGGGTCGATAAACAATGTTGCCGTGTCCACGTTGGCCGAGCCATCGCGGTTGTAGATCGTGGGATCGGTCAAGCGCACGATACGGGCATCCTGATCCTGGTATTGACCCACCGCGCGCTGCACCAGTGTGACGTTGTCACCGAAGATCAGGTCCTGCTCGGAGCCGCCGTCAATCCGGTCGCCGTTCGGCGTGCCCTGCACGACCCGGTTGGCGCCCCCAATCAGGATGTCATGTCCCGTGTCGCCAAAGACCAAGTCATCCCCGCCGTTGTCGATCTCGGCACTCGCAATCTGGACGATGTAGTCGTAGGCTGTGGTCCGGATCCGCAACGGCGGTTCGGTCACGTCGATGCGGCCGTGGTCGCCAAAGACGATATCGTCGCCCATGCCGGCAAAGACGGAATCGTCCCCTACGATCATGGAATCACCCGCCTCGGAGACCAGCGCGCCTGCGACTGGAATGGTCAGAACCGGCCCGGCCAGATCGCGCTTTTCAGCGATTGTCAGCGTATCGTCGTTGTAGACCGTTAAATCGCCAAAGATGTCGACGTTGAAGCCGCTGTCACCCCAGATCTGGTCGAGGCCACGCTGGCCGAAGATCACATCGTCCCCACCACCGCCAGCCAGATGGTCGCCCTGGCGGCTGCCCATGATCAGATCGTCGTTGGCGCCGCCATAGGCGGTCACCTTGCCAGCATCGCTGCCCGCAGTAACCCGGGCCTGGCGCGGTCCGTCCGGCAGGATCGAACCGTTTTCGAGCGTCAGGGTCAGGCCGTCGGTCGAAACATCGGCGATGCGATAGCTGGCGGTCGCGCCATTGGCCAGTTCGACCTCGATCGCTCGCCCCTTGCGGAAGCCCGCATCCAACCAACTCGACGTGGCCGAAATGGTCAGGGCGGTGGAGTCGAAAGTCATCTCTCCGGCCAATTCGGCAAAGACCAGGATTTGGTCCTTGCCTGCGGTCAGGAACGGATCGGCCAACGGCATGATGAAGCTGGACCGGATGTCAGCCAGCGCCTCGGTAGTGAACGGCGGGAAAGGCCGTTCGCCGAAGTTGTACCCGTCACTGTCGTCGCCGGAGCCGGAATAGAAAAGGCCATCTTGCGATGTGTCGCCATAGATCACCAGAAGCGATTCAGGCCCGCCGCCGCCGTCGACCAGGATCAGGTCGCCGCCGTCCTCGGTTCGGTTGCCGCCGCCGTGGATCATGGTCAAACCGCCAAAGATCGCGGTCTCGCCGCTCTGCCCTGCGGTTGTGGATTGCAAGGTGCCGTCAATACGCAGAGCGTCGTCGCCCTTGCCCATCATAATGTTTAAGATTTCGATGCTGGACAGCAGCGGATCGGTGGAGAAGTTGCCACTCGCGTCGACAACCTGGGTGCCCCATGAGATACCGCCCGGCACCGTGGCGGGTTCACCGAAATCGGTTTCCTCAAAGCTAAGCTCCGTGGCCATCCCGAAGCCGGTAAGACCGGTAGAGGTCAAGACGCCGGATTTGTCCTCTTGCGAAGCGTCGTCGAAGATGTTCAGGACGTCAATCTGTGCGTACTCATCGGGCTGCGGGCCGATATCGACAGCCTCGCCCGGCGACTCGCCCGGCAGAATGATCGCAGGGATCAGGGTGCGGTCGGCGCCCGTCACACCGCCCTCGACCGACACCGGACCCTGGATGTTGGTCAACCGGTGCACAGACGAGAACGACATCTTGTTCTGCAAGTAGACCGGCAGGGTGTAGTCTTCGTTGGCCTCAACGGTGATCCGGACCTCGGTCGCCCAGTTGCTGTCGTCGAACTGGATAGCGTCGGCCACGCGGACGACGCGGACATCACCGGTGCCGGCGGTCAGAGAGGCGGACGGTGTAAGGCGCAGGAACTCGCGCCCCAAAACGTCGATTTCCAATAGCGCGATCTGGTACAACCCCGTATTCGACCCGCTTCCAATTCGAATCTCGTGGCCCGGCAGGAACCCGTCTGCGTACCAGCTGCCGCCGTCGGTGCGCGTGATGGTGTCACCATCGACGGTGACGCCGTTTTCGGTGATGGTATCGTCGCCAAAAATCACCTGCCCGTTGAAAAGCATGTCGATGGACACTTCGCCCAGCGAGACGGTCGCGTCGGACCCGCTGGCAAAACTGGCGCCGGCAAGCGTGATCGTGGTGTCGGTGACAGCAATGACCTCGTAATATTCTTCGGTGCCGGTGTCGTTCGCTGTGCTGCCGGAAATCGCGATGCGAGTGCCGACATAGATGTTGGCATCCACGAAAGAGCCCAGATCGGTGCGAGTGATCGTGTCGCCGGAGAAGGTGACGGGGCCGTCGAAGAACTGGGCGACCTCGAAAGTGCCCACATCGATGTTCTGGATCAGGCGGTTGCTGTTGTCGGATGTGTCGATGGCGCTGACGATGGATGCCTGACCATCGGTCAACAGTGGAATTGTCACGACCTCGCCCGCATTGGGCGCAGAGGTCAGCCGCATGGTGTAATCGTCGTTGGCAAGCGGCGTCACCAAAGTTTCGCCCGCGCTTTCGGTGATGACCACACCGGGGGTGTCGTTGTCCAGAACGTTGACACCCAGTACCTGGCTGGCGGCATTCTCGAACGCGCCGCCGGTCGAGGTGACCGTCGCCTGGATCTGAAGACCACGTGGGTCTTCGGGCGTGCTATCGTCAATGGCGGTCAGCGTGACGTATTTGACGCTATCCCAATCCGAGCTGTCGAACGTGATCGTGGGCGTGTCGAACGCCAGCTGCGCATCCGTACCCGGTGCAAACAATTCGGCCAGCGAGATTGTTACCGTCTCGCCCAGGTCCGGTGCACGGCTGAGCGAGATCCCGACCCGGTCGGTGAACCCTTCGGGGCCTTCGAGAACGCGGGTATCCGTACCCTCGTGCATCAGGATCACATCGGCCTGATCGTTGTCCAGAATCGTAACCTCGACATTGCGCACGGCAAGGCCGTCGTACAGATCAACGGCGTCTTGATCGGCGCCGTTCTGGTTGATCGCCTGAACGCTATGGCTGATGACAATCTTTCGTTCGCCCTCTTCCAGACTGTCGTCCGAGGCGGCAACCCAAACGGTCTGCGCATCGGACCAGTTGGTCGAGTCGAAAACCAGAACGACGTCGCGCGTGGGAACCTCTTCATCGGTACCGTTGACCGAAACCGTGTCGAAGAAATCGCCTTCGGTGGTGCCGATCAGGACCGAGTCACCGCCGTCCGGAATGCCATCGCCATCGCGATCCAGCAGGATGCGCGGCGCCTCGGTCGGGTTCCATGCATCCTCGTCGTCCGACGAGCGGGCTGCTGAAACAGTGATATAAACCCGGGTGCCTACCGCAATTGCCTCGTTCAGTGAGATTTCATAGCGGTCGCCGAAATCGTCTTCGCGAACGACGGTATACCCGTCTTCGACGCCGTTTTCATCGACCTCGCGGATTCTGACCGGACCACTACCGTCTCCCGCCACGGTCATCTCGACGCCTTCGATGGACAGGCCCTGGTAGCGGCCCCCACTGAGAACATCGTGGTTGATGACGGAACTCTGTCCCTCCAGCCCCGCACTGCTGATCTGCTCGGTCACGTCGCCGGCGATGTTGATCACATCGCTGCCGAGGTTGCCGATGATCCGCACCGCCACGCCGATGGGGGTGGACAGGACGAAGAAGTCGTCGTCACCTTCCAGACCATCGACTTCGAGCACTTCAATATTCTCAAAGCTGACGTTCAAGCCGCCGCCAAAGACGCCATCTTCGCGGATCACGAATGCGTCTCCAAACTCAGTACCGAGGACGATAACCTTGTCATAACCGGTGCCGCCATCAATAGAGACCGGCGCATTGAGGTTGTAGGTTACTTGGTCTTCGCCGGTGCCAGTGTTGATGATGTTGCGGCCCTCGACAGAGTACTGGTCGAGGATCGGGTCAAAGTTCTCATCGGCCAACGCAAAGGCGCGTACCACGAAGATATCGTTGCCCGCGTCGCCTTCCAGTCGAATCTCTGCCTTGTTCGAATAGACGGTGAAGGTGTCGCCGCCATCGCCCCCTTTGGCAACCAATGGCTGGGACGGTCCCGCGGAAATGTAGCCACGCGTGGTGCGGATTATTACTGCCGGCTCATCGCCAGGGGCCGCATTCAGGTGGAAGGCCGCGCCTTCGGGATTGTCGGCGTCCAGGACACCGTGGAACTGGCCGATCTGGAAACGGTCGGCCCCTGTCCCGGCATCCAACGTGGTGATTGTGCTGTTGCCATCAACGGCAAACATGTCGTCGCCACCAAGGCCATAGACGGTCAGCCGACCGTTCACGGCGCGGTCGTAGTTGACCCGTTGCACGCTGATCGGGCGATCTGTGGAGGTCTGCGCTTGGTCGATGGCGTTGTCCAGCGATGTGTCCGTGCCATTCGGATCGGCATGCAGCAGCGTAACGAAGCCCGGCCGGTCAGTGGTTCGGTTCTCGATTGCCGTGATCTCGCGCAGCAGGAACACGTCGGCGCCGTCCGAACCGGTGATCGCCAGCGTGTCAGCGCCATCGTCCGGCGCGCCGGTGTCGAGCACGTTGATCACATAGTCGCGCTCTTCGCCGTAGGTGCCGGTGGTGTTGATGACATAGACGTCGGTGCCTTCGGCCCCGTCAAGGTCAAGCGTGTCGCGATAGCCGTTGTTGCGATAGGTGTCCATCGTCATCAGCGTGTTGACGGTGATCTCATCCTCGTCGCCGGCCGTGCGAATGTAGCCTTGAGTAGTCAGCTTCAGCGAATTCACCGTGATGATGTCCACGTCGCTGCCGGATTGCAGCAGGAACTGGTCGCTGTTCTGATTACCGCGGGTCTGGATGGTTCCGGTCAGCTCGGCGTTGCTTCCATAACCGTTGTCGGCATCGGTGCCCGACCGGGACGCGCCGGTGCGGGTGGTGTCGAGCTGCATCGTTACCGTCTGACCAGCGATCACCAGGCTGTTGGCCTCCATCGAGAGGTTGTCGCCGACCCAGAGGTCCACAGTGTTGAAGGCATCCACTCGGGCGCTATCAAAGCTTTGCACCGCGTTCTGCACGACCAGGCGAGTGCCGTTTTCCAGCAGATACAGATCCTCTGCCGGGGATGAAACGTCGCGCGGCAGGATGCGCGGCACTTGTGCATGACCGTAAGGCGAAGCCGGTAGGGTCGGCGTGGCAGGCGTATCGGGGATAGTCAACCGAACGGCGCCGCCTGTGGACAGAGCGTAAAGCATGTTCAACTCGTTCGCCGTCTCGGTCAGGTAGACGCCACTGTCGCCATCGGCCGTCACCACACCGGACCAGTCGCCCAGAATGCCGGAATCGATATCGAAATCGTCCGAGGACAGACCGATGGAGCCGCCGTCGGCCAACAGATCGACGTTGCGACCGGTGACGTTGTTGTCTTCATCGGCACCGGAATTCGAGTCAAGGATGGACCCAGCTCGGGTCGTCAGCGTGACATCGCCTAGTTCGGAATCCACCGTGTTCACGCGCATATCGCCGGCGGTTTCGGTGACCCGGATGGTGCGCTGGGCATCCGCGGTCAGGACACCGGTCTGCGACACGTTCAGAACGCTGTCGACCAGATCGATTTCCAGGAACTCCGCGTCGGTGCCGATGCCGCCGGTACGGGCGGTCATGGTTATGTTGACGCCGCCGACATCCCAAGGATCAGGGGTGCCGTCGGTGGGATCGGAATCGAGGATGTGGCGCGGTGCCTCTAGCGTCACGTCACCAGTGGACGAGTCGATCCTTCCGACGCGCAGATCGTCGAGGTCGCCGCTCAGGACGGCGTCAATCTCGGTCAGAACGATATCACCATTGGTGGCGGCGTCGATGTAGTGCACACCATTTCCATCGGCATCGCCCTGCCGGATGTTGGTGTTCGCGACGATCCGGACAGTGTTGTCGCCTGGCGCGCGCACAGTCGAGCCATCGGGATCGGTGCCGTTGGCCGTGATCCGGCTGCCCGCCTCGATCAGGTCAAAGTCCCACGTGGTGACAGCCAACTCGGTCGCGCTGGCAGAATAGCCAGCACCGGGACCAAGATCGCGGCTCACCGGGGTCGGGTCGTCATAGAAGAACTGGTAGTATGTGCCGTTGTCGCCGGAATCGCCTGAGACAAGGACGCCCTGGCTCTGGCCATCCACGTCCTCGCGAACGGCAGACCGCAGAGCAAGCGTTGCCTCAGTCGCAGCCGCCACGACGCCAATCGCCACGGTGGCCGAGGTCTGGGTGGTGTCGCCCGTGCGGATGCGCAGACCCAGGTCCATCCAGATGCTGTCGCCCGAAGTAGCATAAAGAGCTTCGTTTTCACTAACGACGCGGGTCAGATCCACCATGAATGCTGAGTTTTGGCTCCCGATGTCGCCCGATGTCGCTTCTATCCCGTGGAACAGCGACACGATGCGGGTCGCGGTCCCGGCGGCAACAGAGGAGGCACGGGTCAGTGTCAGTGTATCGCCGTTCACCTCGGCCACCTGGTGCACCTCGTCGCCGACGCGGATCAGGCCACGTTCCGCGATCCCCATGTCGGCCCAGTTCCCGCCGTCGGTCCGCACCAGTTCCACAGCGCCCGAGGCCCCGGTCTGCGCGGTGACTTCCAGTTTGTCCACCGCGTGGGACATGAACTCTGTATCGCGGAAGCTGCGCGCCAGACCGGCATCGCCCATTGTATTGGTACGGATGACAGCACCCTCGGTCAGGATGTCGCCACCCCTGTTCAGGATGCGGGTCTCGCCCAACGGGTTCTCAAGCGAGGCGCCGTTGACGTTGCTCCCGGCGAGAACGATGTTCCCTGCCCCAAGATTGCGGATGTCGATCAGGGCGTCGCCATAGCTTTCCTTGATCGAGAACTGCATGGCGCTCTCTTCAAGATCCGGATCGACCAGCAGCACGCGGGCTTGACCGGCCTCAGCGATCATGTCGATCCGGTTCACCACCAGATCGTAATCAGACAGGTTGGTCAGCCGCACTTCGCCAAACCCGCGCAACACGCGCAGTTCGGCCCAGTGTTTGCCATCGAAATTTCCGTTTTCCTGCCTGATGATGCCAAACGGCGCATTGAAGACAACCGACCCAAGGTTCGCGGCAATGATGTCATCAACGACGATCTGGTCGCTACCGTTGAAGTCGTTGAACGCATCCGAACCGACCTCGGGCAATACGAATTCGCCGCTGTCGTTCATCAGTCTGACGTTATAGGCACGGACCACCTCACCGCTGGCGTCAACCACCAGTTCCGGTGACGGACCCGCGCTGATTTCGATATCGGAATCCCATTCGATCAAGTTGCCGGTGACGCTCACGTAGACAGCTAGGTCATTGTAACCCGAATAGGTGTTCAACGCGCTTGGCGGGACGTTTTTGACATGGACATTCTCACCGCCGATCAGACGCGGCGCAGCAAAAATGGTCGCACCGGCATCGCCATCGATAACGGTACGCGTGCTTGCAGAACCATAAGTGTCCCCGGTCCCGGCGCCAATCCCCCAGAACACCGCCCGATAGTCGCTCTCGTAGCTATAGCTCGCCCGATTGACTTCAAAATCGACACCACGACGCCCCTGAATCAGGGTTCCATCGGTCAATTGGTCCTTGCCTGCGACAAGGCTACCTTCGATCAAGACCGCGGAATCATAGTCGAAGTTACTGTCAGACTCGGCACGTGTGCCGCCGAACAGGCCCCCGGCCTCGGCCCGGGCAAAACTGTCCATAGTCAGATCGCCAGACAGCGAACTGGAAGTCGGGCTGGCGAGGATGCCCATGTTGGCACTGACATCAACGGTTTCGGCATCGATCGTGGCTCCATCACCAATGACCGAATTGGAACGGGCAGTCAGATCATTCTCAACATAGGCACCAGCGCCGGCGATCAGCCCGCCACCATCTGCGATTACTTCGGCCGTATGGTTAAAATCAAGCTGTGAGTACTGGCGGAAATTGCCTGCCGCCTCGATCGTGACATCCTGCGCCTGCACTTCGGTCAGTTCTGTGACGGCGCTGTCGCTGCTCAGGATCGTGGCTGACGTCCCACCCGTTGTGATCCCTGTAATGCTGGCCAATTTGCCTACTGCGGTGGTCGAATAGCTGCTGGCGATCTGATCGCCATCCGAATTCTGAACGCTTAGGAGACCGCCCGCGATGTTGCTGACCACAAGGTCGAGGTTGGTGTCAGTCAGCGAGTAGAGGGTCACATCGCCGCCTGCACGGACGAGGTCAGCATTGATGTAGGCCTGCGCCATCACATCCGCGCCGGAATCGGCAGTAGGGAACGTGAACGCGCCGAAGCCACCGCCACCACCGCGCGCCTCGGCCTTGGTCTGACCGTCGAACGAGACGAAAACGGCCTCGCGGATGTCGCGTCCCTCGGTCGTTTCCAGGCCCATGCCAGTGGCATCCGTCGGATCACTCGGAAGCGCATCCAGATTGACGCGGAATTCGTGCCGACCTTCGACGGGCGCGCCCAGGTTCACCTCGACCCGTTCCAGCCGGTTGGCGTTGGACAGGGTCTGAACAACCACAGTGCCGTCAGCCAGAGTGACGTTCACCGTACCCGCAAAGGACATCATATTGCCCGACGCGTCGCTCAGGACAAAACCGTCGGCCAATGCGCCGCCATTGCTGGCCACAGTGTAGGTCGTCCCTTCATCCAGCCCGATGATCGGCAGGTCAGTAGCCTTGGTCAGCGACTGCACCGCGTCGTTGCTGGCCGAGCGGGTCAGCGCGATCGGAGTGATCGCGATGTTGTTCGAAGAGTCGCTGGGATCTGTGTAACCTACGGATTCATAGAATGTTTCCGCCAACTGAACACGATAGGCGTCAACCACTATGACATAGTATCCACGGCCAGAGATCAGCCCGCCGACGGGCGTTCCGCCATCCTCGACCTCGTACACGACCAAATCGCCGTTAGCAAAACCGTGCCCCTCGTACACACCGTTGCGGTCGGCATCGGTACCCATGTAGATCGTGTTGTTGTCTTCGGTGACAAGTTCGTTGCTGCTATTCGTGTCGGGCGTCTCGCCGCTGCCCTGAAGGTCGACAAACGAAGCCTCGAAGCTCTTGGTCGACCCGATGTTCGAGTAGGTCACCAGATCATTTGCCGCAAAGGGCATAGTGGCCGGATCGATGACGCCGGATGTGATGTTACTACCCGAGAACGTCAGCCGGTCGGTGCTGGCGTTGAAATCCGAGGTGGCCAGACGGATGGTAAACTCATCCACCACGCGCACCTGGTAGGTCGCGTCGGCAATCAACCCGCTGATCGGCGCGCCGCTGGGTTTATAGACGATCTCCATGTCGTCAACGAAATTATGCGCGTAGGCAAAACGAATGGTGTCGCTGAGCGCATCCACCTGCGCCGCACCCTCGGGCGCCGCCTGGTAAATCAGGTGAGTTCCGGTCGAAGCGGTAAGGTCAACTGGCGTGCCAGTGCCGTTTTCAGCGTCGGATTGGTCTGTGTAAAGCTCGATTGCGTTCAGGTTCGCATCAACCACGCGGACATAATACAACTGCCCGACGGGCGCCACGGCGTCTGCGCTGCCCGGATCGTAACCGACAAGTTGCCCGGTGTAGAGATCAGACGAAGCACCAAGGTAGATGCGGTCAGCGGCGGCATCGACGCCCACCGGCGCGTCGACATCAAGAAGGCCGTTCTGCGACGAGGTGTCGAGGGCTTGTGCCTCAGTCCCGTATAGCTCGATCACAAAGTCGTTGATCGCGCGTACATAGGCCGTGCCGCCAGTGGCCGCATCGCTGGAAACGGTATCCCCGGTCGCAAGCCCATGCGGTGAGGTAAAGGTGATCTGATCGGATCCTGTGTCGATCGCGGAAATCGCTGCCGTGACGCCGACCACTGGCAAGTCGGCCGCAGTAGCCAGGAAGCTTTCCGAGGCGTCGACGGTCAAGGCCGCGCCGAAGCGGAAGTTGTCGGTGGGATCGGGAGAGTTTCCGGCGACCTCCATCACCGTATAAGTGCCGTTGGCTGATCCCGCACCAGTCAGCACGATGGAATCGCCCTCTTGCAACCCATGGCGTTCGAAGTTGATGGTGTCGTCTCCACCACGCATCGTCAGCACATCGGACGGCGGGTTGGAATCCCCATCATCGGCCACCGCGCCGACGGTAACGTCGTCGGCGATGATCACGCCGTTGTCGCCCAGGAAAGCCTCGACGTCGTTCCTCGCGTAGGCATCTGACACGGAGGCCCCGACAAGGATCGCACCACCACCATAGGCGCTGGCCTTGCCCTTGGCTTCGCCAACTATGTTCGACGCGGTGACATTCACATCGCCAGTCAGATCCAGCGAGGCGCCATCGCCTGTATATGCGGCAGTCTGAGTGTATGTGTAGGCGCTGGTTTGCGCGCCCCCCCCGGCCAACAAGGCACCGGTACCGACCATCACGTCAGAGAAAGTGCCAGCCTGGCTGGTAGCCTCGACCGTGACATTGCGACCGGTCACATCGACGTTGTCGCCAAGCCAGGCGAACGAGCTGGCGCTCAGGTCGGAATCCGACAATAGGACCGAAATGGCCAGCCCGCCGCCTGATCCCACATCGCCATCGACAGAGGCGTAGTCATACGAGGTGATGCTTTTTACCGTAAGGTCGCCGGTCAGATCGATCACCGCCCCGTCGCCGACCCAGGCCTTGGAGGTTGCGTATGTCGAGTTGTCCGCAGATCCGACATAGGCAGTCCCCGTGCTGCCCGCGCCACCGGCGATACTGACGGCCACGACAAGAAGATCAACGGAGGCCTTTCTTTGCTCAGCATCGGCAGTGACCGTGAGGTTGTCGGCCCCGATGTCCGTACCCGCGCCGACATAGGCTTCCAATGTCGTGGTGACGTAGGCGGTGGGAATAAGCGCGGCGATGGCAATCGCCCCACCCGATCCACCATGGGTGTAGGCATAACTGTCGCTGTCCTCGGTCGCCGTAATCGTGACGTCGCCGCCATTCATCATCGTGGTGGCGGCCGCGTTGATTCCAAGAGGCGTGCCATCCCCGGGGCCGAAGCTGGCGGAGGTCTCACCCATAATGGCGCTGTCGGCGGAACCGCCGCTGCCGGTAATCGCGGCGACGCCCGCAGCAAGTACTTCGCTGTCGGCATCGCGGAAAGCGTCGGCAGTGACGGTCAAGTCGCCGCCGTTGATCTGGGTGCTTTGACCGACGTTGGCGATGACGTCGGTGTCTATGGTCGTGCTGGCCAGCAGCGCTGTGATCGACAAGCCGCCGCCCGAACCGCCGTCTGACAGGGACTCGGCGATGGCCTCGGACTCGGCCCGCACAGTGGTACCGCCGGCCCCGATTGTCAGAGCGGTGGGGACAGTCGACGACGCCCGGTCGCGGTCGGACCCGACGGTAGCGCGCGTGGTGCCGGAGATCGATGCCACGGCGTTCGAACCGGCGCCAGCCAGCAAGCCTACAGCGGCACCCGTGATCTCGACATAGGCGTCCAGATAGCTGTCGGCATCCACAATCAGAGCACGGGCGTTGACAATCGCGCCTTCGTCCACGACGGCCAGGATGTCACCGGAAATGTCGACCCCTGATAGCGAGGCACTGATCGCGCCGCCGCCGACGGTGACGGCCGTCGCATCGACGTTGGCATAATGCGTGGCGTCGGCCTCGACCTCGACTTCACCAGAGCCTTCCTCGGTGCCGGTCGCGGTGACCGTCTGGCGCGCACTGGCCTCTGGTATACCGATCAGTGCTTCGACGCTGCGGCTGACCATCACGTTGCCACTGGCGCCCTCTTCCGCATCCGGAGCCGCACCGATACCGGCGCCTGTGAGCAGGCCGACACCCACCGAAATCAGCTCGCCGTCCGCAGTGGCGGTACTTGCCGAGTTGACCCGAACGTTGCGGCCAGTGACGGTGGACGTACCCGTGATCGCACCCCGCACAAGGCCGGTGACTTCGGCACTGGCGAGCATGACGGAGATCGACACGGCACCGAACGCGCCGCCCTGGGCAGTGGCATAGGCCAGCGAATGGATCTGTGCGTCGACCACAACATCGCCGTCGGTCGCGGTGACAGTGGATCCGTCGATAACAGCGGTCACATTGCTGTTCACCAACGCCTCGGCGGATACACCTGCGCCGGAAATCGACAGCGGGACCACAGCAATGGATGCCGCGGTGCCCGTGGACTTCAGCACGTTCTGCGAAGCATAGGCATCGACTGTGACGTTGTCAGCAGCGGTGACAGTGCTGGCTGCGACAATCTCGGCCGTGACATCGCGATCAATCTTGTTCTCGATTGCAACACCGGCCCCGGCAAGACCCGCCATGCTGATCGAAACGGTGACGCCCACGGCTTCGCTGTCGAGCGAGGTGGAATCCGATGCATCCACCGTCACATCACCGGTGGCGCTGATAGTGCTTCCATCGATCGATGCGGTGACAGAACCCAGCGCGTGGTTCTGCACAATCACTACGGCGGCGTTCAAAGTGATCGAGATCAACGAGATAGCGCCAGAAATGGACACGGCGACGGTGGTGTCGTCGAAAGTGACGTTGGAGTCTGCCTGAATCCGGACATCCCCGGAAAGATTGTCGATGCTTGCGGTATCTTCGTCGATGCCGGTCGCCGAAACGGTTGAATTGGTGATGTTCGCATCCAGCGTCGAACTGAGCGTGTTGTAGACCCCCGCCCCGGCGCCCGACACGGACACGGACACACCGTCCTTCAGATTCAGTGCGACGCTGAACGCTATCGAAGCAGCGACCCCAATGCCATCCATGCTGGAGGTGTCTTCTGCATAGACGTCGACTGCGCCGCCGGAGACGCGCGGCGTGCCAGAGTTGTCGGTGGAATCGACGATCTCGGCCGTGATCGTGTTGCCGATTGTATTGGCGACATAACCGCCCGCGCCGCTGATCGCGATGGCGGTTTGTTGCCCAATTGAAATCGAGGCCGCAGCGCCGACCGAAATCGACTCGATGGACGAGGTGGTCCTGGCGTGCACGCTGATCGTCTCGGTCGCCTGAACCGTGGAATCCGAGATCCGCGCGGTCACCAGATTGTCGATATCGTTGACCGACACGAAGGCGGCCAGCGCGATCGAGATCGCCGGATCGCCGAAGGACAGGCTGATCGCGCCGCCGTCGGCGCTGGCAAAGATGTTGGCCTGGTCATAGGCCAGAACATCGACCTTGCCGACCTTGTCGCCGTCGTTCACCCCTGCAACGGTGCTGTCTGCGGTGATCTCGGCGGTGATCGTGTTGTCGATGTCATTGAAGGCAAAACCGCCTGCAAGGCTCGCCGAGATCGAGGCGTCGCCAGGGCTGATGGCGACCGCACCCGCCACGCCGATGGCGATGGCGTTGATCGTTGCATCCTCGGTCGCGTCATAGTCAAACTCGGCAATGCCGGCGAGCTGGTCCTGCGCGTTCTGCGATGAGGTCGGTACCGTGCTGGCGCTGACTGTCACGTCGCCGCTGGTCAGGATGTCCGACCCCGACACCCGGGCCAGGATGCCATTCTCTATCTCATTGACCGAAACCGAAGCGGCGATGCTTGCCGCAACCGCTGTTCCGCCACTGGCCACGGCCAGGGTAAAGGACCCGGCCAATGCGAAAGTGTCGATGGTCGAGCCATCCTGCGCCAGAACTGTCGCGTTGCCGCCAACGTTGCTGGTGAAGGAGGAATTCGTCAAGGATGCCTCGGTGTCGTAACCGATCCGGCTGATCGCAATGCTGCCCGCGCCAGAGAAACCGATGGCGGTACTGTCGGTGAGGCCAATATTGGCGGACACCGATACGCCCAGCACGAATGTATCGATATCGGCGCCGGAAATCGCGCCAATCGACAGGTCACCTTCATCCGTCACAATTGTGGAATCGTTGATCGTCGCACCGATTGCGGGGGTGGCGACGTTCTCTAGCCCTTCAATATCGTTGACCGCCACGGCAATGCCGAGCGATACCGATGCGGTTGAACTGAGACCCAGTGCAATCCCGACGCCGCCCGCGTCGGCCTTGATCTTCGAGTCATCTCCCAAACCGCCCTCGATGCGGATGCCCTTATCACCGCCAGTGATCGTGGCGCCGTCCACATCTGCCAGCGCACGGATGCGCAGCCGGTTGCCCGACCCGGTTCCGGCCAGGGCAAGCGCGGCATCCCCCTGCGAGGCGGTACCCGCCCCGGCGATTGTCAGCGCGGTGATCTTGGGCGTCAGGTCGGCCTGGATGACGACGTCGTCGTCACCGTCGTTGGACACGGTACCCGCGGTAATCTCCGCTCCTTCCACTACTGCCATAGTGTCCGAGCTGAGGTTGTTGATCGCAAGCGAGAGGCCCAGCCCACCCGCAAATCCACCGCCGCTACTCCCTGCAAGAGCCAAAGCCAGGCCAAAGCCGCCGGCATCGGCGTCGATCTCGGCATGTTCTTTGGCAATGATGGACACGGCGCCTTTGGTCGCCTTCAGTTTGGTTTCGTCATTGTCCTCGGTCACCTCGGCATAAACGACCGTATGCAGGTTGTTGACAGATACCGACCCGACGCCGCTGAAAGCATAGGAACTACCGCCAGAGCTGTTCGAGATCGCCAGCGCGACGCCGTAGGTGTAGTTCTCAATCTCGGAGAGATCGTCGGCCTTAACGGTGATGTCTCCGTCCATTACCTCGATATCAGAGTCGTGTACGCGGGCGATAACCTCGAACGGATCATCTTCAGTGCCGATTTCGTTGACGCTAATCGCGATTCCGACCGCGGCGGAAGTGCTGCTGCCGCTGACCCCACCAGAATACGAAAACGCCAGCGCGCCGGAAATCGACAGGATGTCGGGTGCGGCTGTGGCCAGAACCTGGGTGGAGCCCTTGTAGACCGTGGCGTCGGAATCCGACATGTACGACCGCACTTTGCCTGACAACAGGTTAACGCCGACCGAAATAGCGACGCCAGCCGAGATCGTACTGTTGCTTTGCGAGGTGGTGACAGCGCCGCCTAGGCTGCCGGCAAGCGAGAAAATGTCGCCGACGCGGTAGGCGTCGACGATCATTCCACCGTCACCGGTCGCCTCGACGCTGCTATCGCTGGGGTCCGGATCCTCGGCGATCGAAAAATCAGTGCCAAGCACCAGCGCCTCAGTATTGCCGTCCAAAGTGTTGACACTGACAGCGCCTGCGACGCCGACGCCGGTCTGGGTGCCGGAATTTCCGGTCTGACCGCGTGAGACCGCAATAGCGAAGGAACCAGAAACCGAAACCACCTGCGTTTCGTTGTTAGATGTGACTTCCAGAGAGCCGGCATTCACCGTTCCAGCATCGGTGATCGCGGCGCGGGTGGTATCGTCAACGAAGTTCAACGCGACAGAGCCAGAGACCCCCACCCCGGTAGTGACTGGGTTTTCCACCGGCTTGTCGCCGAACAATATGCCAAGAGACTCGCCGTCTAGCGGATCGTCGGACTTGTCGGGGTGTTGTTCATTGGACTGGATGGCGCCCGCAATCGAGAAGCCCCAAATCGCACCGTCGTTGATCGCCCGAACCGACAACTGGCCGTCCAGGTCTAGGTAACTGGCGTTACGCGCCGTATAGGATGCTTCTGCGTTCGGAGCCTCGGGGCCGATCACAGCGCGGGTGTTTCGGGTTACGTCGTTGACCGCGACCGACACCCCCACACCGACGGATTCCCCCAAGAAAAGGCCGCCGGTGATGCCTATATGGGTGTCCAGAGAACCAGCGTACAAACGCGCGTCCTCGCCCGTCACATAGGCGCGGTTGCCCAACTGGACCAGCGTGTCGCTGTCCTGCTTGATGACTGAGATTGTGCCGCCAACCGCAAATCCCGAATCCGAGGCTGCGCCAGATTGGGCAAAACCCAAGTTGAAGAGCGCCTCTTCAGCCTTCATGTTGAAGCCGCCCGAGCGGCCCGTGAAAATCCGTGCGTTGTCCTCGACGACTGCCTGCGTCGTATTGTCGACCAACTTGACGTAAAGCGTGGCACCGATGCCACCCTTGCCACCACTATTGCCAGCGACGCTAGGCGAGTTCGTGTCGAACGGTGTCCCGCCGTCGAACGACGCGCCTCCGCTGGATACATACAGATCGTTCAGCCCGAGCGAACCGAGCGACCAGCCGAAGATCCCGGCCATGTCAATCTGCTGCATGTAGGATGTTGCCTCGACCGAGACGACTTCCTGCCCAAAATAGGGATCGGTCTCATCCGCGTTGAAGGTTTGGTCCTGGTTGATCAGCGCGCCGTCCTTCACGGTCGCGAGCGCCGTCGTGTCCTGAACCTGGAAGTTAATCGAACCGGCAACCGAAACGTTATCGCCCTTAGAGGTCGAGGACGACCAAGTGTTGAGAAAACTCGAAAGTCCGAAAGTGTCATCGACATATTGTGTGATGGCGCCGTAGCCCTCGGTCTTGAACAGGTCGACAACCTCGCCCGCCGTGGTCGGCAGGAACTGATCAAGCGTCTGAGCAAAAGGATAGGTCACACCGGCAATCACGCGGGTCGCACGCTTGGCGTTCATTTCGGCGCCGCCGTGAATCGTCGCCTGCGCATCATTGTCGGTAATCGTCAGAATGACCGCCGCGCTGATCGTGTTCGGAGCGCTCTGCTCTCCGGTCTCGTTCTCCTCCTGCGGCTCAGTACTGGACTGCGCGAACGCTTTGTTCAGGTGCTCTATCTCGGCCTTGACTTCCAGGTCTTCGCCCGACGTGATCGTTGCCGTCGAATGCACGTCAGCAGACACATCGTGATCGTTGTAGGCAAAGGCCAAAGCCACCGCTGCGCTCAGGCTATTGGGGCTGGCGCCGGCGCTGTTCATGGCCGTGTTGGTCGAAGACTCGGACGAGATGCGCCCCATCAGGCCAGAAAAGATATTGCCCAGTGCCGAGTCGTTGAGATTGTAGCCGTCGGGAGAATTCGAGCCGTCTGAATCCGCTGAACTGAGGCCCGCGCCGGCCTCTGTCGTAGTCTCCACCTCCAGTTTGGCGCCGATACCGACGCCGGTGGCGAAACCCGCATCCAGGATATGCGCGGCCCGAAGCGTGAAGTCGTCGCCGGTCACGTTTCCAAGTTCGATCGCGACGCCCGCATAAGCCTCATTCTCGGTCTCGGCAAGCTGGATGGTCTGGCCGTCGGCGCCGACAAAAGAGCGGGCGCCACCGTCCAGGTTGAACTGGTTGGTGCCGGTGATGACATAGTAGGTATTGCCGCTGACCAGCCCCTCGATTTCAGAGCCCGCTGCCGCCTCGTAGATCACCGCCTGCCCCAGCGGATAGGTCTGGTCGACGGTGGTGAAATCGGTTCCGGTTCCGGTAAAGGCGCCGTTCGGCAGATTGATCTCACCTTTCTCGGAATTGACGTCGGCGCCGGTGAACGACTTGTTGTTGGTCGCCGGATATAGCGGGCTGCTCGCCGTGCCGTTGAACTCGACCAGGTCGATCGCATCGCCCCGGAACACGCTGTCCTCGAACTTGGCCAGCTGGATATAGTTGGGATCGGACGAATCCTTGAGCACGTAATAGGTCGCACCGTCGATCAGGCCGCCGATGTTCTGCCCGCGGCTGGAGGTGTAGACGACCGTATCCTCGGTCGCCAGCGCGTTCGGACCGACAAAGATCTTGTCATTTTCCAGATCGACATAGCCGCGCTCGCCCGGTGCTGCGAGCGGATCGAACTCCAGCTTGACCACCGCGCCCGGTTCGTTACGGCTGATGACCGTGCCATGGATGTTGGTGTGAACATCGGCATCCGACAGCTCGATTGACAGCGCCGCCCCGGCCGCGCCGGAAGCGAACAGGCCTGAGGAGGCCGAGGCCTGCGAATCCACCGAACCGCCCGCCAACAGATTGGCCGTCAGACCCGCCTCGATCGTCGCACCGTCAGCAACCGTCAGCGTCGACGACAGGGTGGACCGCGCCACCGCCAGCGACAGCGAGACCTGGCTGCTGGAAGACGTCGGAACGGTGCCAAGGCTTGTATTCGTCTCGACCGACATGTTGGCGGTCGAAGAGGCGTCGGAGGTGACGACGACGAAGCCGTCGGAATAGATGTTGGCGTCGCCGATATCGACCTCGGCATTGGCCGTTGAATCCGCCCAGCCGAGACTGGCAATCGCGAAGCCCGCCGAGCCGGAGGCGTTGGTGACCGAGTTGGCATAGATGCCCACCGCGGAATGGCCGACTATATTGGCGCCGTCAGCGACTGTTACCTTGGCATCGGTCTTTTTGACGAGAACCTGAAACGGCAGGCCCAAAACCGAAGTGACCTGATCCAGCAGCGGGCCGACCAGATTAGTGTCCAACTCTGTCGAGATCTCCAGCTGTTCGGCATAGCCGCGTTCTTCGGCCTGGGCGATCAGGTAGACGCCGCCCGCCTCGATGCTGGCGTTCTCTCCGATATCGACGGAAGCGTATTTGGGGATACCCGGAAAGATCGGCGACAGGTTTTCCAGCTCGGCCGTGCCCAGACGGCGGCTGCGGAATTCGATAAAGCCATCTTCGGAGGTGTCACCGGTGATCGAGACGTTGTCGTTCACCGTGATCGTCTCGGCAATGACCTGCATCGACCCGCTGCTACCAAGGTCAATACTGCCCGAAAAAGTCACGTCATCTTCGCCGCCGTCGCCCAGAAAGGTCTCTGCCCCCTCGTCTTCGCCGTAGATGTACAACGACGCGTCCCAGTTGGCCGAAAGACTCTCGACTGTCAGTGTATCGGACCCGGATTTCAGGTTGATGGTCAGCGAATTGGTCGGGTTGACGAAGGTGATATTCTCGAATGTCGGGATGAGACCGCCGGTTGTGCCGATGTACATAGAGCCCGCATTTAAGGAGGTCAGCACTGCATCATCGTCAGAATCCGTCAGGTGGATCACCAGATCGTCCGAGGCGGAATTCTGTGTGATCGGTTCCAGCCCCTGATAGACCAGCGCGGTGCCGTCCAGCAGGATCTGACCATCGTTGGCCGTCGCGGCCTGATAAGACACGCTGGAATAGCTGCCATCCAGAACGAGGCTGTCGAAGTCGCCGTCCCCGCCATCGATAGTGATGCCTTTGCGCATCTCGCTGGTCGCGAGATAGAACGTGTCGTCGCCCTGGGTGCCGGATAGCACCTCAATGCCACTAAATTCGATCTCGAAAGAAGCCTCCTCAACGAAATTTGCATTGCGCAGCGTGACGGACACCACACCAGAGGCACCCTCTTCGGTGACATCGTCAATACGCCAGTCGGCGTATGTGCGCATTCCGAATTCCAGTTCGCCCCCTACGACCCGCAAAGTGTCGTCGCCATCGCCGCCTTCGACTTCAAAAAGCGGAAGATCTGATGATTGTTTCGAAATATCAAACAATGAAAGGGCGTCTATCTCAATTCGATCTTCTTTATCCGTCGAGATTACCCGGATCTGAGAAGAAAGCGGGGCGACATCCGCACCGCTGAACGCCTGTGCAATCTGCGCTCCGCTTGAATTGAGAGCCCTAAGGGCAGCCCCTGATTCTGCCTGGAATCCTTCGAGTCTCAGGGCTGCCGTATCGGCCTGCATCGCATCAGCCATCGAGACCGCGAAATCAGCTGCAAGCAAGAGCCTGGGCTCTAGTTGCTCCAGATGTACTTTTCGTCCGCTAATACCTGATTTGCGTGCAAAAAGTGAACGACTGTCACGTCTGGAATCTGATCTTTTCAAGCCCCGAATGAATGGGAATGACATGGATAGAATCCCCCCTGGCCGCGACACCATTCTTTTCGTTAGCGTTTGGCAAAGTATCGTGTGGCATCATTTTCAATAATGCTAAAAAGCTTAGACAAAACCGGAGCTTTTGGCTACCAATTACTTTAGGGGCCCGATAGTTTAAGGAGAAGAAACAATGACATTTGAAGGGGTTGATTGACTATGCCCGTGCAGCAACTTTTCTACAAAACGGCCGTCCCGGTCAGCGCCAAACGGCATGGCGATCTATCGATCAGCAGTGGAAAGACGTACGCGTTCGCACGTCACACCAATTCCATCCCGCTTACAGCGCTTGAATTCGGCCCTGCCGCAGGCACTCATCCGATCGTGTTCGCCGGAACCGGCGACGACGTGGTTCCCGCCATCATCGTCGGAACCCGTGACGACGAGAACCTAGCCGTCGACGCCGATGGAAATTGGCACGGCACTTATATACCCGCATTCGCGCGGCGCTATCCGTTCATCTTCTCTTTGGACAAGGACAAGAACCAATTCACCCTGCTGGTGGACGAAGAGTTCGAGGGGGCAAACCGCGATGGTCGCGGCGAGCGGTTGTTCGACTCGGATGGCGAACAAACCGGCTACCTGAAATCCGTTTTGAAGTTCCTCCAGGACTATCAGGCCGGGTTTGCCCGTACACAGGCATTCTGCAAACGCCTGAAGGAACTGGACCTGCTGGTACCGATGCAGGCGGAATTCTCGCTGGGCGCAGGGCAAAAGCGTACTCTGGGTGGCTTTCAGGTTGTTGATCGGGAAAAATTGAAGGCACTGTCAGGCGACACGCTGGCCGATCTGTGCCGCAAGGACGAGCTGGAATGCATCTATTTGCACCTGTCTTCGATGCGCCATTTCCGCCAAATGCTGGAGCGCGCCAACACCGAAGCTTTTGAGTCAGAGACCGCGTCTGAAACCGAAGACGCGGCTGAGCCGATGGCAGAGACCTGACGCCGACCATGCGGGCTGCGGTCTACTTTGTGGCGGCTTTGACCGCAGCGCCTTGTGGCGCGCAGATCTACGACTGCGTGATCGACCCATCCGAGACCGTCGATGTCGCCGGCGCCTCTGGCGGTGTCGTCGCGCGGGTGCACGTCGAGCCTGGCGAACAGGTTGAGAAGGGACAACTCCTCGCCAATCTGGACACGACCATCCAGCGTGCCACGGTCGAGATGCTGCGCCTGCGTGCCGACGATACGTCGGAGATAGAGGCGCAAAAAACACAACTTGCCTTCCTGGAGGCGCGGCTGGGGCGGACTCAGGAACTTTCGACACGGGGCGTCGTCAGCCGAGAGGTTCTGGAAGAAATCCAGACAGCCGTCGAAGCCGCCCGGTCGGTCCTTGTCCGGGTGGAACTCGCCCGGCGCGTGGCGATGGAAGAATTGAAGCGCGCAGAGGCGGTGCTATCTCTACTTGAAATCCGCAGCCCGATCGAAGGGATCGCGCTGGAGCGGTACTTCGACGAAGGCGAATACCTGCCCCAGGAAGGCCGCTTTGCAACGATCGTCCGACTGGACCCGCTGGATGTGATCACCTTCTTGCCAGTCGCGGAATACGGCACGGTCCAGGAGGGTGACATGGCGCAAGTGCACCCGGCCCCGCCCATAGATGGAGTCTATCAGGCAGAAATTCTTCGGATCGACCGGGTCTTCGACGTAGCCAGCGGCACATTCGGCCTACATCTTCGGCTGGACAATCCGGACCTTTCCATTCCGGCCGGGCATCGTTGCAAGGTTACTTTCGGTAGCGAGGTAGATGCACCTTCGCCGGACTGAGACATTTCGTTCGGGCAATACGAACGGCTTCTTCGCTATCAACGATACTTCCCCCGTGCAGCAGATCCTCGTCATTCCGAGAGGCTAGGGTAAATCTGACGTACAGCATTACAGCCGGTCGGATGATCTCGCGGCTTGTACGGATGTTCGGAACGGGCCCGGAATCTATTTGCTCCGATCCGAACAACTCTTATTTAGCTGATTTTATTAGGAAACGGCGCGATTCCGTTGGGCGCTATGTGCAGGATTTCGTATTGTCTCAGCGGGAACCCTGCAATTTCGAGCCATGATATGAGGCCGCGAAGGCCGCCTCCGGAACAAGACGATCTCCTGCGCGCCCGCCTGACGACATGCGCCACGAGCTGGTGAAACTCGCCGCCCTGATCGATTGGAAGGTGTTCGAGCGGGAATGGGCCGGGTTCTTTCCGTCCCACACCGCTCCCCCCCGCGACCGTGATGCCCGCACCGTTGGTTTGACTGTTACGGCGCGCACGCTGGCTTCAGTGCCTGAACAGCGCAGACTGACAGGAGACTGACACGGTTCCAAAAATCTCATATTTTAAGGGCTTTTTTGACGTAACGTAATAACTCGACGTTATCAATAATATTATTATGCAAAATCAATCTAAAGTTGTCGATGTTTTTTTAAAGATGTTGCCTTCAACCCTTCTTTTCCGTGCTCCGCAAAGGCTGAAACCCAACTGTTGAACTCTTCATCACTCAACCCGTAGATTTTCTTCGCATCAGTCAGAGGAATCAATCCGTACAACACCCCACGAACCACAGCGATCTTTCGAGAGGCAACCCATCGCCTAGTGGTCGCCGGTGGAAGATCCGAACGCGTCATTTTGGTGCCGTCTGGTAAAGTGACTGATCGAGGGCCTTCAACCTTTCGCAAGAACATTACCTATCCCTTCTTGTGTCAGGGTAACCTTAGCGACAGCCTACTTAATGCAGGGTGAAACCGCCCCTTGAGAGTAGTTCGGATTTTCCTATATTCTGCCGGTCTTCCTTAATCGTCAGGAGCTGCCCCTATGGCGCTGGACACCGAAATGCCGCTGAACTCGCTTGGCTTTGCCAAACCGCCCTCGGAAACGCGGGTGGTGGTTGCCATGTCGGGTGGCGTCGACAGCTCGGTCGTGGCCGCCTATCTGGCGGACCAGGGCTATGACGTGGTTGGCGTCACCTTGCAGCTCTACGATCACGGCGCGGCCCTGGCCAAGAAAGGCGCCTGTTGCGCCGGGATCGACATCCATGACGCCCGCCGCGTTGCTGAGGAACGCGGCTTTCCGCATTACGTGCTGGATTACGAAAACATCTTCAAGGATGCGGTGATAGACGAGTTCGCCGACAGCTATCTGGCCGGTGCCACCCCGGTCCCCTGCATCCGCTGCAACGAACGGGTGAAGTTCAAGGACCTGCTGGAAACCGCCCGCGATCTCGAAGCCGACTGCATGGCCACCGGCCATTACATCCAGCGCAAGATCGGCCCGAACGGGCCCGAGCTGCATTGCGCCGAGGATGCCAACCGCGACCAGTCCTATTTCCTGTTCTCGACCACGCCGGAACAGCTCGACTATCTGCGTTTTCCGCTGGGCCATCTGCCCTCCAAGGATGCAACCCGCGAAATGGCGGCGCAATATGGCCTAGCCGTGGCCGACAAGCCCGACAGCCAGGACATCTGTTTCGTGCCCAACGGCAACTATGCCAGCGTGATCGAGAAACTGCGCCCCGGCGCCGCTGAGCCGGGCGAGATCGTGCATGCCGATGGCCGCGTGCTGGGCAGTCACGAGGGCGTCATCCACTATACGATCGGCCAGCGCCGCGGCCTGGGCATCGGCGGCCTCAGCGATCCGCTCTATGTGGTGCGTCTGGACGTGGACAGGAAACAGGTGGTGGTCGGCCCCAAGGAGATGCTGGCCACCCGCACCATCCCGGTGCGCGAGATCAACTGGCTGGGCGACGCCCCCTTCACCTCGCACCCCGAATGGCACCTGTCGGTCAAGGTCCGCTCGACCCGCCCGCCGCGCGAAGCCATCGTGCGCCCGATCAGCGAGACCGAGGCCGAGGTAGAGCTGCTGACGCCAGAGGAAGGGGTGTCGCCCGGACAGGCCTGCGTGTTCTACGAAAGCGACGGCAGCCGCATCTTTGGCGGCGGCTGGATCTGGCGTGGGTATTGAGACGCTTCAAACCTCGCGCCTGACGCTCTGCCCGATGCAGGCAGAGCATGCCCCTGCCCTGCATGCCTTCTTTGGCGACCCGCAGGCGATGCGGTTCTTTGGCGAAACCCATACAGATCCGGCACAGACCGAGCGTTGGGTTGCCGGAACGCTGGCCGAGCCGCCCGAGCGGTGCCGCGAATACGTGCTGCTTCAGGACGGCGTGGCGATCGGCAAGGCCGGGCTGTGGGCCGTGCCCGAGCTCGGTTTCTTTCTACGCCGGGACCGCTGGGGCCAGGGGCTGATGCGCGAGGCGCTGACCGCCCTGCTGCCGCATCTTTTCGACACCATGCCCCTCGACCATATCCGGGCCGATGTCGACCCGCGCAACGCCGCCTCGCTGGGGTTGTTGCACCACCTTGGATTTGTCGAAACCCATCGCGCCAGCCGCACGATCCAGATCGGCGGGGAGTGGGCCGACAGCGTCTATCTCAGGCTTTCCCGCCCGGGTCAGACCAGATCGGTGCCGGTGTTGGACAGGACATAAAGGCCCGCGCCCAGCATGACCCAGGGCGCCAGTGCCTCCAGCCGGGCGGCCCAGCGGCCCAGCCCCTGGCGCAGGCTGCCAGCGGCGAAGCCGCCCATGCCGAGGGCCAGCGCAGCGCCCGAGGCCCCCGTCAGCCCGGCCCAACGATAGGCGGGGGCCGAGTCGGCCAAGAGCGGCGTCAGCACCGCGAAACTGTCGAGTGACAGGCTCAGGAACAGGACAGCGGTGGCCATAAGGCCGCGCCGCATTGGAACCTGCTGTTCTGCCTCCCCCTGCCCGCGCCACTGCGCGGCGATGCCGCGCAGGCCCAGAGCCAGCGGCACAAGCCCCAGATAGCCGATCCAATAGAGCGGCAGACCACCCAGCCCCAGCGCCACGGCAAGCGCCGCGCTCAGAACCACGGCCTGTGCCAGCAGATAGCCGCCCACGGCGATGCGCGGTCCCGTGGCCACCACAAGCGCCAGCAGCAGCGCCAGATTGTCCAGATTGGTCAGGATCTGCGCCAGCGCCGCCGAGGCGGCAAAGCCCAAGAGCGCGCTCACCCCGGCAACCGGTCCAGCACCGCCTGCGCCGCGCGCAACCCGGGCGGAGGGCCGCCCCGGCCCAGACGCTCCATCGTCAGGCGCATCGCCGCATCCTGCGCGGCAGGGTCGGCATGCACCGCCGCCAGCCGTGCGGCGATGTTCTCAGGCGTGCAGGCCGGGCCCAGGCATTCCGGCACCACCCGTGTCTCGCTGACCAGATTGACCAGCGTCACCGTGTCGATACTCACCATCCGCTCGGCGATCTTCTGGGTCAGCCAGTTCACCTTGTAGGCGATCACCATGGGCGTGCCCGCCGCCGCCAGTTCCAGCGACACGGTGCCCGAGGCCGCCAGTGCCAGATCGGCGGCGGCAAAGGCCGCGCGCTTACGCATAGCGGCCTGCGCAGGCGCCAGACCGCGTGGATCGACCAGCACAGGCGAGCCGGGCCAATCGGCTACGTGTTGCGCCACCTGATCGGCGACATGCGGCACCACCGGAACCAGCACCCGCATCTCTGGATGATCCGGCAGGAACTGTCGGAGCGCCGCGCCAAAGACTGGCGCCAGCCGCTCCACCTCGCCCCGTCGCGATCCGGGCAGCGCCAAGAGCAGCGGCGCGTCGCCAAGCCCCAGTTCCTCGCGCAGCGCCGCGATCTCGGCGCCGCTCGCCTCGGGCTCTCCCACCACAGGGTGGCCGACGAAATCGCATTCCATCCCGGCGCGCTCCATATAGGGCGGCTCAAATGGCAACAGCGCCAGCACGTGGTCGATCACCTTGGCCATTTTGTCGGCGCGTCCGGGCCGCCAAGCCCAGACGCTGGGCGCCACATAATGCACGGTGCGGATGTCGCTGGCCTCTTTGACCAGCCGCGCCACACGCAGGCTGAAATCTGGGCTGTCGATGGTGATCATCACATCCGGCCGCATGTCCAGAACGGCCTTTGCAGTCTCCTCGATCCGGCGTTTCAGGTGAAAGTACTTAGGAAGCACCTCCACAAGTCCCATGATGCTGAGTTCGGCCATCGGAAACCGGCTGCACAAACCCTGCGCTTCCATCGCAGGGCCACCAACGCCCTCGAACACCACGTCTGGGCGCAATGTCCGGAGCCCGTCCATCAGGGCACCCCCCAACCGGTCGCCCGAAGGTTCGCCAGCCAGGATGAAGACACGCATCAGGAGCTACGCTCCCGCACCATCAGGAACAGACCCAGCCGGTCACACTCGGCAATAACCCGAGGGTGGTCCAGCACGATGACACCCGCCGCTTCGATCACGATCCCGGACAGCCCGGCGGCCGTGGCCGCCGTCACGGTGCCAATTCCGATCGTAGGCAGATCGACCCGCCGGTCTTGCCCCGCTTTCGGTGCCTTGAACAGAACGCCACCGCCCGCGTCGGGGCGTTGGGTCAGGCTTTGCAGCATCCAGTCGGTGCCATAGACGGTTTCAATGGCCAATGCCTGCCGCTGATAGACAACGCAGGCCTGCCCGACATCGACCGGCGCAAGGGCCTCCATGATGCCAGCGGCGCGCACGGCATCCTCCAGATCGGCTGCCGAGGGGTGCATGGTGGTGGCGCACCCCGGATTGGGCAACAGCGCAGGCGCGATCTCATGCGCCGCGCGCACCGTAAGGCCCGCGTGCTCCAGAACGCCGATCACCGCGCGCAAGGCGCCATCGTCGCCCGCCATCATCGCTTTTTGAAACACTGGGATCAAAGGCAGGGTTGCCGCGTCGATCTTGGACGGGTCGATTTGCGGGCGGCGGATGCTTCCCGCCAGACAGACCTCGTCAATCCCCCGCTGTTTCAACTCGGAAATCAGCGAGCCCATCGTTTCCAGTCTGAAGGACAGATCCACGGCCAGATCGTCCGGCTCGAACCCTTCAAGTGCGCAGACCAATGGTGGTTCGTCCAGTGCCACAGAAATTGCACCTGGCAAGGCCCCCTGCCCGCAAAGCAACGCGATCATGGCTCAGGCTCCGGGCGTCAGAAAGGAACGGTCGCTATGGGCCCGCACAAACTCGACGATCTCCTGCACTTGGGCGCTTTCGGCGCTTTCGGCCAGACGCTCGATCCGCTCAAGAAAGGTGCCTTGCCCCTCGGACAGTTCCTTGAAGGCGGCCCGCAAGGCCGAGATTTCGGTGCGCGGCAATCCCGCACGCTTGAGCCCCACTAGGTTGAGCCCGGCAAGAACCCCGCTGTCAGAGTTGACCAGGCCATAGGGGATGACATCATGCGTGACCTTGGCGAGGCCACCGATGATCGCGCCCCGGCCGATGCGCACCCATTGATGCACCCCGGCCAGGCCGCCAACGATCACGTCGTCTTCCAGCACCACATGACCGGCGATGGCGACACTGTTGACCACGATGACTCTGTCACCGATCTGGGCATCATGCGCGACGTGGCAACCAGCCATGAACAGCCCATCATTTCCGATCCGTGTGACGCCGCCGCCGCCAGCGGTACCAACATTGATCGTTACATGTTCGCGGATCCGGTTACGTGCTCCGATTTCCAGCCGTGTCTCCTCGCCCCCGAACTTCTTGTCCTGGGGGATTTCGCCGATAACGGCGAAGTTGAAAATCACGGTATCCTCGCCAACCGAGGTATTGCCGGTGACCACCACGTGGCTTTTTAGTTCGACCCGATCCGCCAGAACCACATTTGGACCGACCACGCAGAACGGGCCGATGACGCAATCCTGACCGATCTTCGCGCCCTCTTCAATGACAGCGCTAGGGTGAATGCGGCTCATTTACTTTTTTCTCCGGTAAGGTCGACATAGGCCGAAAACTCGGCTTCTGCCGCCACTTCACCGTCGACCGTCGCGACACCTTTGAACTTGAAGATCTTGCCGCCCATCTTGCCGCGCAACGTCTCGACGTGCATTTTCATGACATCACCTGGCACCACCTTGCGGCGGAACTTGCAGTTATCAATGTTCATAAAATAGATCAGCAGCTCGCTGTCGATGATATCCATGCCGACACCCAGCATCACGCCGGCTGTTTGCGCCATAGCTTCGACGATTGTCACGCCGGGCATGATTGGCGTTCCAGGGAAATGGCCCTGGAAATGCGGTTCGTTCATTGTGACATTCTTGATGCCCACGGACGAAGAGTAGCCGTTGATCTCGATCACCTTGTCCACGAGAAGAAACGGATAGCGATGCGGGAGAATCCGCTGGATCAACTGGATGTCGGCACTCTTGGTTTCAGTGGTCATGCGGTGCAGGTCCTGTATTCGATTTGTTCATCAGGAATTAACAATACTGACAGACAACAGCAAGCAAAGCCGAACCAGTCAGTTGTTGCCGTTCTTGCGCAACGCACTGCCGTCACCAATCGCTTCGTCGATCCGACTGATCGCCAAGGCCGTGACATCGGTTGAATCGAGGCTGAAGAACACTGTCGACCGGTCCAGAATGACGCTGGCACCAGTATCCCTCATCAAGGCGCCTAGGATGGGTCGGGTCAGTTCCACAAAGGCGGTGCGCGCGGCGTCGCCGCGCCGGGCCAGTGTCTCCCGCTTGGCTTCCTGATTCTCCCGGTGAGATTGCACCTTTCGGTCAAAGGCTTCGGCAAGAACGCGGAACGCATCAGGCTCCATCTTGGCGCGCCTTTCGGTCAAGTCCAGTTCCTCTCGGCTGAGCTCAGCGATGATACGCTCGTTCTCGGCCGCCAATAGTGCACCTTCGGCCTCGATTTCGTCGATGACCCGCCGCCCGTAAGCCGACTTTGCAAATAGGATCTCGCCCGAAATCGTCAGCACTTCGTGCCGCGGCAATCCCAACTGCTGAGCCGACGCAGAGCCGGGAGCTGCAAGGGCCAGGGCGAGTGCGACCGTCTGACCCAGCCGCCACCGCCCTGTGCTGTTACGTGACATTGGCGATCAGAACCGCGCCTGAATTGTCAGGTCGAAACTTTGTTCCTTGTCAAAGGTCTCTTTCTTGAGCGCCTTGGAGAAGTTGAACCGAAGCGGTCCGAAGGCCGTCGTCCACAGCAGCGAGAAACCGATCACATGACGGAAAGACCCATCTGCACCCACGATCGTTCCTCCGGCCGTGTTCACATCGCTCAGGTCCCAGACGTTACCGACGTCATAGAACAAACCGCCTCGCAGGCCCAGTTCCTCGGGAAGGCCCAGAGGAAACTCTGCTTCGAACCGCGCCACAGCGTAATAGTTTCCGCCAAGCGCGTCGTTCACCCCATTGGACAAGTCACGCGGCCCCACACCCGCCGGCTCAAAGCCGCGGAACGTATTCGGCCCGATGACAAACCGGTCGATCGCTCGGCTAAATCCGCTTCCCTGCCAACTGAAGGCACCGACATCCAGCGAGGCGCGCAACGTGATTTCCTCGTGCCAGACCCGTGTCTGGGCGATAGCGCGCGCGTTAGTCTTGAAATACTCGTTGTCGCCGCCGAGACCAGCCGCATCGACACCGACCTCGAACAGGACCCCGGCATTCGGGTTAAGCCCACCGATCCGGCTGTCATAGGAATAGGTCAGCCCCATTGAACTGGTCGTCAAGCGCCCTTGGGCGATTTCGCTTGCGATGACCGCGCCACTGACAGATGTGGCGCTGCGCTTGATCATCTCGCTGGCATCCCAACGGTATCTAAGTTGCAGACTGGACAATTCGCCCAATCGGAAGGTCAGCCCAGGAGCAAAGAAGCGCCGATCTGTGTCGTAGCTGGCAAAACTCGAATTGGTCGCCGAAACCCCCAGATCGATATCGAACTTCAGATCGCGGCCCAGCAACTGCGGTTCGGTAAAGGACAGGATGTACTGTTCGGCATCCTGTGCGGTCGACAGGGTTAAGCCCAGACGCTGGCCCCGGCCAAGGAAGTTGCTTTCGCTAAGCCCGATGGCAACGCCAAAACCGTCGGACACCGAGTAGCTACCGCCAAAACTCAGCGAGCCGGTCGGTTGTTCCTCGACATCCACATCGACGATGACTTGGCTCGGGGTCGAACCTTCGCGGGTTTCCACGTTCGCATCGGCAAAGAACCCCAATGCTCTGATGCGTTCGGCACTTTCTCGGATTTCTCGCGGATTGAACGGATCACCTTCAACCGTGCGGAATTGACGACGGATCACCCGGTCCAAGGTGGTGGTATTGCCTTCGATGTCGATCCGCTCGACGAAAATACGGGGCCCTTTCACCAGAGCGAACTCGATATCCAGCGTCAGATCCCGGTCGTTTCGCTTAATCCGCGGTTCAACCCGCAGAAAATCGACGCCCTTCTTGAGTCCAAGGCGCTCTTGCCGGGCGATCGAGTTCTCCACCAGGCTTGGGGAATAGACCACGCCCGGTTTGACCTTGAGCGCAGCCTGGAACTCGGCGGCGTCTACACCCGGGATTTCGCTGACCGTGGTGATATTGCCAAAGGAAAACTGCTGGCCTTCAGTTACATCCATAACCAGATAGAAGGCATCTCTTTCCCTGGTAAACTCGACATTGGCACTGTTTACGCGGAAATCGACATACCCCCGCGACAGGTAGAAATCGCGAAGAACCTGCTTGTCGAACTCGATCCGGTCGGCAATGAAGGTATCAGACCGAATGAAGGTCCGGAGAAGACCCGCCTGCTTTGTCTCGAGAATGCGGCGCAGGCGCCGGTCCGAAAACGCTCGGTTGCCCACAAAGCTAACGCGCTCGATCTCGATCGTATCGCCTTCGGCAATCTCGAAAACCAGGTCGACCCTGTTGTCGCTGCGGCGGATTATCCTCGGAACAACCGTTGCCGCCACACGTCCCTGCGTCGAATAGATTTCGGCGATCGTCGCCGCATCGCGTTCTGCCTGCTCTGCGGTAAACACGCGCCGAGATTCCGAGGTGATAGCCCCCTGGAGGGTTTCGTCCTTAATCCGTTTATTGCCTTCGAAGTTGATTTTGTTGATAGTCGGGAACTCGGTGACCTTGATCACCAGGGTGTTGCCGCGCGGAATCATCTCAACTGTCTCGAAGACGCCACTTTCAAGCACGCGTTGATAGGCATCGTTGAGTTGCCCGGCGCTGACTTCCTTACCCCGTTCGATTCCGGTTCTCGCCACGATTGTCGAGCTTTCGATACGCTGGTTCCCTTCAACCTGAACCGACGTAAAGGTATAGGATTGTGCGAATGCCGTTTGCGGCAACCCGACCAAACTCGTTGCCGTCAAAAGAAAAATCGCTGAGACAGAATTCATCAACATATGGCTGCCAGAAATTCGACCGCCACAGTATCTACCTGTACCACTCCCGTTTTTCATCTTTGTTATCAACCCAGATTTTCAGCAGACCTCGGTCAGTCAGTACCGGGATTGAGCCGGGTTGTCAAAAGCCCAAAAACGAAAGACGCGGCTCAATAGCCGCGTCTTGTCTCGGAACCGGAAGACAAAGGTCAGAAGCTGCCCAGAAACGCACCCAAGAACAGAGCTGCGACGATTGCTCCGACAAACAGCATACGATCCCAGTTTAACTGCATGAGCAAACCCAAACCGCGGTAGGAATGATTCAACATCTGCATGGCAAAGCTCCCGCTTTCTTCGTTTCATAGGCAGACTAGTCGGCGAATATGGCAAGACTTTGGCACATTTCGAAATCGGAATGGCTTGAACGCGCTTGCACAGGAACGGCTGGCAATTTCCCGCCGAGGGACACAGTGTATGAAAGTACCCCTGGTTCTCGGCCGCTGACCTAGTTGATCAGTCCCTGCATCTGGTGGATCGGGTCGCGCTTAAACTCGTCGCTGAAACTGCTCGTCCCCACTTCGGCATCCTGGCCTTAAAGTTAGGGTGCTAGGTATCTACAAATCAAGGTGCACCAAAAGCAGCCAACAAGGCCAGGGATCACGAAAACTGGTTGCTGCAAATAACTCTGTCAAAGATTGCAAGAGTCCGTGTCCGCTGAGATCCGCTATCAAATCGCTACATTTGAGGCACAGACGGCTCTCGTACCACTTCTAGGTTAATGTAAATCTTTTTCACATTACCCCTTGCAACAACTCTTTTCCTATCCCACATTCACAATGTGAAAGGCATTCACATTCAAACCTGATCTGGAGACCGACAATGACCATGATGACCGACCCCGTCGCCACCCCGTCTCATCCGGGTTGGCTGCATCGAAGCGAAGCCTGGCTGGACAGCAAGGGCAAGGGCGCCTGGATCGCCGCAATGGTCCTTGGCTTTGTCTTCTTCTGGCCCATTGGCCTCGCCCTTCTAGCCTATATGATCTGGAGCAAACGCATGTTCAGCAAGTCCTGCACCCGCCGCAAAACCTGGAGCCATCAAGGCATGCGGGCCATGTCCACAACCGGCAACAGCGCCTTTGACGCCTACAAGGCCGACACGCTGGCGCGCCTGGAACAGGAACAGGCAGATTTCGAAGCGTTCCTCCACCGCCTGCGCGAAGCCAAGGACAAGGCGGAATTTGACGAGTTCATGGACGAACGCGTGCGCAATGCCCGCGATGGTGACCGGGACGAAGACGCTATCTGAGCCACTCCGGCAGCCCCGCCAAGGGGCTGCCATTCATTGACCGACGGACCAACCAAATGACACACCTGCCCCATCCCGACCACCAGCCCGAATTCTACCAGAGCGTTGCGGTCAAACGCTTCTTCGCCTGGGTATTCGACACCTGCGTCATTCTGTTTCTCAGCCTGATCGTCGTTTTGCTGACCGCCTTTGTCGGGGCCTTTGTCTGGCCCATCCTCTACCTGGTGGTGGGCTTTGTCTATCGCGTGGCCACCATCGCCGGAGGGTCTGCCACCTGGGGCATGCGGTTCGTCGGCGTAGAACTGCGGGACGCTTATGGTTCGCGGCTGGATGGAGGCCTCGCGCTGGCCCATACCGCAGGCTATACCGTCAGCATGGCAATCCCCGTTCTTCAGATCATCTCGATCCTGATGATGCTGCTTGGGTCCCGAGCTCAGGGGTTGACTGACGCGGTGCTGGGAACTGTCGCAATCAATCGCAGAGCCTATGCCTGATGATGTGACTTTGGTCACTTGGCGGGTTTCGGATCGATTGCTATCATCCCGCCAAGCAACCACGGGACAACCATGCGCCATACGCTGCCTATCGCGCCACAATTCTATGTGACGGCACCGCAACCCTGCCCCTATCTGGCGGACAGGATGGAAAGGAAACTGTTCACGGCGCTTCAGGGCCAAGGCGCGGAACGCCTGAACAACTCCCTTTCACAACAGGGTTTCCGACGTTCCCAGAACGTGCTCTATCGGCCCTCGTGCGCGGATTGCTCGGCCTGCCTGTCTGCGCGCATTGACGTGAAGGCCTTTTCCCTGTCACGCGGTCAACGGCGCACGCTGAAACGCAACGCCCACCTGACCCGGCGCGCCACCTCTCCCTGGGCGACGGACGAGCAGTTTGATCTGTTCCGCAGCTATCTGGACAGTCGGCACGCCGATGGCGGCATGGCTGACATGGATGTGTTCGAATTCGCTGCGATGATCGAGGAAACGCCGATCCGCAGCCGGGTCATCGAATATGCCGATCAGGAAAATGGGACCCTGACCGCGGTCAGTCTGACGGACGTTCTCGATGACGGGCTCAGCATGGTCTATTCCTTCTACGATCCCGATCAGCACCGTAATTCTCTAGGCACGTACATGATCCTCGATCACATCGAGATCGCGCGCGAAACCGGCCTGCCCTATGTCTATCTCGGCTACTGGGTGCCCGGCAGTCCAAAGATGGGCTACAAGTCCCGGTTCTCAGGGCTCGAAATCTATCGCGGTGGGGCCTGGCATCCACTCGACAATCCCGAGTCGCATGACGCTGCGCGCCACCCCCTGTCGACGGATCCGATCGCCGAACAGGTCGCAAATATCCAACTGCCCGATCGCTGGCCGACCACTAGTTGACGTGGTGGCGGAATGCGTCGCTTGGCAGTTTCTCAGTAAAAAGTAAGGGGGCCAGAAGGCCCCCTTTTCTTTTTCTCGCATTATTTCGTCAGTTCGGAATCAGTGCCGGAACTATGGTCACGATCGCCGGGAACATCCACAGGATGCCGATGCCGATCACCTGGATGATCACAAAGGGAATAATGCCCCTATAGATGTGACCGGTGGTCACTTCCTTGGGTGCAACCCCGCGCAGGTAGAACAGCGCAAAACCGAACGGCGGTGTCAGGAATGAGGTTTGCAGGTTCACCGCCACCATGATCGTCACCCATTTCGGATCGAAGGACCCGCCATAGATCACCGGCCCGACGATCGGAATCACGATGTAGATGATCTCGAGGAAGTCGAGCACGAACCCAAGGATGAAGAGCACCAGCATCACGATCAGGAAGACCGTGAATTCATTGTCGAAACTCTTCAGGAAATCCTGGATGTAGTGCTCACCACCAAAGGAGATCACCACAAGGTTCAACAGCTGCGAGCCGATCAGGATGGTAAAGACCATCGAGGTCACCTTGGCAGTTTCCCGCACGATGGGTGACAGCACGCCGCCAGCAAACAGAACCCAGCACCCGAACAACAACCCGAACAGCGCATAGGCATAAGTGGCATAGGCAAAGGTGAAGGCGACCCAGCTTTCAAACGAAACATTGCCCTGATTGATGCGCAGGTCAAAGTTCACCCCGATCAGTAGACAGACGATGATGGCGAAAGTCGACCAGATGATGATCGCGCCCGAGCGTCCTTCGTCCTTCAACCGGCGGTAGGCCGCCAGCATGATGGCCCCGCCCGCACCCAGCGCCGCGGCCGGCGTCGGGTTGGTTACACCGCCCAGGATCGAGCCCAGAACCGCGATGATCAGAACTAGCGGCGGGAACACCACCCGGATCAGATCATTGGTCGCACAGCGCGCCGCGGCGGCCTTGCACCCGTAAAGAGCCAAGGCAGTCGGGATCGCCAGCAACAGCACGGTCACCCCAGACGACGTCGTGGGCGCGACCAGCAGGATGTCGACCAGCAGCGTGAGCGCCAGACCAAGCCCGCCGATCATCAGCGGACGCGGGTCCTGAGACGGAGCCACACCGCGACCAACAACCAGCGTCAGCCCCAACAGAACGAAGAGCGTCGCAACACCGGTGCCGATCGGCGCAGCAGCGGCGATCTTGGCCTCCAGCGCGGCGGCAATCTCTTCTTCGGTCAGCTTGTGCGCTTCCTGCACGCCGCCCGCCTTGTCGATGGCCTCCTGCTCGACGACGGCGGCATCCCATGCCTCCTGCCCGTGCAGCGCAATCATCGACGCCTTACAGTCTTCGGACACATTGGTGCGCAGGCTGGCGGATTTCGAGCTGTCCGAGAAGCCAGACACCGTCAGGTCCTGACTGCCCACGATTCCAACATTGGCCATCAGGATGGTGCCGACGATCAACGCGATGGGCGCGCCCAGAAGCCAGGTAAAGGCCTCGGACCGGGTGACAACCTCACCGGTGCGGCCGGTCATCGCCACGGCAGGCGCCTTGTCCGGGTTCAAAAGGGCAAAGCCGAAGGCGTAGACCGCATAGAGCACGGCCAGCATGATGCCGGGCAAAAGTGCCGCCTGAAACAGCGTCCCGACAGAGACCACCGCCGGTTCGCCCAGATAGGTCAGGGCATCCGAACAGCCGGCTTCGATGGCACGGGTTTCCTGCGCGGTAGAGTAAAGATCACCGGCCAGCGTTCCCAGAAGAACGATCACGATCGACGGCGGAATGATCTGCCCCAGCGTACCAGAGGCGGCAATCACGCCTGTCGCCAGCTCCGGCGAGTAGTTGTTGCGCAGCATGGTCGGCAGGGCCAGCAGGCCCATGGTGACCACCGTTGCACCGACGATCCCGGTCGAGGCAGCAAGGAACGCCCCCACGACGACGATGGAGACAGCCAGACCGCCCGGCAGCGGGCCAAACACCCGTGCCATCGTCGTCAGAAGATCGTTGGCGATCTTCGACCGTTCCAGCGTGATGCCCATGAGAACGAACATCAGCACGGCCAGCAGCGTTTCAATCGACTGTCCGGCAAGCACACGCTCGTTCATCCGGTTCACGATGAATGCGATGTTGCGGTCCATCGCGGTTTGCCAGCCACCGGTGAACACATGTTCGGCGGCGCGTGGCAGATCCGGGTATCGGAAGATCGATATCGTATCCGGCCTTATGCCGGAATTGACCAGATCGTGATAGGCTTGCGACGAAGTGTCGATGGCCTGATGGATCAGCAATCCCGCGCTGTCGAGCGCCGCGATGATGCCGAAGGAGATGATCCCGGCACCGCCGATGGCAAAGGCCACCGGGAAGCCCGAGAGAATGCCCCCGAAGAGGCAGAGAAAGACAATAATGAGGCCGATTTCGACGCCATCAAGACCGAATAGCATGTCCCCAGTTCCTATTCTTAATGCGTGCCTTCATAGGCCTCTTCGCCCTCGCCAAGAGTATCCTTGTCGAGGTATTTTCCGACGCTGCCTTCGCCTTCCACGTACTCCAGCCAGGAGCGATAGAAGAACGCGACCGCATGAATGAAGATCATCGCTGCAAACGCCACCAGCAGGATCTTGAACAGGAAGTACCCGTTGAATCCATTGGGGCTGAAACCGATCGTTTCCACGTTCCAGCGCATGGCGCGCGATTTCATCAAGAGCCGGTCAAGCTGGTCACTGGCCGACGGGTTCGGCACGATCAGGTGACGCCACAGGAAATACCAGCCGTAAAGCCAGGTCACCACGGCCATCGGCATCATGAAGAACAGAGAGCCGAACATGTCGACCACCCGCTTCGCCCGGTGGCTGATACCGGAATAAACCAGGTCAACGCGCACGTGACCGCCCTGAACAAAGGTATATGTCGCGCAGAGGCAGACAACCATCGCGTTGTAAAGCTTCAGTTCCTCGGACCACCAGCTCACGTCGAACGAGATCGGAATGCCCAACCCGAACGACAGATCAGGACGTGCAAAGACCCGCTGGATGAACACGATGATAATCTGTTGCAGCACCATCAAGAGGCCAGCCCAGGCAAAGAACCGGCCAACCGTGTTGGCGAACCCTTCGAGAACACGGACCATGCCCCACATGAAATTACGATAGAACATGCCGACGGCGGTCAGGATCAGCACGAAGGTGAAGACGACAAAGAAGAACTCGACCGAGCCGCCATAGTAGACGAAACGCATCACCGCTTCCTTGTCCGACCAATCAAGCCAGAGCTGGGGATGCGTGACCGCGTAGCCAAAGTTGTAGAAGGACTCGGCGATGTTCTGAACCAGCCATATCAGACCGTTCCATAGGGCGCCGAAAAAGGAGATACCGTTATCTTCCTGCATGTTGCCCCCGAGAGACGCTTGCCGAGCCGCCTATGCAGACCCCATCAGTCCGGGCTCAGGCAAAGGGAAAGCCCCCCGCCTGATGGCGGGGGTACTGTTTTTGCACTGTGCGCGGGATCAGCCCAGTACGCGGTCGCGCTGCGCGGTGTAGACACCCGACGACAGGTTCAACCAGGCCGACGACGACTTCATCGACGCCATTGCGCTGTCGTAGATCTTCTTGAACAGCTCGTCGCCCATGTTCTCTGCCATGACTTCCTGGCTGGCCTTGCCGAAGGCATCCCAGACGCTGTCGGGGAATTCCATGACCTTCACGCCGCCCGCTTGCAGACGCTGGAGCGCCGCACCGTTGTTGGACAGGAACTGTGCCAGGTTCCACTGGTGGCATTCGCCAGCCGCGATCTCGATGATCTTCTGATGCGCGGGGCTCAGGCTTTCGTACACTTCGCGGTTGGTGGCAACCGACAGACCCGCGCCCGGCTCGTGGAAGCCGGCGGTGTAGTAGGTCTTGGTGATTTCCTGGAAGCCGGCCTTTTCGTCCGCCCAGGGGCCGATCCACTCGGTCCCGTCGATAGCGCCCGAGGACAGGGCCTGGTACACTTCCGAACCCGGAATGTTCTGCACCGATGCGCCCAGCTTGCCCAGCGCCTTGCCGCCCAGACCCGGCATACGGAACTTCAGGCCGTTGAAATCTTCGGGGCCGTTGATCTCTTTCGAGAACCAGCCGCCGGCCTGTGCGCCGGTGTTGCCGGCCAGGAAGGATTTCAGGCCAAAGATCTGACCCAGCTCGTCATGCAGCTCCATGCCGCCGTCGAAATAGTACCAGTTGACCAGTTCCTGAGCGGTCATGCCGAACGGCACGGCGGTAAAGAAGGCATAGCCCGGGTGCTGACCCACGAAGTAGTAGTCGGCACCATGGTACATGTCGGCCTGGCCCGAGGTAACGGCGTCGAATACTTCGAACGCGCCCACCAGTTCGCCAGCGGCCTTCAGGTCCACGGTCAGGTTGCCATCGGACATGGCGGTGATGTTGTCGGCAACCCGCTGAGCCGAGTCATGCACACCCGCCAGACCACGGCCCCAGGTGGTGACCATGGTCAGCGTCCGCTTGCCCTGCGCATAGGCCGGAGCGGCCAGAGCGGTGGTGGCCGCAGCGGCTGCACCGCCCATTGCCGAGGTTTTCAAAAAAGAACGACGATCCATAGAGTATTTCCTCCCCTTGCAAGTCGTACACACCCGAGGGTTCATTCCCTTCGGGTGGATCGTTTCAGTGGCGCAAAGGTAGCGAGAGGTCATCCCGTAAGGGAATACCTAGTACTACGTAGCAGGGGTGGAAAAACGGGCGAACAGCCCGTCAAGTCACCTTTTTTTGTCCTCTTCGCTCCGCTGCTCGGCGGATGTGCGGGACCTGCGGTCGATCTCAGGCTTTGCTTTCGCGTCCGTTTTTCGTATCGATTCGCCATGCGACGGCTGCGAACCCTGATCCGGCCCAACTACGCTCAGAAGATTTCACTTCTGGCGACGCTACCGCTTGTCGTGGCGGTTACCGCGATTGCCGCGCTGGTTGCCTATCAGGCGCAGACCCTGGCGGAACGCGAGATCCAGGCGTTGGAACGGCAGCTCTTGAGCGCCAAGAAGGCCGAGTTGCGCAATTACGTCACCCAGGCTCGCAACGGGTTTGCCCATATCTACGGCCCCGCCGCGCCCGACGACGAAGAGGCCAAAACCCGGGTAGCCCAGATTCTGGCCGCGATGATCTATGGCCAAGACGGCTTCTTCTTTGTCTACGACTACGACGGCAACAACCTTGTCAGCCCGCGCCAGACGGAATTTATCAACCGCAACTGGGAAGGACTGACCGACAGCCAAGGTATCCCCGTTGTTGACGAATTCATCCGGCTGGCCCGGCAAGGCGCCGGGTGGCACTCTTTCATGTGGGAAAAACCGTCGACCGGGGAAGAAGCACAGATGGTCGCCTATGTGGTCGGACTTCAGGACTGGCGTTGGGCGGTTGGAACTGGGGTATTCATCGACGATGTCCTCGCATCGGTCGCGGCATCGCGGGCCGAAACCCAGCTGCGCGTGCGCCGGACCTTTCTCTATATCGGCGCAATCGCACTCGCGGCGCTACTGGTCGTTTTCGGCTCCGGGATGGTGATCAATATCCGCGAACGCCGCCTGGCCGACGCCAAGCTCAAGGAACTGACCCAACGCGTGTTCGACGCGCAGGAGGAGGAGCGCGGCCGGGTCGCCCGCGAATTGCACGACGGAATCAGCCAGATCCTGGTCGGCGTCCGCTACGCCCTCGACAACGCCCGGCGCAAACTGGCACGCGGCGACAAGGAAGGAGCCGAACCGCCACTCGACAAGGGAATCGATCATCTGGGCACCGCAATCACCGAGGTCCGCCGGATCAGCCGCGATCTGCGCCCCGGTGTGCTCGACGACCTTGGCCTTGGCCCTGCACTGAAATCGCTCACCGATGATTTCCGCGAGCGCACCGGGATCGAGACGGAGTTCACCACCGTGGTGTTCCGCAACCGGCTGGACCAGAACAGCAAGATCGCGCTTTACCGGATCGCGCAAGAGGCGCTCACCAATATCGAGCGGCACTCGGGCGCGACGCGCGTCTCGATCGACTTGCGCGGGCACAAGAAAGGCGCAACCATGCGTATCGCCGACAACGGGCGCGGTATCCGCTCCGGCCCCGGCAAAACCGGACCCGGGCTTGGTTTGCGCAACATGCAAGAGCGGATCGAGCAGCTTGACGGAACCCTTCGCATCCTGTCGTCCCGCGGCGCCCAGACCGGAACCGTCATCGAAGTCAGCCTGCCGCTCAGCCATCTTCTGCCCCCGCAAGAGGACGCGACGCAGAAAAGAAAGGTATCCTCATGACCGCCGATCCCGTCCGCATCCTAATCGTCGACGACCATCCGATGGTGGCCGAAGGCATCCAGGCAATCCTTGAGAGCTATGACGGGCTTCAGGTGATCGGAACCGTGCATGACGGGCGCGAGGCCGTCGGGCGGACGCTGGCACTCTGTCCCGACGTGATCCTGATGGATCTCAATATGCCGGGCCTTGGCGGGCTGAGCGCGACCGAGATCATTCTGGAGCAGATGCCAGATACCCGTATCCTGATCCTGTCGATGCATGACAGCCCGGAGTATATCTCAACCGCGCTCAGCCATGGCGCAATGGGCTATGTGCTCAAAGACGTGCCCACCGAAGAGATCAAGCAGGCCATCGACGCGGTGATGCGCGGCGAACGTTATCTCTGCACCGGAGCCAAGGGATCGCTGGAGCCCAAGGAGGGCGAAGAGGCGCGCGAGGCGCTTACCGGGCGCGAACAGACGATCCTGCTGCAACTGGCACAGGGCAAGTCCAACAAGGAGGTGGCCATCGCGCTGGACATTTCCGTCCGCACGGTCGAGACCCACCGCAAGAACATCAAGCGCAAGCTGGGCATTTCATCGACCGCCGGGCTGACCCGTTACGCATTGGAACACGGGGTTCTGCAAGGTACCGGAGTCGGGCTGTAGGCGGGTTTCGTCCAGGCCACGAAAATAGCGCGCACGCCCCCTTGTAAAGGTCACGCCACCTGATCATTTGCTGCTGGCAACTCCCCTTTCGAGGCAGACATGATCCTCCTCTCCTTCGCTGCCGGGCTGACGGCCCTCATCCTCGGCGGCGACTTTCTTGTGCGCGGCGCAACCTCTACCGCTATCGCCTTGCGCATCCCTCCATTGGTCATCGGCATGATCGTCGTCGGGTTCGGAACCTCGCTGCCCGAACTGCTGGTCTCGGTCAACGCAGCCCTGGCTCATGCCCCCGACATCGCCCTTGGCAATGTGATCGGATCAAATACCGCAAACATCCTGCTCATCCTCGGCCTCGCCGCCGTATTGTTTCCCATCGTCAGCAGCTTCATCGAAGTGCGCAAGGACCTCATACTTGTCATCCTGGCCACTCTGGCGCTTGCAGCCTTGCTTGCGGACGGCCGCCTGTCCCGGTTGGATGGTATCTTGATGCTCACCGGTCTGGCCCTGTTCCTGTGGAGCTCGATCCGTCAGGTCGATGCCGATCCACAGGACAACCTAATTGTCGAACGCCGATTCCGCCCTTTGGCCGTGCTTCAGATCGCCGGCGGCCTGGTAGCTCTTGTCTTTGGCGCGCGCCTGCTGGTGGACAGCGCCACCGAACTGGCGCGTATGGCACATATTTCCGAGGCGGTGATCGGCCTGACCATCGTTGCGATAGGCACCTCCCTGCCCGAGCTTGCAACTTCGGTCATCGCCGCGTTCCGGCGCAACTCGGCGATGTCGCTGGGCAATGTGATCGGATCGAACCTGTTCAACATCCTGGGCATTCTGGGCGTGACCGCCGTCATCGCCCCGGTTCAGGCAGGCGCACGCTTTCTGACACTCGACACGCCAATCGCCTTGACCGCCGCACTGCTGCTGACCTTTCTTCTGTGGTCTGGCGGCATTTCGCGGCTTGCGGGCGCTGCAATGCTCGCCGGTTATGTCGGTTATCTGGGGTGGATGGGGCTGAGCTGACCCGGCTCAATCCATCAAGGCATCGGATCTGAGCCCTGCCCGTTCGTAATGCCTCGGCAGGACCCGGCCATAGAGCTGTCGGGTCCGCTCCACCCCGCCACACATCCCCTCGGTCTCGACAAAGGAAAAGATGCCGACATAGCGCCGCCGCGGCCCTTCGACCGGGGCCACCCGGTGCAGCGCGTAGCGGCCCTTGAAAATCTGCAAATCGCCCCGCCGCAGCTCAAGAACCCGAACCTTGCTGCGATCTCCGGCCAGGACCTGTCCTACACCCGCAAAGTTCTCGTCCTGCGCGGTCCGCAGACCGGGCACATATTCGAACGCACCGCCCGAACTGCCGTTCTGGATGGCCAGCGTGACGGTAAAATTGTTCGTGTCGAAATGCCAGGGGAACCCTTGCCCTGCCTCGACCGCGTTCACGATGACATCCGCCAGCGGATCGTCATAGCGAAAGAACCGGTCCACCGGCTCGTTCAGCGCATCGCGAATGAAAGGCATGAAGGGGGCGGCCTCGTAAATCATCCGCAGCGGGCCTTCGGGCGGAAAATTGTCTGCCGGGACAAAGGCGTTGGACCGGTCATAGAACTGCCGCACCGGATGATCTGCGGGCAAGGACGGATCGTCCTGCGAAAAATACACGTTTGTTCGGCTAAAGCTCCGATGCCCCAGATGGGCAACCGCGTCCGCCTCGGCAGTCAAATGCGCAACCCCGCGCGCACTGGCAAACCCGGGCAGGACGGCACAGCCGTCCTCGGCGATCTCGCGTCGGAGATCGGCCAGCAACGTGGCATAGGCCGCACTGTCAGGCCGGTCGATCGGATAGCGGCCCAGGTCAATCAGATCGTGCAGTTCCATCGCGTTTCTCCCGTCCATCTTTCTCCCAGACTGGACGGGTGACTCGGCTGTATCTGGCCTGTTTGCGGCGCATAGGGCAGCAAAACAGGTCGCAAGAGACCACTTGATCGGGGACAAATCGCAGAAATGTCGCGACCTGCGGCATTCTGCGCAAGAAAATGTCGCGATTTAGGCCCTGCGAGACAGGTTTTTCGCCCAATTGCCTGTTGACGCTCCGTCCCCTCGCCCATAATGTCCCGGCCAAGCTAAAGGAGCCGATGGCAATGACCTCGCTAGTCGTAATCGTAGGAACGAAGCGCATGGGCCGGTAACGGTAGACCATAATCGTCCCCATGCGCCTCCGAAAATTCGGGGGCTTTTTTTATGCTGAATCGAAAAGACGCATGTCGCGAATGGAGCAAAGCAGATGACACGTGAGATGACCGGCGCAAAAATGGTGGTTCAGGCCCTCAAGGATCAGGGCGTGGATACGGTATTCGGCTATCCGGGCGGCGCCGTCCTGCCGATCTATGACGAGATCTTTCTGCAAAACGACATTCGCCACATCCTGGTGCGGCACGAACAGGGCGCGGTGCACGCGGCCGAGGGCTATGCCCGCTCAACCGGCAAGCCCGGCGTTGTGCTGGTGACCTCGGGCCCCGGCGCCACCAATGCGGTGACCGGCCTGACCGACGCGCTGCTCGACTCGATCCCGCTGGTGGTGCTGACCGGCCAGGTACCCACCTTCATGATCGGCTCGGACGCCTTCCAGGAGGCCGACACCGTCGGCATCACCCGCCCCTGCACCAAGCATAACTGGCTGGTCAAGGATACCGACAAACTGGCCAAGACCATCCACGAAGGTTTCCATGTCGCCACCTCGGGCCGCCCCGGTCCGGTGCTGATCGACATCCCCAAGGACGTGCAGTTCGCAACCGGCACCTATACCGGACCCAAGGCGATCACCTCGCATTACCAGCCCCGGGTCAAGGGCGACATGGAAGAGATCAACGAGCTTGTCGCCGCCATCGAAAAGGCCAAGCGCCCGGTGTTCTACACCGGCGGCGGCGTGATCAACTCGGGTCCGGCGGCCAGCCAGCTGCTGCGCGAACTGGTGGATGCGACCGGCTTTCCCATCACCTCGACCCTGATGGGTCTGGGCGCCTACCCGGCCTCGGGCAAGAACTGGCTGGGCATGCTGGGCATGCACGGGCTTTACGAGGCGAACATGGCCATGCATGGCTGTGACCTGATGATCAATATCGGCGCCCGCTTCGACGACCGGATCACCGGCCGCATCGACGCGTTCAGCCCGAAATCGAAAAAGGCCCATATCGACATCGACCCCAGCTCGATCAACAAGGTGATCCGCGTAGACATCCCCATCGTCGGCGATGTGGGCCATGTGCTCGAAGACATCCTCAAGGTCTGGAAATCGCGCGGCCGCAAGACCAATGCCGAGGCGGTGCAGAAATGGCAGGCGCAGATCACGGAATGGCGCAAGGTGAACTGTCTGACCTACAAGCCGTCGGAAAAGACCATCAAGCCGCAATACGCGCTGGAGCGGCTGGAGGCTCTGACCAAGGGGCGCGACCGTTACGTCTGTACCGAGGTTGGCCAGCACCAGATGTGGGCGGCGCAATACCTTGGCTTCGAGGATCCGAACCGCTGGATGACCTCCGGCGGGCTGGGCACCATGGGCTATGGCTTCCCCGCCTCGATCGGTGTGCAGATGGCGCATCCCGACGCATTGGTCATCAATGTGGCGGGAGAGGCCTCCTGGCTGATGAACATGCAGGAGATGGGCACCGCCGTGCAGTACCGCCTGCCGGTGAAACAGTTCATCCTCAACAACGAACGCCTGGGCATGGTGCGCCAGTGGCAAGAGCTGCTGCATGGCGAGCGCTATTCACAATCCTGGTCCGAGGCGCTGCCCGATTTCGTGAAACTGGCCGAAGCCTTCGGTGCCAAGGGCATCCTGTGCAAGGACCCCGCCGATCTGGACGACGCGATCATGGAGATGCTGAACTATGACGGGCCGGTGATCTTCGATTGTCTTGTCGAAAAGCACGAGAATTGCTTCCCGATGATCCCGTCGGGCAAAGCGCATAACGAGATGCTGCTGGGCGACGCCGAGACCCAAGGCGTCATCCAGGCCGGCGGCGCGGTTCTGGTCTGACAAAACCCGACGAATTTTTGTCGGCCGCGCTTGTCTCGGCCGATGTCCGCAACTTTCAGGAAGAGGCCCCCATGTCTGCCCTACACATCAAGAAAGGCTCTTCGAGCCACTCCGCCTATAACCTGCGCCCGACCTTCTCGGACGTGGCCGAACGGCACACCATCGCGCTCTTGGTAGAGAACGAGCCGGGTGTCCTGGCCCGCGTCATCGGCCTTTTCTCGGGACGCGGCTACAACATCGAAAGCTTGACCGTCGCCGAGGTGGATCACACCGGCCATCTGAGCCGCATCACCATCGTCACCACCGGCACCCCTCAGGTGATCGAACAGATCAAGGCGCAGTTGGGCCGCATCGTCTCGGTCCGCGACGTGCATGACCTGACGGTCGAGGGGCGCGCGGTCGAGCGCGAACTTGCAATGCTCAAAGTGGTGGGCAGCGGCGACAAGCGGGTCGAGGCGCTGCGCCTGGCGGATATCTTTCGCGCCAATGTGGTCGACAGCACCCTGTCGAGCTTTGTCTTCGAAATCACCGGTGCACCGGAAAAGATCGACGCCTTCGCCGATCTGATGCGGCCGCTGGGCTTGGCCGAGATCGCACGGACCGGTGTCGCAGCGCTGTTGCGCGGCGACTGATCCGATCGGTTAGCCATCAGGCGGGGTAGGCCTTGACCAGAACCCCTGCCTCTTCTTTCCTGCCGGTAGCACGGGCGAATGGGACAATTTTTGCCGAGGACGCGGGATCCGCTTGCGTCTGACGCAGTTTCGCATCCCCCGCATGAAGCAACACGTCAGGCAGGTCCGGACAAATCCCGTGTTTTACCAGCTTCGGATTTGTTGCCATACGCTGGTTGCGGTTCGTGACCAGGTCGAACTGGACCCAATCCCCGACATCCAGACTTGGCCCTTTTTGGCTGCCAGTTTGCCGATAGAATGCCAGATCACCGTGATCTTCGCACCATATGACCGCTTTCTGATCAGAACTGTCGCTCCAGAGAACTACGCCAAACATATCCCGTCCTAACTTCTTGTTTTTTATAGATTGAGCGAATTATGATGACTCAAACATGGTAAATTGCGTGTCCGACTATTGCATTTTGTGTCTGCTCCGATAGCTTCTCGACACTCTTTCGCACCACACCTGTCGCTAAAGAGCGTCTAGTTTTCGATTTCGGCCGAAGGAAGCCACAATTGTCCTTCATGTTGCGGCAAGAAACAGACCAACCTTTGCGGAAATGAAATGACAAAACCAACTAGGACACCGGCAGAACTCCGCAACATGTTTGGCGAAAATCTGCGTCAACTGTGCCGCCGGTATCCATCGATCTCGGAGCTTTCTCGTCAACTTGGAATCAACAGGACCCAATTCAACAGGTATCTCTCTGGCGAGAGTTTTCCGCGCCCGGATGTGCTTGATCGGATATGCTCGTTCTTTTCCGTTGACGCACGCATTCTGTTGGATCCTGTTGACAATATCCCAGTCTCGGATCAGATCCTGTCCGGGCCGGTTCTGGGCGAATTCTTTGGCCCTAATGTCTCGTCACTGGAAGAAGAAGAGTTTCCAAGCGGCTTTTACCGGTTCACGCGTCGGAGTTTCGTGAACGAGAATAAGTTCGTCCTCGGTCTGGTCTATGTCTTCCGCAAGGACCGGGCGACATTCATTCGAGGCTATGAAGCCCGAGAGGCGATGCGCCAGCAAGACCTCCCCGACGACCCCCGCACGCGGGAGTTTCGCGGATACGTCACGCGCGAGGACGACGGAGTCGCCTTGCTGATCTCGCGCCGGAACGCGATGACCTTCTCGTTCAATTACCTGGCCCGCGTCGCTTCGTTCGAAAACAACTTCTGGGTCGGGTATGTCTCGCGGTCGGTTCGCGAGCCCGATACCGACCACCGGATCACCCGGATGGCCTACGAGCACCTTGGGCGGGACAAGGCCACTGTCTACAAGACCGCACGCCACGCGGGTTTCCTGGACAAGGAAGACCTGCCGCCGTTTCACCGGCGGTTGCTGCGCCCGGACGACCCTTTTCGCTAATTCAGGTCAGCGCTGTTCTCGTGTCACCTGGCGGTACAGGTGCCACGATGCATGACCCAGCCAGGGCAGTACCAGGAAAAGACCCAGAAAACCCGGCAACATGGCAAGGAACGTCATGCCCGCCACGATGGCGGCCCATGACAGCATCACGACCGGGTTCGAGGTCACGTATCCGAAACTCGAGATCATCGCGGTGACAAAGTCCAGTTCCCGATCCAGCAGCATCGGGATCGACATCACGGTGATCATGTAGAGCAGCGCCGCAAACCCCGCGCCCACCACTGTCCCCACCGCCAGCATCGTCAATCCGTTCAGGGTCAGAAACACCTCCAGCGACGAGGACACGTTGGTCATGGTGGACAGGCCCAGGAACAGGGCAAAGATCATGTGCCCCAGAAAAAACCAGAACATGAAAACCAGCACCATGATGGCGCAGATCGACGGCAACTGGCGGCGGCTTTGCAGGATCACCACGCCGAAGATCTCGGCGAAATCCAGAGGTTCGCGCTGCTCCAGCCTGTGCGAGACCTCATAAAGCCCCACCGCCGCGAAGGGCCCGAGCAGGGGAAACCCGATCGCCGCCAGAACCAGCCAATAGGTCGTACCGGTCCACAGCGTGATCCAGGCGATCAAGAGCCCGGACATCACGTAAAAGCCGGAAAACAAGAGACCAAAGATCGGTGCCTTCAGATAATCCCGCAACCCCTGCCGCAATGCCTCGACCAGCATCGCAAAGGTTGCCGGATGCATCGGCGGTACTCCAAACGGCTTGTCCATGACTGCTCCTCCCTGCCCTGACCCGCTGTTACATCGCCGGCTTCTTCTGCGGCCATTCCGTCGCCTGGTGATAGGCTTCGCCAATGGACAAAATCCGGGCGTCACTGCCGCGCGGGCCAAAAATCTGAAACCCCATGGGCACACCCTGCGGGCCGAACCCCGCCGGAACCGCCAGCGAAGGCAGGCCGATCAGGCCAATCGGTATCGTGACCTCCATCCAGCGATGATAGGTATCCATGGCGCGGCCTACGATCTCCTTCGGATAAGGCACGTTCACGTCAAACGGCCAGACCTGCGCCGAGGGTAAAACCAGCGCATCGAATTCACCGAAGAGTTCGACTGCCCGCTTGTACCAGTTCGAGCGTTTGACACTGGCGCGGTGGACATCCATTGCCGACAGATCCAGCCCGCGTTCGATCTCCCAGATCGCGGTATCCTTCAGCGCCGATCGGTTCTGGCGCAGCAAAGGCTCCAAGGAACCAGCCTTGCCCCAGGACCGCAGGTCCAGCCAGGCCTCCCAGATCGCCGCCGCGTCCATCGGGGCCGGAACCGGCTCGACAGTCGCGCCAAGCGACTCAAGCACACGCAACCCGCTTTCGCACAGTTCCAGAATCCCCGGCTCCATCGCATAGGCGCCCCCCCAGTCGCCCAGCCAGCCGATGCGGACACCCTTCAGATCCGCGGGGGACACCGGCGCGGTCTTGGGGCTGTTCACCGACAGAGGCACGCGCGCATCCGCCCCGGCGATCACATCCAGCATGATCCCGATATCCGCCGGGCTGCGCCCCATCGGGCCAAGCGTTGCCAGTTGATGCAGGAACAGTTCACGTTCCGGGTCAAGCGGCACGGTGCCCCAGGTCGGACGGAAGCCGTATACGTTGCTCCAGGCCGCCGGGTTGCGCAGCGACCCCATCTCGTCGGATCCATCCGCCAAGGCCGTCATACCGGTGGCCAGCGCCACTGCCGCCCCGCCGGACGATCCACCACAGGACAGGGCCGGCTGATAGGGATTGCCCGTCGCGCCATAGACCGGGTTGAACGTATGCGATCCGATCCCGAACTCCGGCACGTTCGTCTTGCCGATCAGGATCGCTCCGGCGGCCCGCAGACGCGACGGCAAGAGACTGTCCTTGTCCGCGACAAAATCCGCAAACAGCGGCGAGCCCATGGTGGTGGGCACACCGGCGATACTCTCCAGATCCTTGATCGCGATCGGCAGGCCATGCAGAGGCCCCCGCACCGGCCCGGCATCGCAAGCCCTCGCCTCTTCCATCAAGGTTTCCGCATCGCGCAGCGCCACGATGGCATTGACCTTCGGGTTGACCTCGGTGATCCGGTCGAGCGTGGCGCCCATGAGGCTTTCGGCACTCAACTGCCGGGAACCCAAGGCCGTTAGAAGATCGGCGGCTGACGAGCGAACAAGATCCATATCCGGGGACTCCCTAGAGCTGTTTTCCAGCAGCCTAGCGGCGCGCCATTCGCATTTAAACCCACTGTTTGAATATATCTTTTCCGGGTCTGTTTCGTCCCACCCCTCGGCCAACAGAAGCCGTCACAAGGCGGTTCGCCCGGTTGCACCGGCACTCTGTATTCCCTTACCCTGCCTCAACCGCAGACGTTCCCTCTGGCGACATATCCGGCAACTCAGTCCCTCCAGGCAAATAGATGAAGCTTACCCATTTCAGCATCACCGCCAGAAACGCGGACCGGCTGGCCGCCTTCTATGTTTCCGTGTTCGACTGCACGCCGCGCCGGGCACCAGTCACGCTGACCGGAACGCGTATAGCCGCCGGATGCGGCCTGCCACAGGCCACGATCAGATCCATCTGGTTGAACTTCCCCGGGGTCGAACACCCGTTTCTGGAGCTGCACCAATATCGGCAGACCCTCGAACGGGGACTGCCACAGGTCAACGAACCGGGCTACGGGCATCTTTGCTTTCAAACCCCGGATATCCAAGACGCAGTACGCCGAACCTTGTGCTTCGGTGGCGCGCTGCAAGGTGAAATCACCGATATCGGTGCGCCGGATCGCCCCTGCCTCGCCGTCTATCTGCGTGACCCCGAGGGCAACCTGCTGGAACTTGAAGAGGCATAGAACCAGAGGGCCGGTTACCCCTGCCCCCTGCCTTCATTTCGCTCAAAATACTCCGGGGGAGACGCCGTCAGGCGGCGGGGGCAGCGCCCCCTTCCGCCTCAGTCCTCGGCCTGCGCGTCGGCGCGGCTCTTGCCCGAGACCTTCATCGCCAGCGTCGCCGCCATGAACCCGTCCAGATCGCCGTCCAGCACGCCCTTGGTGTCACTGGTTTCATGCCCGGTGCGCAGATCCTTGACCATCTGATAGGGCTGCAACACGTAAGACCGGATCTGGTTACCCCAGCCCGCATCGCCCTTGGCCTCATGCGCCGCGTTGATCTCGGCGTTGCGGCGGTCCAGTTCCTGCTGGTAGAGCCGCGATTTCAGCGCCTTCATGGCAATGTCGCGGTTCTGGTGCTGCGATTTCTCGGAACTCGTCACCACGATGCCGGTCGGAATGTGGGTGATCCGCACCGCCGAGTCGGTGGTGTTCACGTGCTGACCGCCGGCGCCGGATGACCGGTAGGTGTCGATGCGGATATCGCTGGGGTTCACCTCGATCTCGATATTGTCGTCCACCACCGGATAAACCCAGACCGAGCTGAACGAGGTATGCCGTTTCGCCGCCGCATCAAAGGGAGAGATCCGCACCAGACGATGCACGCCGCTTTCAGATTTCAGCCAGCCATAGGCGTTGTGCCCGGAAATCTTGTAGGCCGCCGACTTGATGCCCGCTTCGTCGCCCGCGCTCTCCGATTGCAGCTCGACCTTGTAGCCCTTCTTCTCGGCCCAGCGGACATACATGCGCGCCAGCATCGAGGCCCAGTCGCAGCTCTCGGTCCCGCCTGCGCCCGCGTTGATCTCGAGGAACGTGTCGTTGCCATCGGCTTCGCCATCGAGCAACGCCTCCAGCTCCTTTTCGGCGGCGCGCGCGCGCAGCGCCTTCAGCGCCGCCTCGGCATCCTTGACCACATCCTGGTCGTCTTCCATCTCGCCCAGCTCGATCAGCTCGATGTTGTCGCCCAGATCGGTCTTGATAGCCGTATAGGTCTCCATCGCATCGACCAGCGTCTGCCGCTCACGCATCAGTTTCTGCGCCTTCTCCGGATCGTCCCACAGATTGGGGTCCTCGACCCGGGCGTTGAACTCTTCCAGCCGGTGCGGCGCGGTCTCGTAATCCATCCGCTGCGCCAACAGGCGCAGCGATTTCTCGATCTCGGACACGATGTTCTGGGTCTCGGCGCGCATGGGCTGTCCTGCTCTCTTTCTCTCGTGAAACCGCCTGATAAACGAGTGCCGTGGCGCGGGCAAGCACACGAATGGCGTTAGCCGGTCAACCGGTCTGGCCTGCGACCACGCGCATGCCGGGCAAACCTGTCAGAGCCGCACAAGCCTGCCACCTACACCCTGTCGCCCGGTCCTCAATACAACCCGCCAGAACTGACGGTGCCAAAGTTCGCCTTGGGTCCGACGGTGGTAACCTCTCCGGTCGAGGTCCGCACCTGCTGGCCCGCCTGCTGCACCTCTTCAAAGAGCGGCAGGTTGGATCCCATCGCAAAACCGCCGTCATAGGCCAGGCCAAAGATCGGCTCTGCGCCATCGCGGAAATACTCGGCAACCACATAATTGCCGCTGGCGTCATCCGGCAGGCGGGCGCCGGTGAACCGGTCGATCTTGATGAAATGCCCGCCCGGCGGGATTTCGAATGGCCCTCCGCCATACTTGGCCACGGCCTTTTCCATGAAGTCCTGGAACACCGGACCACATAGCGACGAGCCATAGGCGCCCCGGCCCAGCGGCGAGGGATTGTCATACCCGATGTAACAGCCCGCCACGATGTTCGAGGTAAAGCCGATAAACCAGACATCCTTTGCATCGTTTGTGGTACCGGTCTTGCCCGCCGTCGGAACCGGCAGCTTGACCGTGCCGCTGGCAGTGCCACGATCGACGACGCCTTTCATCATCGAAGTCAGCTGATAGGCGGTGATCGCGTCCATGACCCGCTCGCGATTGGTCACGATCCGGGGCGCCTGCCCCTCGCCCAGCCGGTCGGACAGGCAGTCGACGCAATCGCGCTGGTCGTGGCGATAGATGGTTTTGCCGAACCGGTCCTGGATCCGGTCGACCAGCGTCGGCTCCACCCGCTCGCCGCCATTGGCGAACATCGCATAGGCCGCCACCATCTTGTAGAGCGTGGTTTCCTCGGACCCCAACGAGTTGGCAAGGAACGGTCCCATGTGGTCATAGACCCCGAACCGTTCGGCATAGCCCGCAACGACCGGCATCGAAACCTCCTGCGCCAGGCGGATGGTCATCAGGTTCCGTGACTGTTCGATCCCGGTCCGCAGAGGGGTCGGGCCATAGAACTTGTTCGACGAGTTCTTGGGACGCCACAGGCCCTGGGGTGTGTTCACCTCGATGGGCGCGTCAACCACGATCGTCGCAGGGCTGTACCCACTGTCCAGGGCCGCGGCATAGACAAACGGCTTGAAGCTCGACCCCGGTTGCCGCAAGGCTTGCGTCGCCCGGTTGAACACCGAATCCTGATAACTGAATCCGCCCTGCATCGCCAGCACCCGGCCCGTATTCACGTCCATCGCCATGAAGCCGCCCTGCACTTCGGGCACCTGGCGCAGCGACCAAGTATCCGCCTCGGCTCCGGCGCGGACCAGAACAACATCGCCCAGTTTCAGATTGTCGGCAAAGCTGCCTTTCATCCACTTGATGTCGGATCGTGGAACTTGCCCGTCGGCCGGTCCATCCTCGATTCCGACGACCAGTGTCTGGTCGCCAATGTCCCGCACCACGGCGGGATGCCAGCGCCCGCCCAGATCGACATCGCGCGGCACCTCTGTTGCAGACAATGCGCTCCGCCACGCCTCTTCGTCGGCCAGAAACGCAACATCGACCGCCTTGCCTGTGCCCCGCCACTTGCCGCGCTGCCGGTCATAGTCTTCCAGCGCCTTGCGCAGGGCCTTGGCGGCCTCAACCTGCATTTCCTCGTCAATCGAGGCCCGGACGGTAAACCCGCCGGTAAAGAACTCACCCTCGCCAAAATCCTCGCTCAGCTGGCGGCGGATCTCGTCGGTGAAGTAGTCGCGCGGCGGCAACGCTGTGCGGAAACTCTCGAAATCACCGTTCTGCACGGATCGCAGCGGCTGATCACGCTCGTGCTCATAGGTCGCCTGATCGATATAGCCGTTCTCGCGCATCTCGCGCAGGACATAGTTGCGCCGGTCCAGCAGACGCTGTTTTTCACGGACCGGGTGATAGTCGGACGGCGCCTTGGGCATGGCCGCCAGTGTGGCCGCCTCATGCGGGGCCAGCTCGCTCAGGGTCTTGTTGAAATAGGTCTGCGCGGCGGCGGTGACCCCATAGGAGTTTTGCCCCAGGAAGATCTCGTTCATGTAAAGCTCGAGGATCTGCTCCTTGTTCAGGGTCTGCTCCAGCTTTGCTGCCAGGATGATCTCCTTGATCTTGCGCTCGGCTTGACGGTCGCCTGACAAAAGGAAGTTTTTCATCACCTGCTGCGTGATGGTCGAAGCGCCGCGCACCGTCTGCCCCTTGGTGCGGACTGCCTCAAATGCTGCGACTGCGATACCGCGCGGATCATACCCCTTGTGTGTGTAGAAATTCTTGTCTTCAGCCGAAATAAAGGCCTGCTTAACCAATTCCGGGATCTCGTCCGCTGGTGTGAACAGCCGCCGTTCCTTGGCAAATTCGTCGATCAGATGCCCCTCACCCGAATAGATCCGGCTGATCGTCGGCGGCTTGTATTCGGCCAGCGATTCATGGCTGGGCAGATCCCGGCCATACATCCAGAAGACACCCCCGATGGTCAGGGCCACCATGAAGACGCCCAGGGTAACGAGGCTGAAAATCGCCCCGAAGAAGGAGAGGATGAAACGGATCACGTGGCTGCCCTTGTAGTGCGGTGACGCCTATATAAGCACCCGCGCGGCAAGGGTCAAAACCGGAGAGCAGAATTCAGCCAAAACAGGACGTGACGTAGGCCCCGTCCCACGGATCGGCAATTCGCACGCGCGCCCCCACAGGTGACAAAGATTACTGCCGCACCAATGCGCGGTTCTCAATATCCATCTTGCGCCAGTTGACCAAACCGTTTCGGATACCGGCCGCCATGGCGGCACGCCATTCCGGATCCTGCAAGTTCTTGAGGTCTCGCGGGCTCGACAGAAATCCGATTTCAACCAGGACCGAGGGGATATCGGCCGCTTTCAGAACGGAAAAGGACGCCCCGCGTAACGGCCGGCGGTTCATCGGTCCGCCCTGCTGGGTCATGCCATCGACCAGCGCCCGGGCCAGCGCCTCGGTGCGCGGCCGGGTCTCCTGTCGGGCGAGATCCAGTAAGACATCCGTCACCCGGTCGTCGGCGTCGCTCAGATCGACACCGGCTAAAAGATCGTCTCGGTCATGCCGCTCGGCCAGCTTGGCCGAGGCGATATCCGATGCCTCTTCGGCCAGAACATGCACGGTTGCCCCATGCGCCAGCCCCTCGCTCAGCGAATCGGCATGCAGCGAGATGAACACATCCGCCCCGGCCTCATGCGCCAACGCGATGCGCCGTTCCAACGAGACGAACACATCCGCATCCCGGGTCAGAACCACTTCGAACCCGCCCGTGCGCAGCAGCAGATCCTGCACCTCACGGGCAAAGCGCAGCATCAGTTCCTTCTCGACAACGCCCTCCACCTCGGCGCCCGGGTCGATACCACCATGTCCGGGATCCAGCACTACCCTCACCGGCGCATCCGGTCCGCGTTCAGGCAACGCCGGCAGTTGCTCCGGCACCGGCAGATCCCAGCGCGGATCATATGGCGCGCCGGCACTGGCCGCATAGGTGGCCTCGTCCACGGGTTTCAGAACAACCCCCAGCCGCGCCCCACCCGTCACCGCATCGACGCTCATCGCTGCCTCGGCCACGGAATACGGCCGCGCCAGTTCCAGCACCATCCGCGACCATCCCGGCACATAGGTCCCGAACTGCGCCGAGACCACCCGGTCTTCGACCAGAAGAGCCTCGGTGCTCAGACCGGTCCAGTCGACCTCCTGAAAATCCAGCACCAGGCGCCGGGGTTCATCCAGCGTGAACAAGCGGAACGGCACCCCCTGGCTCAACGCCAGGTCCAGACGCAGTCCGCCCCGGGACGTCTCTGCAATACGGCTTTCCTCCGGGCGAAGCCGGGCCAGACCGCTGAAGTCCTGGGCCAGCGACGGAACCGCCAGCGCCCAAAACGCCATTATGAGAATGATGATCCTGCTCATGTTCCCGGTCTTTGCGGAGTTGGTGCTGACAATAGCCGCCTATCCCGGCGCTGCAAACGCCTAATCGGCCGGTGCCCGCGCTGCCATGAACTGCGCCAGCCGCGCCAGCCCTTCCTCGATATCCGCCGTGGCCCGCGCATAAGAGAACCTGAGCGTGCCGCCCCCCCGCACAGGGTCGAAATCGAGGCCCGGCGTCACCGCAACGCCTGCCTTGTCCAGAATCTCGGCGGCAAAGTCACGGCTGTCATCGGTCAGGTCCGAGACATCGGCATAGACATAGAACGCCCCATCGGGCGGCGCGATCCGGGTAAACCCGGCCTTTGGCAGCCCCTCAAGCATCAACTTTCGGTTTGTCTTGTAAACCTCCAGATTCGCTTGCAATTCCGGCTCACACTCCAACGCCGCAAGGGCCGCGACCTGGCTGGCATGCGGGGCGCAGATGAACATGTTCTGCGCGATGCGTTCGACCACGCGCACCTGATCCTCGGGCACCACCATCCAGCCCACGCGCCAACCGGTCATCGAGAAGTATTTCGAAAACGAGTTGATCACATAACATTCGTCGGTCAGCTCCAGCGCCGTCACCGCCTTGGCCTCGTATTCCAGGCCATGATAGATCTCGTCGCTGATGAAACTCGCGCCCTGTGCCTGCGCCGCGTCGATCAGCGCGCCCATGGCCGCACGGTCCAGCATCGTACCGCTGGGATTTGCAGGCGAGGCGACCAGCAACCCGGCCAGATCCATGCCCGCAAAGTCGGCGGGCACCGGTTGCAACCGGTTTTCCAGTGCCGTCGGCAGGTCTACCGGAACCAGGCCAAGCGCCCGCAGGATCTGCCGGTACGAGGGATAGCCCGGCGCCCCGATCCCGACCCGGTCGCCGCTGTCGAAGAGCGCGGTAAAGGCAAGCAAAAATCCGCCGGAGGACCCCGGCGTCACCACCACCCGCTCGGGGTTCAGATCGACCCCGTACCAGTCACCGTAAAGCTGCGCGATGCGGCGCCGTAGCGCTGGAATTCCAAGCGAAACGGTATACCCCAAAGCATCCGCTTTCAGAGACTTTTCAAGGGCTTCCATCGCACCCTTGGGTGCGCCCGTACCGGGTTGACCAACCTCCATATGGATGATCCGGCGACCGGCCTCCTCGGCCTTGCGGGCGGCCTCCATGACATCCATCACAATGAAGGGATCGACAGCGGATCGGCTTGAGTTTCTCACGACGTTCTCCCATGGTGCGGCCATGGCTTTTGAACGCGTATTCCGGCTGGCGTCAATCCCGGCCCTTTTTCTGCTGTCCGCGATCTATCTGTTCGCGGCCAGTTCCGCCTCGGCCATCACCCTGCTGCGCGACCCCGATATCGAAAACGGACTCGAGGAGCTTGCCTTTCCCATCCTGCGCGCAGCCGGGCTGAACCCGCGCCGGGTCAAGCTTCTGGTTGTCGATGACAGTTCGCTCAACGCCTTCGTGTTCGACCACAACGCGATCTTCATCCACTCGGGCCTGATCGAAAAGGTCCAGCGCGCCGACGTGTTACAGGCCGTCATCGCGCATGAGGCCGCGCACATTGCCAACGGCCATATCGCCCGCCGCATCGGCAATCTGGAAAACGCGCAAACCCTGTCCAAACTGGGCTTTGCCCTGTCGCTGCTGGCCGCCGCCGCCGGTGGCGGCGACGCCGCGGCGGGGATTGCCGCCGGTACCCAAACCTCCGCCCTCCGCGGATTTCTGAAACATACGCGGGCCGAGGAATCGGCCGCCGACAACTCGGCCGCCAGCTATCTGCGCTGGTCCGACATCCCGCTTCAGGGGCTGGTCGACCTGCACCGCACCTTTGCCGGACAAGAGCTGCTGAGCGTCGAGCGGCAGGATCCCTATATGCAGTCCCACCCGCTGACCCGCGACCGCATCCGCAACGCCGAGGCCTTTCTTGAAGCCTATGGCAACGCGGCCCCTGTCAATCCCAATGCGGAATACTGGTTCGCCCGCGTGCGCGGCAAGATCTCTGCCTTTTCGCGCAGCTCGAAATGGACCCTGGGCCGCGCCGCCGAAGAACAGAACCGCGACATCCGCATGATGCGCGAGGCCATCGCCTGGCACCGTGACCGCAACCTGGCCCGCGCCCGCAGCGCGATTGACGCCGCCATCGCCGAACGGCCCGACGATGCCTATTACGTCGAACTCAAGGGCCAGATCCTGATGGAGCACCGGCAGACACAGGCCGCTGTTGCCACCTATGAACAGGCCGTAGACCTTGCGCCCAACAATGCGCTGATTCTGGCCGGCTATGGCCGGGCACTGCTCAGCGCCGGACAGAACAAGGCGGCGCTTGACGCGTTGGAACGCGCCCGGGCCCGCGACTATCGCGATATCCGCATGTTGCGCGATCTGGCGGTGGCCTACTCCAAGCTCGGCAATGATGGTATGGCATCGGTCGTAACCGCCGAACGCTACGCGCTTCAGGGCCGCCCCGAAGACGCCCTTATTCACGCCAAGCGGGCCGTCGGCGCGCTGCCCACCGGCTCGCCCGGCTGGCAGCGGGCACAGGATGTCCTGCTGGCCTCGGAACGATCTGTAAAAAGGAAAAGATGATGTTTCGCACCCTCGCCACAACGGCGCTTGCCACCACGCTTCTTGCCGGCCCCTCCCAGGCGCTGGATCTCAGCGCCATGTCGCCCGAAGAGCGCGCAGCCTTCGGCGCCCAGGTCCGCGAATACCTGCTGGAAAACCCCGAGGTGATCATCGAGGCGGTCAACATCCTCGAACAGCGCCAGGCTCAGGCAGAGGCGCAGCAGGATGTGCAACTGGTGGCGGTCAATTCTGCCGAGATCTTCAACGACGGCTACTCCTGGGTCGGCGGCAACCCCGAGGGTGACATCACCCTGGTCGAGTTCATGGATTACCGCTGTGGCTATTGCCGCCGCGCCGTCCCCGAGGTTGCAAAACTGTTGCAGGACGACGGCAACATCCGCTTTATCGTCAAGGAATTCCCGATCCTGGGCGATGCATCCGTGCTGGCCTCGCGCTTTGCCATCGCCACCCTGATCGTCGCGGGCGACGACGCCTATGGCCAGATCCACGATGCCTTGATGGAATTCACCGGAGACATCACCGACGTGACACTGGCACGCATTGGTGAGGGTCTGGCGCTGGATGTCGAGGCCATCAAGGCCGAGATGAACAGCGCAGAGGTCACCCGCCGCATTGCCGAGACACGCGCGCTGGCGCAGCGGCTCAACATTTCCGGCACGCCCTCCTTCGTTCTCGAAACCGAGATGCTGCGCGGCTTCCTGCCCGCCGAACAGATGCAACAGGTCGTGGACGCCCTGCGCGACGAGCGCAGCTGACCTCAAAGGGGGCGCGCATCCCGCGCCCCATTTCCGCCGCGAAATGACCTTGCTTTCGGTGGACTTCGTCACCGAGTTGTTAACCATTTTCGCTGTATCTCTGAGGGCATGGAACCGACATCTCTTGCCCCCCTTGCGGGCCTCGCGCCCGCCGCAGGATTCTTTCTGCTCTGGTACATGACTGCGCGCAAACTGCGCGGGTCGCTGCATCACCTCGACCAGCAAACCACGCGCATTCAGGAATTGCGTCGGTCGATGCAAAGCATGGATATCGAACTGGCGATGAAGGACGCGCGGATCGCCCATCTGACACGCGACCTGGTACAGGCGCGCGGCGGCTTGCGCCAACCCTTGTCCCGCACCGGCTGATCGCGCCCAGGGGCGCCCTGCCCGGTGCGTCGCGTTACTCCGCTGCCTCGGCGGCGGAGGCGGCCTCAAGCGCCGCGGCCTTTTTCTCGACCTCCTCGACGATATGGTCGATCATGCGCTCGTTCGACATCTTGTGGCTGGCCTTGCCCGCCAGGTACACCATGCCCGATCCGGCGCCGCCGCCGGTGAATCCCACATCGGTCATCAGCGCCTCGCCCGGCCCGTTCACCACGCAACCGATGATGCTGAGGCTCATTGGTGTCTTGATGTGCTCCAGCCGCTTTTCCAGCGCCTCGACCGTCCGGATCACATCAAACCCCTGCCGCGCGCAACTGGGGCACGAGATGATGTTGACGCCGCGATGGCGCAGCCCCAGCGACTTGAGGATCTCATAGCCGACCTTCACCTCTTCGACCGGATCGGCGCTCAGGCTGACGCGGATCGTGTCGCCGATCCCCATCCACAGCAGGTTCCCCAACCCGATCGCCGATTTGATGGTGCCGCTGACCAGCCCGCCCGCCTCGGTGATGCCGAGGTGAATGGGCGCGTCGGTGGCCTCGGCAATGCCCTGATAGGCGGCAGCCGACAGGAACACGTCGCTGGCCTTCACGCTGATCTTGTACTCGTGGAAATCGTTGTCTTGCAGGATACGGATATGCTCCAGCCCGCTTTCCACCATCGCCTCGGGGCACGGCTCGCCGTATTTCTCCAGCAGGTGCTTTTCCAGGCTTCCGGCATTCACCCCGATCCGAATGGAACAGCCGTGATCGCGCGCGGCCTTGATCACCTCGCGCACCCGATCGGGGCTGCCGATATTGCCGGGGTTGATGCGCAGACAGGCCGCGCCCGCCTCGGCCGCCTCGATCCCCCGGCGATAGTGGAAATGGATATCCGCCACGATCGGCACCGGGCTTTCGCGCACGATCTCGCGCAGGGCCCGCGCGCTGGCTTCGTCCGGGACCGAGACCCGCACGATATCCGCCCCCGCCTCGGCCGCTGCCTGCACCTGGGCCACGGTGGCGGCCACATCGGTGGTCAGCGTGTTGGTCATGGTCTGGACCGAGATCGGCGCATCGCCGCCCACAGGCACGTTGCCCACCATGATCTGGCGCGATTTGCGGCGATAGACATTGCGCCAGGGGCGCACGGGATTGTGGGACATGGGGCCAGCCTTCTGCATCTGGACGCGTTGGCCCCTAGATAGGCCCCTGCGCCAGCGGCGGCAATGGCGGATCAGTCGTTTGCGACCTGTTGCGGCTGTGCGTTCTGCGCCTCAGCCACCAAAAGCTGACGCAGCGCAAAGTTCTGCTCGGCCTCCAGATCGGCTACCTCGAACCGCTCGCCGACGGCATCCATCGACAGCTGGACATTCTTGGTGACGGTGCCCCGCGCGCCTACCGGACCGTAATGTTCGCCATTCATGGCAAAGTAGACCGCGCCCGATTCGCCAACCCGCAGGGTCGGCGGCTCCTCGGTCAGCGGGATTTCATACGTGCTGCCCTGCTCGACCGTGCCCAGGGTGCCTTCGAAAATCACGCTGCCATCGGCGGCGGTGACCCGCATCCAGGCCGGGCTGACGGCGACGATCTTCAGGGTCGGTTCCAGCTCCTCGACCACCTGCGGCAACAGTGCATCTACCGCACGTTGAGTCGCGCTCAGCTGGATCTCGGGCAATTGCGGCGTCACGAACAAGCCGACCGAGTTTGGATCCAGCGATGCGATCGGCGCATCCCGCGCCACCAGCACCGGCACATCCAGGGCCTGCGGCCGATAGAGCCGGTCCAGGGCCTCCACCGTCGGGCCACTCAGTGTTTCGTCCTCGCGCCCGGCACTCTTCAGCGGGTCGAGATCCGTCAGCACCAGCGGCGCCTGATCGACCGGTGCCACCTGAACCTGTTGCACTTCCTTCAGAACCGACCACCCGCCATAGCTGATGGCGCCGATCAGCGCGACCAGCACCAGAACCGACCCGATCGCACGCGGCTCGATCTGCGACAGCATCGATTCCCGGCCAGGGGCAAAGGGTGTGTTCGGCGTGATGAAGGGGTCATTGGAAACGGCGCGGCGCGGCGCGGCGGCCGCCGACGTCCTCTTGACACTCGACGCCTGCGCCGACATGCCATGCGCCACTTCAAAACCGCTTTCGGCACAGAACTTGGCGAAACATTCCTCAGCATCCATGCCGAGATAGCGCGCGTACGAGCGGACATATCCGGCGATGAACCCCGGCGTGTCAAAGGCCGAGGGGTCGCAATTCTCTATCGCGGCAATGTAATTGGCCTTGATACGCAGTTCGCGCTGCACGTCCAGCAGCGACTTGCCCAAGGTGGCGCGCTCGCCCCGCATGGTATCGCCAAGCCGCAACTCAAAGTCGTCAAAGCCTTTAGGTTTTTCAACCTGTGCTTCTTCCGACTTGCGCTGAAACCTGCGCCCGATCATGCCTGTCGCCCCATCGTATCTGCCGAGTGTTATCGGCAGCGCCGGAATCGTTCCCGCAACGATTCGCTCGCGCCTGTTGTTACCTCAACCGTAACACGAGGCAAAGGAATTGGACACCGAAGCGTGAAGTCAGCCCGCCAATTCGGCACGATTCAGCGCACAATGCGCCCAGAGCGCGTCCATCGCATGCACCAGCTTGTCCATCTCGTCCGGCCCGTGCACCGGCGAGGGCGTGAAGCGCAACCGCTCGGTGCCGCGCGGCACGGTGGGAAAGTTGATGGGCTGCACATAGATGCCGAAATCCTCCAGCAACATGTCGCTCAGCTTCTTGGTATGCACCGGATTGCCGACGATCACCGGCACGATATGGCTGCCATGGTCGATCAGCGGCAGGCCCAGCCCCTTGAGCCGCAGCTTCAGGATCCGCGCCTGGGTCTGGTGCTGGTCGCGCAGCTCCTGCGCTACCTTCAGATGCGCGACCGAGGCCGCCGCCCCCGCCGCGACCGCTGGCGGCAGCGAGGTGGTAAAGATAAAGCCCGGCGCATAAGACCTTATCGCATCGCACATTTTCGCGCTGGCGGCGATATATCCGCCCATCACGCCATAGGCCTTGGCAAGGGTGCCGTTGATGATGTCGATCCGGTGCGCCAGCCGGTCCCGCTCGGTCACGCCGCCGCCACGCGGCCCGTACATGCCGACCGCATGCACCTCGTCGATATAGGTCAGCGCGCCGAACTCGTCGGCCAGGTCGCAGATTTCTTCGATGGGTCCGAAATCGCCATCCATCGAATAAACCGATTCAAACGCGATCAGCTTGGGCGCCGCCGGGTCGTCCGCCGCCAGCAACTCGCGCAGATGCGCCACGTCGTTGTGGCGGAAGATACGCTTGGCCCCGCCATTGCGGCGCACACCCTCGATCATCGAGGCGTGGTTGAGCGAATCCGAATAGATGATCAGCCCCGGGAACAGCTTGGGCAGGGTGCTCAGCGTCGCGTCATTGGCGATATAGGCCGAGGTGAACAGCAGCGCCGCTTCCTTGCCATGCAGGTCGGCCAGTTCCGCCTCCAGCCGCTTGTGATAGACCGTTGTGCCCGAGATGTTGCGCGTGCCGCCCGACCCGGCGCCGGTGGCGTCGATGGCCTCGTGCATCGCCTGCAACACGACCGGGTGTTGACCCATTCCCAGATAATCGTTGCCGCACCATACCGTGATCGGCCGCTTGCTGCCATCGGGGCGGGTCCAGACCGCATGGGGAAAGTTGCCCTTTTCCCGCTCGATATCAATAAAGGTCCGGTAGCGGCCTTCGTCATGCAGTTTCTGGATGGCGGCGTCGAGTTGCGCGATATGGTCCACCGGGTCCTCCATAGGTCATCCGGCCCGATGCCGGCAATTCTGGGTTCTGCGCCGCATTCACGGTCTTGAATGCATATCTTTGGCACATCATTTTTTCAACCGCCTACATCCTGCATCAGTGTCGCAGCCTTGATCTGGGTCATATACCGCTGCAATCGGGTTGTCACAACCCGCCCTGCGCCGCTTCGGCTTCACAATGCGGCGCGGGGTGGATGCCGGTGTTTCCGATAGGCGTCGCGCCGCGCCCTCTGGACAGTGCCGGGCGCGCTGCTAGGCTCTCGCGCGAGCAAAAGACCTAGCAAAGGAAACCCCATGTCACTCGACGACGTTCTGGGCCGCATCGACGCGGACCTGCCCACGGCCATCGACCGGCTGATGGAGCTGATCCGCATCCCCTCGATCTCCACCGATCCTGCCTATGCGGCTGAATGCGACCGCGCCGCCGACTGGCTGGTCGCCGATCTGGCCAGCATCGGCATCACCGCTGAAAAGCGTGTCACCCCCGGCCGACCGATGGTGGTGGGCCATATTTCGGCCGACCGCCCGGATGCGCCGCATGTGCTGTTCTACGGCCACTACGACGTACAGCCGGTCGATCCGCTGAACCTGTGGACCAGCCCGCCATTCGAGCCTGTGATCGAGGATACCGCCAACGGCAAGGTGATCCGCGGCCGGGGTTCGTCGGATGACAAGGGCCAGTTGATGACCTTTGTCGAGGCCTGCCGCGCCTGGAAAGCGGTGCATGGTTCCCTGCCCTGCCGGATCACCTTCTTCTTCGAAGGTGAAGAGGAATCGGGCTCGCCCTCGCTGGTGCCCTTCCTCAAGGCGCATGCTGACGAGCTCAAGGCCGACATCGCGCTGGTCTGCGACACCTCGATGGTGGCACGTGGCGTGCCGTCGATCGCGGCGCAGCTGCGCGGCATGCTCAAGGACGAGTTCACCATCGTCGGCCCCCGCATCGACCTGCATTCCGGCCATTACGGCGGCCCCGGCCTGAACCCGCTACGCGAGCTGTCGCGCATCGTCACCTCGTTCTACGACCAGGACACCGGCCGCGTCGCGGTCGAAGGCTTCTACGAAGGCGTGCAAGAGGTCCCCGCCGACCAGCTGCGCCAATGGCAGAACTGCGGCTTTGACGAACAGGATTACCTCACCTCGGTCGGCTATTCGCAGGCGCACGGGGAAAAAGCCTATTCCACCCTGGAACAGCAATGGGCGCGCCCGACGCTCGAGGTCAACGGTCTCTGGGGCGGCTATAACGGCGCCGGATCCAAGACCGTGATCCCCAGCCAGGCCCATTGCAAGATCACCTGCCGCCTGGTCGGCGATCAGGACCCCGACAAGCTGCGTATCGCGATCCGCAAACACGTCGAATCCCGCCTCAGCCCGGACGCCAAGGTGATCTGGGACAACGATCTTGAAGGCTCCAAAGCCTCGGTGATGAACATCGCCCGCCCCGAGATGGAGGCAGCCCGCGCCGCGCTCTCCGACGAATGGGGCCGCGAGGCGGTGTTCACCGGCATGGGCGGCTCGATCCCGGTGGTCGGCTTCTTCAAGTCGATCCTGGGCCTCGATTCGATGCTGGTGGGCTACGCCAACGAAGACGACGCAATCCACTCCCCGAACGAGAAATACGACGTCCAGAGCTTCCACAAGGGCATCCGCTCCTGGGCACGCATCCTCGATGCGCTGACGGCGAAGTAACCGACCGCCGGCCGGGCCTCAGGCCCGGTCGGCCCCGTCAAACCGGTCGGGCAGCTTGTAGAGCTCCTCGTATTCCGGGCGATGGAAATGCCATAAGCCATCGCCGCGCTGTTCCCAGGTGGCGTGCATCACCTGGCGCACATGCTCCAGATCGAAACTCTCATCCACCGGTCGCGCCTCGAAGGCCGAAAACACTTCGTCATCGTTGCGCCCCTCGGCGAACCATTTCGGGTTGGTGCGCACGGCGCCTCCGGCGGCCACCTCCTTCTGCTTCTCGATAAAGGCGTTCCGGCGATTTAGTGTTTCTACATAAAGCCCATAGTCGCAATACTTCATGTGGAACATGTACAGGAACTCGGGCATGTTCAGCTTTTCATATTCGGCATAATGCCCGCCACGCCCGATCTTGCCGGGGCGCGAGACGATACAAGGCTTGGCATAATGGAGCGCCACCTGCGCATGCAGGCGCGGCCCCAGGATACCGCCGCCGATATCCTCCTTTTCCCGGTCGCGCAGATGAACGATCTCCAGCCCCATCGCGGTATAGACCGTCCGCCCCGGCGCCTTGTCCAGCCAGGTGCGCAGGTTCATGCCGGTGGCGGGATCGACCACGACAAATTCGTCCACATCGCAGATCAGCACATGCTTGTACCACTGGCGCAGCGCGTTCTTCAGGTAATTCTTGGTGCGCCAGTGCAGCATGGTGAACTGGCTGGTCTCGATCGCGGGCACCGGAAAGATATTGCAGCCCTGCGCCAGTTCGCGCACCAGCGGCTCGTCCCCGTGACTGATGATATACAGGTTGTTGCGGCCGAAAAGCCCGCCGTAATACTGCACGAACCGCGTTAGGAAATAGGCATCGTCCCGACAGATCGTCAAAACCGCCGTATTCGCATCCACCTTCACCTGAAATACCCCTGCCCGTTTTCCATGCGAATACAGGAAAGCGCGCCGCACCGGCAAGAGGCGGCTGGGCGCAGAGCGGGTATCACCCGGAAATTACATCGAACTTTGGGAGAAGTGGCGCGGTTGACGGGGCTCGAACCCGCGACCCCCGGCGTGACAGGCCGGTACTCTAACCGACTGAGCTACAACCGCGCATCTATGTCGCCCTCCGGGCCGGTCCAGTTCCCCTGGAAAGGTCAGGCAGTGGCGCGGTTGACGGGGCTCGAACCCGCGACCCCCGGCGTGACAGGCCGGTACTCTAACCGACTGAGCTACAACC
>NZ_JAOVQN010000056.1:0-4148 GCF_025673445.1 Ruegeria marisflavi
GCGACACCGAATGTCGTGCGACTGTCCGAGATGCTTTTTTGGGCGTGCGCGATGTAGGCTGGGGAAATATCGACCCCTACGATTTGTTCCCGTGAGGTTCTGCGCTGCATCTCCGCGGTCAATGATCCGGTGCCGCAACCTGCATCGAGTATCGGGCCGCTGTCGGAAATTTCTGAAAAATCCAGAAAACCAGGAGCTAGAAGCCTGCTAAAGCGACCCATCTGCAACTCGTAGCCTGCACCAGTTGACGCCGCGAAATCGGATGTCTTTTCAATCATGAAAACCTGCCCAGCTGCGGGCATCCAAGTGCACCCACTCAACTAGTAGCACAGCGCCACAATAACTCCTAACTTTGTCCGCTTTGTCCGCATCTGGGACGTCGGAGGCATCAGTGCCGACCCTGCGCCCCGGCGACGTGGTTATCCTCGACAACTTGTCAAGCCACAAAAGCCCAGGTGCTGCAAAGACCATGCGTGGCATCGGAGCATGGTTCCTGTTCCTGCCGCCCTACAGCCCCGACCTCAACCCAATCGAAATGGCCTTCTCCAAGCTTAAGGCGCTGATCCGAAAGGCTGCCGCCCGAACCTACCATGAACTTTGGCAGGTAGTCGGTCATGTGTGCGACCTGTTCACCGATGAGGAATGCTACAACTTCTTCCAGGCCACAGGGTACAGAACCGATTAAACGCGACACGCTCTAGTGTCGGCAAAATCTCCAAAAGTCGCTTTAATTCTGGAGAAAAGCGCAAACCCTGCTAGTCTTGTGGCCTTTCAAAAGCAATTTTCGTAGGGGGGCGACATGACGTTCTTTGTGATGGCCGACAGCCCGGCAGGGCGCGAACTCTTTTACTATGACGCGGCTACCGATACGGTCCGCCTGCTGGAAACTCATACCGGCGTCTTTAACGAAGGGACGCCCTACGAAGTGCCCAAGGACGGTGTCGAAGATCCCGGAAACGGCGCCTATGCCGGTGACCTTTTCGTCTTCGCCGCCGCCGCTACCGACTTCGAACGCTACGAGCTCTACGTCTCGGACGGCACCGTCGACGGCACCCGGTATCTGACCGCGCTGACCCCGGATTCACCGGGCCTCTCCGACCCGCGCAACTTTGAATCCTTCGGCGACAGCGTATTGTTCAGCGGCTACACCGAAGAGTTCGGGCGCGAATTGTGGATCACCGACGGCACCATCGCGGGCACACGCATGCTGGCCGACATCACCGAGGGCAGCGGCAGCGGCGTCCGCGAAAATTACCGTTTTATCAGCATCCCAGGCGTCGCTTGGTCCGCGGAAACCGCCGGCCTGCAATATTTCTGGCTCGAAGACGTCTCGGCCGGCGCCGCGCTCTGGCGCACCGACGGCACGACCGAGGGCACGTTCCTGCTCAAGGGCAGCACGCCGGACTGGCTGACCGCCAGCGATTCCGTCCGGCGCTACCTCGGACTGGATGTCGACAACAACATGGACGCGACAATCGCCCTGAATGACCAGGTCATCTTTGGCGCGGCCAGCGGCGACCAGCCGAACGCGCTCTGGATCACCGACGGGACCGAGGTATCGCTGCTCACCGATTTCGGCGGCGACGACGATGTCGAGATTCCCAGCAACCTGATCGAGGTCGACGGCGAGATCTTCTTTGTCACCAACGACAGCGACGGCAACTCCCGGTCCGAAATCTGGCGCACCGATGGAACCCCCAGCGGCACCCGGATCTTTACCGAACTGGCCGTGGGCGCCGGCCGCCCGGCTCATCTGACGCGGTTCGGCGATCACCTCTATTTCCGCGCCCGGAATGCCGATGGCGAAGGTGACTACGGGTTCGAACTCTACCGCACCGCCCTGTCTGACGGGTCGGTTGAACTCTTCGCGGACACCGAGCCGGGATCGGGTGGCGGCAGCATCCGCAATCTGACCGCAATTGGTGACAGGCTGTATTTCTCGGCAAATACCGATGATTTCCGCGAACCCTGGGTCACCGACGGCACTGCCGCAGGCACTTATCAACTGGCCAATATCAGCGCCTCTGGCGGATCGGCCGACGCGAACGAAGGCGGGTACGGATTTTTCGAGTCCAACGGTTTGGTCTTTTTCACCGCTCGTTCGAACGACGAGGGCGATGAACTCTGGGTCACCGACGGTACGCAGGAGGGAACACGACTGGCCGTGGCCTTCAACCCCGGCAATGGCGGCAGCGATCCGGAAATCTTCACACTTCCTTCGCCCGCCGGGCGCACCGAAGCGGGCACCGACGCGGCGGAAACGCTGAGCGGCGGTGAAGGTGACGACACCCTCCAGGGTCTTGGCGGTGACGACCGGCTGGAGGGCGACGCAGGTAACGACAGCCTCGACGGTGGCGCCGGGGCCGACACGCTCGATGGCGGCGCAGGCAACGACACGCTTGTCGGCGGCAGCGGCGCCGACCATTTCATCGTCGAGACCGGCATGGGCCAGGACGTGGCCGATGACTTCACCCTGGGCGAGGACCGCCTCGACCTGTCCCGCCTCTCCCCGGCCGAGCGCGACACAATGACAATCTCGAGCGACGCCGGTGGCGACCGGGTGATCACGTTGGCGGATGGCTCCACGCTGACGCTGACCGGGGTGCCACGCAATGCCGCGCCCACAGGGACTGTGACGATCTCGGGAACACCGCGCGAGGGCGAGACGCTCACCGCCGACACCTCGGGAGTAACCGATGCCGATGGGATCGACCCGGCGACCCGGGCCGGTCAATGGCTGCGAAACGGCACCCCTATTGCAGGCGCCACTGGTGAGAGCCGAGTTCTGACCGCCGATGATATCGGGGCACGGATGTCGTACCGCTTTCGCTACACCGACACCTTCGGCACTGGCGAGACCGTGACCAGCGCCGCCACCGGCGTGGTCGAAAACGTCAATGATCCCCCCACGGGGTCAGTGGTGGTGACCGGCACGGCCAAACAGGGCGAAACCCTGACCGCCGACGCCTCGGGTGTGGCCGATGCCGACGGGATCACCGATGGGTCGCAGGGCTACCAGTGGCTGCGCGACGGTACCGCCATCTCTGGTGCGACCGCCGCCAGCTATCTGCTGACGGCTGCGGATGTGGGCACCACCGTCTCAGTGCGCTTCTCCTACGAGGACAGATACGGAACAGCGGAAAGCGTCACCGCCACGGCAGACAGCCCGATTGCACCCGATCACCTGTCCCTGACCGGCACGCCAGATGCCGACGTTCTGGGCGGCGGGCTGGGCGATGACACCATCCTGGGTCTCGCTGGCAATGACCGTCTGCTGGGCGAGGCGGGCAACGACCGTATCGACGGCGGTCTTGGCGCGGATACGCTCAACGGCGGCGACGGGGATGACATCATCATCGGCGGCCCGGGTTCGGACGACCTGCGCGACGTGATCTTTGCGGGCGAGGGCAACGACAGCGTCGATGCCGGTGCCGGAAACGACCAGGTCTTTGGCCAGGGCGGCAATGACACGATCGCGGGCGGCTTTGGCGTCGACGATTTGCAAGGCCAGGACGGCGATGACGTGATCACCGGCTCGGCGTTTTCCGATCTGGTGTTTGGCGGCGCGGGCGACGACTTCGTCAACGGCGGCTTCGGGCACGACCGGATCAACGGCGGCACAGGCGCGGACAAGTTCTTCCACGTGGGTGCCAGCGGTCACGGCTCGGACTGGGTGCAGGATTACAGTGCCGCTGAGGGTGACGTGCTGCTCTTCGGCATTGCCTCTGCCACCCGTGCCGACTTCCAGGTGAATTTCGCGCACACCCAGAATGCCGAGGGCGAACGTGCGGGCGACGACGCGGTGCAGGAGGCCTTTGTGATCTACCGCCCGACAGGCCAGATCATGTGGGCTTTGGTCGATGGTGAGGGGCAAAGCAGCATCAATCTGCAGATCGGTAGCGACGTGTTCGATCTGCTGGCTTGAACCAACCGGGCTTTATCAATCCAGCTTGAGCAGGCGCTCAATTTCCCGAGTCTCCCGCGCCAATTCGTTGATCTCCGCCCTGGCTTCGACCCATTCCTGTGATCGCATACCATGCTGCCAGAATAAATGATGCCTCCTTATCGATTTAGGGTCTGTTGAGATTCACTTTGAGTTCAGGAGAGCGGCGCAGGCATTGATGATTGCCGTAAAGCTGAGGTCTGTT
>NZ_JAOVQN010000057.1:0-3777 GCF_025673445.1 Ruegeria marisflavi
TCGATGACTGTGAACGGTCGTGCTGTTGTAGGTACGGTTGAGGGTCGTGAGTTGTTGAGTGGATTTTTGCGGGATCATCTGTCGTTGACGGGGACGCATGTTGGGTGTGACACGGGTCAGTGCGGGGCCTGTGTCGTGCATGTTGACGGTGTTGCGGTGAAGTCGTGCAACATGCTGGCGGCGGAGGCGGATGGCTGTTCGGTCGCGACGATCGAGGGGCAGGCGGCGGCGGACGGGACGCTGAACGCGTTGCAGCAGGCGTTCCAGGATCATCACGGGCTTCAGTGCGGGTTCTGCACGCCGGGGATGGTGATGTCGGCGGCGGCGCTGTTGCAGGATAACCCCCGGCCCAGCGAGGCCGAGGTGCGGGCGCATCTGGAGGGGAACCTGTGCCGCTGCACCGGTTACCACAACATCGTCAAGGCGATCATGGCGGCGTCCGGGCAGGACGTGAGCGGGATCGCGGCTGAATGAGGCGGCGCGGGGATTTCCGCGGACCATTCTGATATCTGGAGGAGACGAGACATGCCCAAAGACAGTGGCATTGGAGCCAGCAGCAAGCGGCGCGAGGACGTGCGCTTTCTGACCGGCGCCGGCAATTACACCGACGACATCAACATTCACGGCCAGGCTTACGTGCATTTCCTGCGTTCGGACATGGCGCATGGGCGGATCGTGTCGCTGGACACATCTGCTGCGGCAGCGATGCCCGGCGTTGTGCGCATCTTTACCGGCGCCGATTTCGAGGGCGTGGGCGGTCTGCCCTGCGGCTGGCAGGTGACCGACAGGCATGGCCAACCCATGGCCGAGCCGGGGCATCCGGTGCTGGCCCAGGGCAAGGTGCGCCATGTGGGCGATCCGATCGCGGCGGTTGTGGCCGAGACGGCGGCCCAGGCGCGCGACGCGGCCGAGGCGATCGGGGTCGAGATCGAGGAACTGCCGGCGGTGGTCGACATGAAGGCGGCGCTGGCCGAGGGCGCGGCGAAGGTGCATGACGATCTGCCGTCGAACCTCTGCTACGACTGGGGGTTTGTCGAGGAGAACAAGGGCGCGGTGGACGCGGCCTTTGACAAGGCGGCGCATGTGACGACGCTGGAGCTGGTGAACAACCGGCTGGTGGCCAACCCGATGGAGCCGCGGGTGGCGATCGGCGATTATGCCCGGGCGACGGGGGAATCGACGCTTTACACCACCAGCCAGAACCCGCATGTGATCCGCCTTCTGATGGGGGCCTTCGTGCTGGGCATCCCCGAGCACAAGCTCAGGGTGGTGGCGCCCGATGTGGGGGGCGGCTTCGGCTCGAAGATCTTCCACTATGCCGAGGAGGCGTTCTGCACCTTTGCGGCCAAGGCGATCAACCGGCCGGTCAAATGGACCTCGTCGCGGTCCGAGGCCTTCATGTCGGACGCGCATGGGCGCGACCATGTGACGAAGATCGAGCTGGCGCTGGACGAGAACAACAACTTCACCGCGATCCGGACCGAGACGCTGGCCAATATGGGGGCGTACCTGTCAACCTTCGCGCCAAGCGTGCCGACCTGGCTGCATGGCACGCTGATGGCGGGGAACTACAAGACGCCGCTGATCTATGTGAACGTCAAGGCAGTGTTCACCAACACGGTGCCGGTCGATGCCTATCGCGGCGCCGGGCGGCCCGAGGCGACCTATCAGCTGGAGCGCGTCATCGACAAGGCGGCGCGCGAACTGGGGGTCGACCCGATCGCGCTGAGGCGGCAGAACTTCGTGACCGAGTTCCCCTATCAGACGCCGGTTGCGGTGGTCTATGACACCGGCGATTACAACGCCACGATGGACAAGCTGGAAGAGATCGCCGACATCGCGGGCTTTGCCGCGCGGCGGGCGGCGTCCGAGGCCAAGGGCAAGCTGCGCGGTCTGGGCGTGAACTGCTATATCGAGGCCTGCGGCATCGCGCCTTCGAACCTGGTGGGCCAGCTGGGCGCGCGGGCGGGTCTTTACGACGCGGCGACGGTGCGGGTGAACGCGACCGGCTCGATCTCGGTGATGGTGGGGGCGCATAGCCACGGCCAGGGCCACGAGACGGCGTTTCCGCAGGTGGTGGCCGAGATGCTGGGGATCGACGAGAGCATGATCGAGATCGTGCATGGCGATTCCAGCAAGATCCCGTTCGGCATGGGCACCTATGGTTCGCGCAGCCTTGCGGTCTGCGGCTCGGCCATGGTGCGGGCGACCGAGAAGATCATCAACAAGGCCAAAAAGATCGCGGCGCATCTGATGGAGGCCAGCGAGGCCGATATCGAGCTGAAGGGCGGCCAGTTCACGGTTGCGGGCACGGACAAATCCGTGGCCTGGGGCGACGTGACGCTGGCGGCTTATGTGCCGCACAACTACCCGCTGGAGGATATCGAGCCGGGGCTGGAGGAGACGGCGTTCTACGACCCGTCGAACTTCACCTATCCGGCCGGCGCCTATGCCTGCGAGGTGGAGGTGGACCCCGAGACCGGCAAGGTGACGGTGGAGCGGTTCAGCGCGGCGGACGATTTCGGCAATATCGTCAACCCGATGATCGTGTCGGGGCAGGTGCATGGGGGGCTGGGCCAGGGGATCGGCCAGGCGCTCTTGGAGAACTGCGCCTATGATCCGGAGACCGGGCAGCTCTTGAGCGCATCCTACATGGATTACGCGATGCCGCGCGCCGATGACGTGCCGTTCTATGCGGTGGATCATTCCTGCGCCACGCCCTGCACCCACAACCCGCTGGGGGTGAAGGGCTGCGGCGAGGCCGGGGCCATCGGCAGCCCGCCTTCGGTGGTGAACGCGGTGATCGACGCGCTGCGGTCGGGTGGCAAGGATGTCGCGCATATCGACATGCCGATGAGTCCGTCGCGGGTCTGGGCGGCGATGAACGGCTGAGACGGCCGGGGGGCGCTGCCCCCCGGACCCCCGGGATATTTTCAGCAAGAGGAAAGGGCAGGGACCCGGAGCCTCTTGGAGGAGGAGCGAGATGTATAATTTCGAGTTTGAGCGGCCCGGCAGCGTGGCCGAGGCGGTTGCGGCGCTGGCATCGGAAGGGGCGCAGGCGCTGGGAGGCGGGCAGACCCTGATCCCGACGCTGAAGCAGCGGCTGGCGGCACCGGAAAAGCTGGTGTCGCTGGGCGGCATCGCGGAGATGAAGGGCGTCTGCGTCAATGACGACGGTTCGGTCTCGGTGGGCGGCGGTACCACCCATGCCGAGGTGGCACGGGCGGCGGCGTCCTATCCGGCGCTGGCGGCGCTGGCGGGGGGCATCGGCGATCCGGCGGTGCGCAACCGCGGCACCATCGGCGGCAGCCTGGCCAATAACGACCCCTCGGCCTGTTACCCGGCGGCGGCGCTGGGGTCGGGGGCGGTGATCGTGACCGACCGGCGCGAGATCGCGGCGGATGACTATTTCCAGGGCCTGTTCACCACCGCGCTGGAGGAGGGCGAGATCATCACCGGCGTGCGTTTCCCGGTACCCGAGGCGGCGAATTACCAGAAGTTCGTGCAACCCGCCTCGCGCTTTGCACTGGTGGGCGTGTTTGTGGCGAAATACGCAAGCGGCGTGCGCGTGGCTGTCACCGGCGCCTCCGAGGACGGGGTGTTCCGCTGGTCCGAGGCCGAGGCGGCGCTGAACCACAGCTTCAAGCCCGAGGCGCTGATGGACCTCAGCATCGACCCCGACGGCATGATCGCAGACCTGCACGGCTCAAAACCATACCGCGCACACCTCGTCAACGTCATGACAAAACGCGCCGTAATAGCGGCGGCGTAAAGCGC
>NZ_JAOVQN010000058.1:0-3295 GCF_025673445.1 Ruegeria marisflavi
TCGATGTTCTGGCCAACGACACGGATGTCGATGGTGGGCCACAATCGATTGCAAGCGTCACCCAGCCCGGCAACGGCTCAGTGGTCTTTACCGGCGGCGGCACGGGTCTCACCTACCAGCCCGATCCCAATTTCTTCGGGATCGACACCTTTACCTACAGCCTGACGCCAGGCGGCAGCACTGCGACGGTGACAGTGACGGTCACGGCCGTGAACGACGCACCGGAGGTGTCCGTGACACAGGTTGTAGCCGCGCTGGCGGAGGACACGGACACCACGTCTCGGATCAAGATCGCGGATATCGTGGTGAGCGACGACGAGCTTGGCAGTGAGACTCTCGCGCTGAGCGGGGGGGATGCGGGGCTGTTCGAGATCGACGGTACGGAACTGTACTTGCGGGCCGGGACGGGCCTCGACTTTGAAACCCAGACGTTGTTCGACGTTTCGGTGACGGTGGATGACACGACGGTCGGGTCGACGCCGGATGACAGTGCGGCGGTGAGCCTGTCGGTCACGGATGTGAACGAGGCGCCGTCGGGTCGGATTGCCATTCTTGGCAGCCTGTCGGAGTTTGCGACCCTGGTCGCGGATCTGTCCGGCCTGTCCGATCCAGAGGGCATCCAGGCGGCCAGTGCGACGTTCCAGTGGTTCCGGGATGGCGCCGAGATCTCGGGGGCCGTGGGGGCGACATATACGACGATCACGGGCGATGTCGGTACCACACTTTCGGTACGGGTCGCGTATCTGGATGGAACCGGGAACTCTGAAACCTCCACGAGTGTCGAGGCAGGACCTGTTCTGCCGACGGATCAGAACCTTGTGGGTGGCAGTGGCGAGAACCACCTGACTGGCGGGGCGGGCGACGACACAGTGACCGGCCAGGACCAGGACGATATTCTGTCCGGAGGGGCGGGCAACGATTCCATCCTGGGTGGCGGCGGCAATGACCGGTTGCGGGGCGAAGATGGCAACGACACCCTGGATGGTGGCGACGGCGCTGATACCGTGAGCGGCGGGGCGGGCGACGACCTCTTGTCGGGCGAAGACGGCGACGACTTGATTGTTGGAGGCGACGGGGCGGATACCGTCTTTGGCGGGAACGGCGATGATACCGTGTTCGGCATGGGGGGCGACGACGTGATCGTCGGCGGCGAGGGCAATGATGTGCTGGCAGGGCAGGACGGCAACGATGTGCTGACCGGTGGCGCGGGTACTGATCTGTTGTTCGGCGGAGCGGGGGACGATTTCCTGAACGGCGGCACGGATAACGACCTGTTGCATGGCGGCAGCGGGGCGGATCGCTTCTTCCATTTCGGCCATCCCAGTCACGGCACCGACTGGATCGCGGACTTCTCGTCAGAGGAAAGCGATGTCCTGCTGTTCTGGAACAGTGACGGATCCGGTGTCGAGGACTTCACGGTCGTCACGGGCCAAGGGGTTTCACCTGGTGGTGAACTGGCGGGCGACGATGCCGTGGATGAGCTGTTCGTGATCCATCAGCCCACAGGCATGACGGTCTGGGCCTTGGTCGACGGCGCAGATCTCTCGGAACTCAACCTCAGGCTGGCGCTGACCGGCGCTACAATCGACCTGCTGGCATGAGATCAGGACATTTTCCCGGGCCACCCGTTTTGGGTGTCTCGGGCGGTCGGCAAGGCATCTTTCGCGAGTCCTCGGCTATGGCAGAGACCCGGTACCGTGGGTGGGCCGGGGCTTCCGGCTCTTGAAAAGGTTCAAGCCAAAAGATCGAACACATCTGCTCCGATCTGGAGGTTGATCGCGCTCTGCCCTTCGCCATCGACCAGCGCCCACATGATCTGGCCAGTGGGTTTGTAGATCACGAAAGCCTCTCGGACGGCATCGTCGCCGGCACGCTCGCCCGCGGCACTTTCGGTATGGTTGAAGTTCACCTGGAAATCGGCGCGGGTGGCGGAGGTGTTGCCAAAGAGCAGAACGTCACCCTCGGCGGCACTATAGTCCTGCACCCAGTCCGAGCCATGGCCGAGTCCCCCTACGTGGAAGAACTTATCGGCGCCGCTGCCACCGTTGATGCGGTCATGCCCAAACCCGCCGTTGACAAAGTCGTTCCCGGCGCCGCCATAGACAAGGTCGGAGAAGGAGGAGCCGGTGATCACGTCGTCGCCGTCCTGACCCTGGATCTCGTCCACGCCGAAGCCGCCTGCAATGGTGTCGTTGCCGCCCTGGCCATAGACCAGATCGTTGCCATATCCGGCATCGACGCTGTCGGCGCCCTCGCCGGCATAAATCACATCGCGCACATCGTCCTCGGTGGCGCCGCCGATGATCGGCTGTGGCCGCGATAAGTTGCGATGTTGGGTCCAGCGGGAAGAAGCTGACGCTGGTCGCTGGGATGGTGGGACGTCGGAAGAACGTTCCCAGTTCAAGGAACTGGAACGCGAGGTGCGGGAGCTTCGGCAGGTCAACCAGGTTGTGAAGAAAGCATCTGCGTATTTTGCTCAGGCGGGCTCGACCGCCAACTGAAACGATGATCGGGTGCATTCACTGCCTAGCAAGGCATTGCGGCAGGTAATGTCACGAGAGGGACGATCACAAGGCCGCGTATGGGGTCGAGTCGATCTGCCATGTTTTCCCGGTCGCCCTTCCATTGCCCGGCAGGCGATTGCAAGGCCCTCTTCCGAGAAGGGACATTCCATGTACATCTGGCCGCGGCCCGCGACCTGGATTGTGCATCTGTTCGCGCTAAAGGGGGTGCCGTTTTGCGGCGCGAAGTGCAACGCATCCGGATCAGAACTTCAACATCTACGGGGTACGCAAGGTCTGGCATCAGATGCGCTGGGAAGGCTTTGAAGTGGCCCGATGCAAGGTGGAACGGCTGATGCGGCAGCTGGGAATATAGGGTGTTGTTCGCGGCAAGGCTTAAAAGACCGTGTGACCAGACCAGGCCCTGCCATGCCCGCGCGAAAAGGTGAACCGGCAGTTCCAGGCGCCGGCCCCGAATACGCTCTGGTTAAGTGACTTTACCCACGCCCCGACCTGGCAGGGATATGTCCACGTCGCTTTCGTGAGTGACACCTTCGCCAACCGTTTTGTCGGCTGGCGATCGTCACGTTCTCCGCAGTCCCAGTTCGTTCTGGATGCGCTGGAACAGGCACTCTATGAGCGGCGACTGGCTGGGGATCTCATCCATCACAGCGGCCGTGGTAGCCCGTGTGTGTCGACCCGCAGTACCGAGTACTAAGTTCGTCCTGAACAACGCTTTCAGGCGGCTGTAAGCGCCTGACGTGGTCGATCCGGGCGGGTCATGGCGTTCAGAA
>NZ_JAOVQN010000059.1:0-2964 GCF_025673445.1 Ruegeria marisflavi
TTCAGACCTCCCTTTTGGGAGTTTGAATCAGAACCTAGACCAGATGGGAATCCTGAATCTCAACAGACCCTAGAACGAGACGGTGCATTCGTTCCGTTCGACCACAAATCGCTTTTCACGGCTATGATGACAAAACTCGACACGTTCGAGCACGACGTTTTGCACGCCGAAGATTCTCCAGTCGATGCGCTTCGACTGCTAGATCAGGAAACGGAGCTGCGTCGCTCGATAGCTTTCTGGCTTCGAAACGCAGATCACGGCGTTTTTGATTTCACACAAGAGGCTGTTGTGGTCGATGAGAACCGTACAGATATCCGGTTTCACCCACGGACCATGCCAGGGTATGCAACGGTCGAATTGAAGAGAGAGACTTGGAGTGTTCGCGAGCTAGAGCATGCTCTAAGCGTCCAGTTGGTCGGCCAGTACCTACAGCACGACAATTGCCGTGCCGGATGCCTTCTCATTTGCCAAGCTCAGGCAAAGCGATGGCGGCACTCTGATACAAACGCGTGGATGTCTCTCCAAGAAGTGGTCAGCCACTTGAATTCGATTGCCAAGGAGATCATGGCTGAACGTCCAGAACTTTATATCGGGGTTAAGGGGATAGATTATTCATAGAGTGGTTGGCGATGTCAGCCACATCCTCGCAACGAAAAAACACCGCCGTGCTACAGATTTCCAAATCACAAGATGACTTTAGCGGTCTTGCTTGACAGCTTGCACGAGAATTTGGTGTCAAGGCTTGTCGGGCGCCAAAACACTTCTTGCTTCGCTATAGCTCTTGGAACCTTTTACCCATTGCCACGGCGTGCGCGGCTTGCGTGCCTTTGCCAATTCAGGGTTCGCCTTGGCGTCGCTGACAGCAGCGCGCAGGCGTTCGCGGGCCTCGCGCGGGTCGATCTTGAGTTCTTCGCTTAGGGTTTTCAGCGTGATGATGTCGGACATGTCGATCTCCTGAGTTTCTGATGCAGATCGATAAGACGAGGGAAGCAGGTATGTCAGGGACAACCCTAGCCAAGCCCCGGCATATTCAGCGATAGGCGCGCGTGGCCGCGTTGTATTGAGCCAGCAGGACGTATGACCGGCATTCGCGACATATCCAGCCCAACGCCACACCGAGCCTGACGCTGGCCCCTGCACGCCGCGCAGACGGGTTCTTCACCGGGAAATACCCTGACGACGGATGGTGCCCGATCTTATTGCGCTGTTGCGACGGCAATAAGTGAAAGGAGACCGCAATGGTCATTCGTGCAACTTGGAGCTTCAACGGGCAGGAGAAAGTCGTCCTCGGCAATTGGCACCGGCTGTGGTGTCTGCTGTTCGGCCCATTCTACTATGCCTTCAAAGGCATGTGGTGGTGGGCAATCTTATCCTTCTTCATCTTGAACGGTCTGTGGATCGGCTTCCCGTTGTTCAATCGCAGCATTGTGCTGCGCCATTTCTATCGCAAGGGTTGGCTTCAAAATTGATGCGCCGGACAGTCTAGCCAATGAGTAAACCCACCCATGCGGCACCCGAATACCCCCACTCAGATGCACCCGAATGAAGACCGATTGAAAAGACTCAGCAATTCGGGTCCGTCTCCCATCCAACAGCCTGATCAATAGTCCGCGTGTCAGTCTCGGCTGCATCTGGCCACACCGACCAAGGAGAAGACAACAGATGACCACAGGTGGGCGGGGGGGAGGCGTTTTTTTATCGGCGTCCTCCCTTTGGGCAGATAAGGGGTCATGCATACTTCAAAGGTTTCCGGCCCCTAGCCGATTAACGCTTTTGCTGAAGGTTGATCACTTCGATCACATCATCACATTCGAGACGCCAAAGTGATTTCGTGATCAAAGTGATCGCACTTGCGCAGTTCACGGCAACGCGTACTTGCCGCGCCTTAGTTTCTTGACCTCGCCGTCCGTGGCCATGCTCTTGAGCAGTTGACGCACGTTCTCTTGAGGCCAGTCCAGCGCCTCGGCCATGTCTTTAGGCCCCAAAGCCCCCTCAGCGTTTCGCAAGACTTCTAGGACTGCCCTGCGCTCGTCCGAGATCCTAACGGTGTCAGTGTCACCGAGAATTCGCCAAAGCCCGTCATCGAGTTCGAGCGCCAGATCGATGTTCTCCATCTCTCGACCTCGCCCGTACAGGGTGACGCCATCGCTCTTACGATCAAGGACGAGAACGTTATCGACAGCCCCCGTTAGCCCTGTGGTTCCTGACACCATGTCCAAGGGGTCGTCGCCAGTCATCTTGCGAAGATGGTGGATAACGATGATCGATATGCCGTGCTTGCCTGCGAGTTCCTGCAGAGGCAGCAAAGCGGCGTCGTCGGCTTCGTATTCGTTCTTGCCCTTCGATGCAGGCTTGATGCGCGCCAGAGTGTCGAGGATGATTAGGCAAGGCCGATGTTCGGTAATCCAGTCCTCAAGGTCATCGAGACCACCTTCGTCCAGCTTGTTCATCTGGGTCGCAAAGTGAAAATCCAGCGGCCAGTTGATTTGATCACCGTAGTTGTGAAGCATACGCCGTCTCAAGCGCCTCGGATTGTCCTCAAGCGCACAATAGAGTGCGACTCCCTTTTCGCAGGGTCTGTTGCCAAGCACTTCGCAGCCGATGGCCACCAACATTGCGATGTCCAACGCCATCCATGACTTTCCCATTTTGGGTTTGCCCGCCAGCAGGGTCAGACCTTCGGTAATCAGTCCTTCGACCAAAAACTTGAGGGGAGGAAAATCTGTTGCTTGCAGTTCATTCGCGGGAAAGGTCGACAGACCTTCTTGCGGTGAGGGCTGGCCCAAATTCTTCTCGGGGAACCGTGCGATACGCGGTTTCGTAGGCGTCTTGCGGCTCATCTGGATACCTCCAGATTTCTGACGATGCGTGCGATTTCCTCGTTGAGCTGGCTCTGTTGCACAAATCGGCTGATAGTCGAGGCTCCGCTTTCCCCGGACAGAGTCATCCCACGGGTTTCGTGAT
>NZ_JAOVQN010000060.1:0-2822 GCF_025673445.1 Ruegeria marisflavi
GTCTGCTCATGCAGCACAGCTACCACGCTGGATTCACAAGATGAATCCCTCTCAGGATTTGTGCAACAGAGCCGGTTGTAACCGGCATAGCCACCACGCCGCCAGAGCGCCTTCACCGGACGGTTACCGAAAATCGGGGGCCTCCTGAATTCAATGCTGAGTAAAAGGCTCAGCCCTTGGCGCGGCTCTTTCTGCGGCGCGCGATGGCACCCAATGCGCCGAAGCCGGACAGCAGCAACAAGCCAGCCGCAGGAACCGGCACAGGGGCGACGGCACCGTAGGAAATGTTGTCAAAGCCACCATCTTCTCCTCCGGCAATCACATTAAAGGATACCGACGTAAACGCCGTGCCTGATGTGAATCCAAAGAACGAATTCACGACGCCGTTAACCACGGGAAGTGTATACGTGTTGCCATTGATAACGACGCGCGTACGCTCTTCAAAATCGTTGAACCCAAAAAGATCGACACCAAAGGCGGTGATCGCCGTGTCAAAAATGTAGGTGAACATGTCACCGGGGAGACCGACGCCGCGAACAAACGCAGACCCGTTGACAGAATGGCTGTCAGCACCGTCCGCGTCGATTTTCAGAATACTGTTGTTCAGTGTCGTCGCGATCGAGAAGTCACCGACATCAAAGGTTGTTGCCGCCAGGGAAACATCGGACGTAAAGCCGTTGAATGTTTCAGTGGTCAGCGAAGCAGTGGCCGCTTCGAAAGCTGTCCTGTCGCTGTATTGTGTTGTGGCGCTTGCAGCGCCGGCCAGTACCGAAAAAGCAACGGCTAAAACGAGTTTCATGTGAGTTCCCCCAGAAATGTGAATGTCAAAACGTGTTGGTTTTGCATGAGATGACGCATCAGCAAAAAAAGCCCATCCAGCCTGCATGATGCTAGACAGTCAGCGCCACAAAGCAAACACAATTTTGCCATTTTGTCAGAATTCGGACAGGAAAATGCCCTATTGTTCTGAAAATCGAACTAATAACTGTATTTCAAGATAACAGTTTTGGATTCGAGTTAAGCTTTGGTCAACGCGGTGCCGCGTTTTGTTGATTTGCCCCAATGGCTTGGGAATCGCAGGGTTGCGCCTGCTTCCAATACATTCGTTGGCCGGGGTAAACCCCGTGATCACTCATTCTGAAAAATGAAAAAGCCCCCGAAATTCGGGGGCTTCCTGAATTCAATGCTGAGTAAAAGGCTCAGCCCTTGGCGCGGCTCTTTCTGCGGCGCGCGATGGCACCCAATGCGCCGAAGCCGGACAGCAGCAACAAACCAGCAGCAGGAACCGGAACAGCGGAAACCCGGAACGCATAGTTGGTGTTGCCGTAGTTCTGGCCGAGATAGCCGAAGTTATCGCGGACATAGGCCGATGTTTCGCCAAACCCGTTGTACAGGCCATCAAGACCGCCATTGGCTGCGTTCTGTGCAACTCTTTGCTCCGGACCGCTTGTCCATCTTCGCTCCATAATGGCTTCGATGAACCAGAAATCCTCCGTCGCTCAAACCCTTAAATCTGTCCGGTAGGTGCTGACGTCAGACAACCACCATTTGAAAGCCCTGTAACCGACAAAAATCGGTTACTTGTTTCAGTCGGAGGGACTATCTGAAAGGCCCCCCCCTGCCGCGCTGCCGTCAGCATTGTAAACGCGCCTGATTACGTCACTGTAATACTGCCCTGAAACATCGGTGCGAGGCTCGATCCAAACAGCGACAAAGCCTCCGCTGTTCAACTCCGCAATTTCAAACGAAGGCAAGCCACCACCGCCCTCATGTATGTGAACTGAAAATTCGTTCCTCACTGTACTTCCATCAGAGTGGAAGCGCTGACCGAGGATTGAGGAGCTAAGACCGGTAGATGGATCACTTTCCCAAAAAACTGTAAAACCGCCATCCCCAAATCCAACGACAGACGTAGACAGATTCCTTGGAACGATGGTTGTCTCAACCCGTATTTCAGGGCCTACTGGGTTATTGAACGCGTCATAGACTTGTGCAAAGACACCAGAACAATCGCCCATAGGGTCATATTCGGTTCTGGCTACTACGAAACTGCCATCGACTAGATCCGCTACAGCAAAATGGCTTACGAGGGATGCAGCACCTTCTGTTGTTGGATTAATTTCAAACTCACCGCCAACGGGGCTACCAGTTGCGTCGTACCTACGCCCAAAAAAATCTTGTTGCGCTTCCGGCAATGGTATCCAAGCTTGACCACAATGCCAAAAATCCGCCGTCACTCATACTTGCGATGGCGCGAATGTTCTGATGGCCTTCGCTCTGCGAATTGACCTGAAACTCATCACCGATTGGCAACCCGTCACTAGAATAGATTTTGGCGAAGGCGCCGTATTCGTCCCCGTCCTGACCTCTTGAGTTCCAGGCCGTGACATAACTCCCATCGCGCAATGCGGCAACGAGAGGCGACGTTTGGTTGTCTAAAGAACAGGTGTTTACCTGAAACTCTCCGATGGAAGGTAAAGCAACGAGCGTCATTTGAAAAAACCTCGCCTGTCAAAACTCCTAAGGCGTACCATGAGCTGGCAGCACACGTAAACGTCTAGGGCTTTGGGTTCATGGAACTCTCTGCTTTTGGCTGAGCCGAGCAAGAAGCACCCGGAAGGCAAGGATCGCTTTGGCCTTTCGAATTCGTCTTGCACTCGCGTTTGGAGCGACGAGCGCTGTAGCGCTCTGTTGCAGAAACGCTTGCCGAAAGAAGGTGCAAGACAGCGACGCAAAGCGCGTGCTCACTAGGGTCTGTTGAGATTCACTTTGAGTTCAGGAGAGCGGCGCAGGCATTGATGATTGCCGTAAAGCTGAGGTCT
>NZ_JAOVQN010000061.1:0-2464 GCF_025673445.1 Ruegeria marisflavi
ATTGCCACTGAGATTTGACCCATGTGCAACCTTTCCCCGGCTTGAACCTGCTGGGAGCATATGGAGTGATCGACATGGGACTTTTGAAGGTTATCAGGACATGGGCGCTGCGAGACAAGATGCCAATTCGCGAGATCGCGCGGCGTACGGGTATTTCGCGCAACACAATCAAGAAGTATCTTCGGGAGGGGATTGTTGAACCTGCGTTCCAGACGCCGGACCGCCCGAGCAAGCTCGATCCATATGCCAAGCAGCTGACAGCCTGGCTTGTGTCGGATCAGCGCAAATCACGCAAAGAGCGCCGCACGGCGAAGCTGATGCACGCCGATCTGGTGACGCTGGGATATGACGGTTCCTACGAGCGCGTTGCCGCCTTCGTTCGGGAATGGAAAGGCGAACGGCTACCATCATACGACGGATCGGGGAACTTTCGTGCCGCTGGTGTTCGCGCCGGGCGAGGCGTTTCAGTTCGATTGGAGCGAAGATTGGGCCTATGTCGGTGGCGAGCGTATCAAGCTTCAGGTCGCGCATATCAAGCTGTCGCACAGCCGCGCCTTCCTGGTTCGGGCCTATCTGCTGCAAACGCATGAGATGCTGTTCGACGCTCATTGGCATGCCTTCCGCGTCTTCGAAGGTGTGCCCGGTCGTGGCATCTACGACAATATGAAGACCGCCGTCGACAAGGTCGGACTTGGCAAGAAGCGCGATGTGAATGCGCGGTTCACGGCGATGACCAGCCATTACATCTTCGATCCCGAGTTCTGCAATCCGGCTGCGGGCTGGGAGAAAGGGCAGGTCGAGAAGAATGTGCGCGATGCGCGCCATCGTATGTGGCAGTTGATGCCGGCCTTTCCGGATCTGGATGCGCTGAACTTCTGGCTTGAAGAGCGCTGCAAGCTACTTTGGGCTGAGACAGCGCATGGCACGTTGCCTGGAAGCATCGCCGATGTGTGGGAAGCCGAGAAGCCTGCGCTGATGCCGCTCCCCACAATGTTCGATGGCTTTGTCGAGGAAAGAAAGCGGGGCTCGCCTACCTGCCTGATCAACTTTGACCGCACCCGTTATTCTGTGCCTGCCAGCTTTGCGAACCGGCCCGTCAGCCTGCGCATTTACCCTGAGCGGCTGGTGGTTGTGGCCGAGGGCCACGTGATTTGCACACATGAGCGCATCATCGACCGGTCGCACCGCCAGCCAGGGCGCGTGGTCTATGACTGGCGCCATTATCTGGCGGTGGTTCAGCGCAAACCCGGAGCGTTGCGCAATGGGGCCCCCTTCGTGGAGATGCCCGAACCCTTCCGTGTGCTGCAGACAAAGATGCTGCGCCAGCCTGGCGGGGACCGAGAAATGGTCGATATCCTGTCCTTGGTGCTGCACCATGATGAACAGACGGTGCTGTGCGCAGTGGAATTGGCACTGGAGGCTGGTGTGCCGACCAAAACCCATGTGCTGAACCTGCTCCGCAGGCTGCTGGATGGCAAACCGACCGACCAGCCGGATGTGAACCCTCCAGCGGCCTTGACGCTGAGCAAGGAGCCCGAGGCCAATGTCGCGCGCTACGATGGGTTGCGCACCCCGGGAGGAACACGCCATGCGTCATGACCCCGCGGGTGCAGCCCTCATCATCATGTTGCGCAGCCTGAAGATGCCGGGGATGGCGCAGGCTGTGCAGAACTTGCATGAGCAAGGTTCTCCCGCATTCGAGGCTGCCAGGCCGATCCTGTCGCAGCTGCTCAAGGCTGAAATGGCCGAGCGTGAGGTGCGCTCGATCGCCTATCATATGAAGGCTGCCCGCTTCCCGGCATACAAGGACTTGTCCGCCTTCGACTTCGCGGTCAGTGAAATGCGGGAAGCTTTGGTCCGCCAGCTCCATCGATGTGAGTTCATGGATGCGGCCGAGAATGTGGTGTTGATCGGGGGCCCAGGCACAGGGAAATCGCATGTCGCGACAGCCCTCGGCATCCAAGCTATCGAACATCACCGAAAGCGCGTGCGTTTCTTCTCAACAGTCGAACTGGTCAACGCGCTGGAGCAGGAAAAGGCCCAAGGAAAGGCCGGGAAGATCGCCGAAGCGCTAGTGAAAACCGATCTCGTGATCCTGGATGAGTTGGGATATTTGCCGTTCAGCGCCTCCGGCGAGGCTTTGCTCTTCCATCTTCTGAGCAAACTGTATGAACGCACCAGCGTCATCATCACAACCAACCTGAGCTTTAGCGAATGGGCCAGCGTGTTCGGTGACGCGAAAATGACCACGGCCCTGCTCGATCGCCTCACCCATCGATGCCACATTCTGGAGACCGGAAATGACAGCTATCGCTTCAAGGCCAGCTCCGAAACAGCGAAAAAGAAAAGGAAGGAAACACCAGCATTGACGCCATCGTGACACGCAGAACATAACAACAGCGTGGGTCAGATCTCGGTGACAATTTTGGCGGTTGCCGGGTCAAATCTCAGTGGCAATCAACAC
>NZ_JAOVQN010000006.1:0-184542 GCF_025673445.1 Ruegeria marisflavi
GGCCGCGCCCCCGGGCGGCTCCCCGCCGCCCGGCGCCGAAACCCGGGATCAAAGCTTCAGCCCCGCCACCCGGTTGGGCCGGTCGTGGCGCGCATCGTATCCGTCCATGTCCCCCGCCATCAGCAGCGCGTTCAGGATGGCTTCCTCCGCCGCCTCGATTACCGCTTCGAACAGGGGCGAGCAGGCGTCATTTCCCAGCGGCGCGCCGGGCCCCACCGAAAAGACCAGCGCATAATCGCCCGATCCGTTCGACAGCGCCGAGCCGATGCGCGCCAGCCCGGCAAAGCTGCGGCTGGCAAGCCGGGTCAGGTTGCGGGACGAGAGCGGCGCGTCGGTTGCGATCACCAGCACGATGGAGCCGTCGGCATCCGCCTCGGGCACACCCGCGACGGGCCGCCCGTCCACCCGCAGGGTACCGCCGAAATTGGCCTGCACCAGCACGCCCTGCATATGTTCACCGACCCGCCGCGAGGCGGTGCCGATCCCGCCTTTCAGGCCAAAGGAGATGGTGCCGGTGCCCGCCCCCACCGCGCCCTCGGTCACCGGGCCGGGGCGGGCGTTTGCAAGCGCCGCCCGCATCTCCTCCACCGTGGGCCGGGCCGCGCGGATGTCATTGAGACGCCCGTCATTGGTCTCGCCCACCACCGCGTTGATCGAGGTGACATGTGCGTTGCCCGGCTGCGCCAGCGTGTGCCGCACCAGCGCCTCGACCCCGCGACCAACCGCCAGCGTATTGGTGAGCAGGATCGGCGTTTCGATCTCGCCCAGTTCCTGCACCTGGGTGGCGCCCGCGAACTTGCCGAACCCGTTCAGCACCGACAGGCCCGCGCGAGGCCGGTCGGCAAAGACATTGCCCGGATGCGGCAGGATCGCGGTGGCGCCGGTGCGGGTGCGGTCGCCCTCGATCAGGGTCACGTGGCCCACGGCCACCTGCCCCACATCGGTGATCGCGTTTAGCGGACCGGGCGGGAACCGCCCGATCGACAGGCCCAGATCACGGGCGCGGGGCATCTCAGCCCAGCGCCGCGTCGCAGCGGCCACAGACGCCCGCATGGGTGTGGCGGCCAACATCGGGCAGGATCTTCCAGCAGCGCTGGCATTTCTCGCCCTCGGCGGTTTCGAACACCACGCCGACGCCTTCGACCTCGGGCAGGCGGAAGGCCTCGGCAGGCGCCGGATCACCGGTCACCGTCAGGCCCGAGGTGATGCAGAGATCGTCCATGTCGAGACCGGCGAGCAACTCGCGCAGGCCCGCGTCCTCGACATGCACCACCGGGGCCGCCTCAAGGCTGGAGCCGATGACCTTGTCACGGCGCTGGATTTCCAACGCCGAGGTCACCACCCGGCGCACGCGGCGGATGCGGGCAACGCGCGCCTCCAGCTCGGCGTCGCGCCAGTTGGCGGGTGTGTCGGGGAAATCGACCAGGTGGACCGAGCTGTCCTCGCCCGGATAACGCTCCAGCCAGACCTCTTCCATGGTGAACACCAGCACCGGCGCCAGCCAGGTGGTCAGGCGGTGGAACAGCAGGTCGAGCACGGTGCGCGCCGCCCGGCGGCGCGTCGTGTCGCCGTCGCAATAGAGCACGTCCTTGCGGATATCGAAGTAGAAGGCCGAAAGGTCCACGGTGGCGAAGTTGAACACCGCGCTATAGACGCCCTGGAAGTCGAAAACGGCATAGCCCTTGCGCACCTGCTCGTCGAGTTCGGCCATGCGGCTCAGCACCCAGCGTTCCAGCGGCGGCATTTCGGCCGGATCCGTGACCCGGTCGGCCTCGGTGAAATCCGAGAGCGAGCCCAGCATGAAACGCATGGTATTGCGCAGACGGCGATAGCTGTCGGCCACGCCTTTCAGGATCTCGGGCCCGATGCGCTGGTCGGCGGTATAATCGGTCTGCGCCACCCAGAGCCGCAGGATATCGGCGCCGTATTGCTTGACCACCTCGTCGGGCACGATGGTGTTGCCCAGCGACTTGGACATTTTCATGCCCTTCTCGTCGAGGGTGAAGCCATGCGTGACCACGTTGCGGTAAGGCGCGCGGCCCAGCGTGCCGCAGGCTTGCAACAGCGAGGAATGGAACCAGCCGCGATGCTGGTCGGTGCCCTCCATATAGACATCGGCGATGCCGTCCTCGGTGCCGTCAGCGCGGTCGCGCAACACAAAGGCATGGGTCGAGCCAGAGTCGAACCAGACGTCGAGCACGTCGAACACCTGATCCCATTCGTCGGCGTTGTAATCGTTGCCCAAGAAACGCTCCTTGGCGCCCTCGGCATACCAGCAATCGGCGCCCTCGGCCTCGAACGCGGCAAAGATGCGGGCGTTGACCGCCGGATCACGCAGCAGGAAGTCCGCATCGGTCGGCAGCGCGCCCTTGCGGGTGAAACACGTGAGCGGCACGCCCCAGGCGCGCTGGCGCGACAGCACCCAGTCGGGCCGCGCCTCGATCATCGAATAGAGCCGGTTGCGCCCGGTTTGCGGCGTGAACTTCACCAGCTGGTCGATCGAGGTGAGCGCGCGTTCGCGGATGGTCTTGCCATAGGTATCCTGCCCGTCATTCACGGGCCGGTCGACGCTGGCGAACCATTGCGGCGTGTTGCGATAGATGATCGGCGCCTTGGACCGCCAGCTATGCGGGTAGGAATGCTTGATCTTGCCACGCGCGAGCAGCCCGCCGACCTCGACCAGCTTGTCGATCACCGTCTTGTTGGCATCGCCCTCGCCGCCCTTGCGGGACAGGATGTACTTGCCGCCGAAAAACGGCAGGTCGGCCCGGAACGAGCCATCGTCAATCACGTTATAGGTGATGACCTGCTCCAGCATGCCCAGATCACGATAAAGCTCGAATTCCTCCATCCCGTGGGAGGGCGCGCAATGGACAAAGCCGGTGCCCTCGGTATCGGTCACGAACTCGGCGGCGCGGAAATCGCGGATATCGTCCCATTCGCCACCCGAGCCTTCGGAATCACGGAGCGGATGAGCCAACGCAATATGGCTCAACTCTTCAGCTGTCACATCTCTAACACGCCGGTACTGGTTGTTCTCCAAGCGAGCACGGCGCATCACGTCATCGGCTAGTTTGTCGGCAAGGACGTACTTGTCGCCCACCGACGCCCAGCATTCCTCGGGCGTACCGGTGACCTCATAGAGGCCATAGGCGATGTCCTTGCCATAGACCACCGCCTTGTTCGACGGGATGGTCCAGGGCGTGGTGGTCCAGATCACCACATAGGCGTTTTGAAGATCCATATTAAAGTAAGGAGGTTCATCTTGTGCCGCAGCATCAAAGAGCCTATTTCCCAACACCTTAAACTTCACCCAGATGGTGAAGCTTTCCTTGTCGTGATACTCGACCTCGGCCTCGGCCAGCGCCGTCTGTTCGATGGGCGACCACATCACCGGCTTCGAGCCCTGATAGAGCGTGCCGTTCATCAGGAACTTCATGAACTCGTCGGCGATCACCGCCTCGGCGTGATAGTCCATGGTGACATAGGGATCGGCCCAGTTGCCGGTGATGCCCAGGCGCTTGAACTCTTCGCGCTGGATGTCGATCCAGCCCTCGGCAAAGCGGCGGCATTCCTGGCGGAACTCGACAACGTTGACATCGTCCTTGCTCTTGCCCTTCTTGCGGTACTGTTCCTCGATCTTCCATTCGATGGGCAGGCCGTGACAGTCCCAGCCGGGCACATAGCGCGCGTCAAAGCCCATCATCTGGTGGCTGCGCACGATCATGTCCTTGATGGTCTTGTTCAGCGCGTGGCCGATATGCAGGTGGCCGTTGGCATAGGGAGGGCCGTCATGCAGGGTGAACGGCGCGCGGCCCGTTTTCTCGCGCAGGCGGTCATAGACGCCGATCCGCTCCCAGCGCTCCAGCCACTGCGGCTCGCGCGCGGGCAATCCGGCGCGCATCGGGAAATCGGTTTTCGGCAGGTTCAGCGTATCTTTGTATTCAGGCGTTTCAGCGGTCGTGTCGGCGCACATCTCGGGCGTCCTCTGGCAAACATGTCGGTTGGGGGATATTCGGTTCGGTGCGATGGCTCAAGCACCTTTGCCCGGCGTCTCGATCTGGTCAGAGCGCCGGGGAGCTAATTCGAATAATGATGGCCGCACGGTGGGTCATGGGCGCCTTATAGGCAATTCGCGGGCGGGGTGAAAGCGCCGATATGACACAGCAGGATATCTTTGTCGGCGCAGGGCAACAAAGGTTTGCATTTCTGACGCTTGCGGTCAGACCGGCGGCTGGAAGCCACGACACAAGCGCGCACAAAGACACAAGAATGCTCAAACCCCCGTTTTCGATCGCTCCCCTGACACTCCTGCTGGCGCTTGCCGCCTGTACCGAGCCCACCCCGACCGGCGGGCACAAGGCGCTGACCTTGTCCGATACGGTTCAACTGACCGCCGCCGGTGCCTCGCCCGCGCCGGACAAGATCACCCCGGTGCGGATCACCTTTCCCGACAGCCGCTCCTACTCTGCCGTGCCCCCGGCCTTTCATCCCAAGACCTGCGAGTTGAGCAGCAGCCATTTCACCGCCGTTGTAAAGATCCCGGGACAGGTCAACCTGCCCTCTTACGGGGCAGGAACGCCGCCGATGCGGGTGCGCTGCGTCTCTGACCAGTTCGCGTTTGACGAGACTGTCAAGCCGGTGAACCTGACGCAGCAGGCCTATTCGACAGCGGCGGCGGCGCTCATATCCTTGTGGGGTACGGTCTGGTTGGCGCCGCCGTCACCGCCAGCCAGGCAAGCCAGCGGGACAAGTCGCAGGATGTATATGGGTATCCGCTGAAAATCGAGCTGCAATAGACAGGCCGACACCCGCCTCAGGCGTGGAACAAGAGCCCGACCCCATAGGCGATGAGCGCCGCCGCGCCACCGATGACCAGCGTCTCGAGCCCGGACCGCCACCAGGGCGCCAGCGACCAGAAGCTTTTCATCGTGCCGATGGCAAAGAACACCGCACCGGTCATCCAGGCCGAGACGGTGAAGGCCTCGGCCATGCCGAACAGAAAAGGCAGGAGCGGGATCATGCCCGCCACAAGGAAGGCCGCGAATGTCGCCAGCGCCGCGCGCATCGGGTGGGGGTCGATGCTGCCCAGGCCGTATTCGCCCTCGATCATCAGCGCGACCCAGTTTTCCCGATTGGCGGTGATGGCGTCGGTGGCCTGGTCCAGCACATCGCCCGACAGGCCCTTTTGCGCCAGGATCTCGCGCACCTCCAGCCGCTCGCCCTCGGGGTAACGGGCGATATGGCGCTCTTCGACGACGCGCAGGCGGCGGATGTTGTCCAGCTCGGCCTTTGTGCCCGAATAATTGCCCGCCGCCATGGAAAACCCGTCGGCCAGCACATTGGCCAGCCCCAGCGCCACGATGATGAAGGGCGACAGGCCCGCGCCCGCCACGCCCGCCACGATGGCGAATGTCGTCACCGAGCCGTCGATGCCGCCATAAACCACGTCGCGCAGCACCCCGCGCCCCGGCGGCGCGCCGATACGGGCGGCAATGGCATCGGGTGAATGGCTGTGTTCCGGCATGACGCGTTCCCTTGGCTGGTTCTGAACACTCTGTACCGCAATTGGACCCCGTGACCTTGCGTCAGGTCAAACCGGCTTTGCTCCGGCACAGCAATCGCTTATATCCGAGTGGTAAACTCAGGAATTAGGCTCATGTCCCTGCCCAACCCGCTTGCCCGGTTCGCCATCACCGCCGCCCAGATAGACCGGGTGGTGACCCGGTTCTATGCCCGCGTCCGCACCCATCCGGTGCTGGGGCCGGTGTTTGCCGCCCATGTGACCGACTGGCCCGAGCACGAGGCGAAGATCGCCGGGTTCTGGCGCAACGCCATCCTGCGCGAGCGCAGCTATGACGGCAACCCGATGCGGGTGCATGTAACCCGACCCGAGATCAAACCCGAGCATTTCGCGGTCTGGCTGGGCCTGTTCCGCGAGGTTCTGCGCGAGGAACTGCCCGAGGACATCGCCGCGCAATGGTCCGCGCTGGCCGACCGGATCGGCGAAGGCTTCCGCACCGGTATCGTCTCGATGCGGCAGCGACCGGACGAAGTGCCCTCGCTCTTCTGATCCCGCTTCTTTCTGGTTTGAAATACTCCGGGGGAGTCGCCGCCTGCGGCGACGGGGGCAGCGCCCCCTACCCGGTCAGCCAGATTTGCCGACCAGTCCGGTCAGCGCCCGGCGCACGACCTTGCGGACCGAGGGCCTGCGGCCACCGGAAAACGGCAGCGGACGGCAGACCTCCATCGCGGCGACGCCCACGCGCGCGGTCAGCGCGCCGTTGACCAGCCCCTCGCCGAACCGGCGCGACAGCTTGCTGAGCACCGAACCGCCCAGCACCGGTTCCAAGAGGTCGTCGCCAACGGCGACGGCCCCCGTTGCCACCAGATGCGTCAGCACCGCCCGGGTCAGGCGCCAGCTGCCCAGCACCCCGGCGCGGCCGCCATAGATCTCGGCCACCCGACGGATCATCCGGAGCGACGAGGCCAGCGCGGTGGCCACATCGGCCAGCGCCATCGGCACCAGCGCCGTTACCGTGGCGACCCGGCGCGCCGCCGCCTCGACCTCGCGCTGCGCCTCGGCGTCGAGCGGCGCCAGCAGCGTCTCTTCGGCCAGTGCCAGCAGCGTCGCGGCGTCGAACTGTTCACCGGCGCGTTCGGTCAGGCGCGCGCGGCCCCAAGCGGTATCCTCGCGCCCGCGATAGAAGGCGTCGAGCCGGGCGCAGACCGCCCGCGCCTGCCCCAGGTCCGCCTCGGCCAGCGCCGCATCGGCGGCGCGGCGCAGCCCGTCGACCCGGCCGAGCCGGGCAATCGCCGCCAGTTCGCGCAGCGCGATCAGGGCGCAGACCAGCACGAAGCCCGCCAGCAAAGCCGCCATGGCCCAGCCCAGCACCGGCACGCGCGCGATCAGGTCGGTGACCCAGGCCCAGGCCGCCAGCGAGATCGCCGCGCCCAGAAGCGACAGCGCCAGCCCCCAGAACCAGCGCGCCAGCCGCGAGGGCGGCCGCGCCGCGATGCGCGCGGCGGTTTGCATCGCGGTCCCTTGCGGACGGTCGAGATCGGGGACCATCGGCGCCTCGGTCACGGGCGGCGGCGGCGTGGTCTCGTCGCCGAGGTCGATCAGCACCGGGCCTTGGGTCATGTGCGGCTCCATTCATAGCGGATGTCGGGCAGACGCTCGTCGTTACGGCTGCCATCGGTGCGTTGGGTTTCGCGGAACCCGTGCCGCTCGTAAAAACGCCGGGCGCCTACATTGGCCTGAAAGGTCCAGAGCTCCAGCTGCTCGGCGCTGTGCTGCGCCTGTTGCAGCAGGCGCGCGCCAAGGCCGCGCCCTTGCGCCTTGCGTGCCAGGTAGAGCGAGCAGATCTCGCCGCCATCGCGGGCGATGAAGCCCGCGACCCGGCCGTGCAGAACCGCCACCGTTACCCAGCCACGCGCGATCATCACGCCACAGAACATCACGGTCTCGTCCCGGCAGTGCAGCAGGGGCATCCAGTCGGTGTCGCGGGCAAAGGCATAAAGGATTTCGCCCGTAGCCGTGGCGTCGTCTGGCAGCGCGGGGCGCAGCAGGGCGGTCACAGGCGGTCTCCGATCAGGAACTGGGCGGCGCGGTCAAGCCGGATATGCGGCGGGCCGTCGCCGGGTCGCAACTGCATCGGGGCGGGCGCGAAAGTCATCGCCTGGAACCCGTCGTTCAGCCATTCGGTGGCGCCGCTGCGGGCCGCGCCAAGGAGCTGGCCCGGATCCTGCGGCAAGGCGCCGGGATAGAAGGCGGCCTGCCGCCCGCCCTCCAGCAGGGTGCCGCGCACGCAGGGCAATTCGCGCCCCTGATGTGTGCGTATCTCCTCGGTGGTGACACGCAGCGCGGCCAGCGCCAGCGCCTCGGTTCGTGCGCCCGCGAATTGCGCGCGGTCGCGGGCGTCTCGGGTCAGCGCCTCGATGATCGCGGTCAATGCCGGGTGTTGCTGGTGGTGCAGGTGGTCGGCCTTGGTGGCGGCAAACAGGATGCGGTCGATCCGGCGGCCCAGCAGCAGCCGGTTCAGCCAGGCATTGCGGCCGGGGCGGAAGGCACCCAGGATGTCGGCCATGGCGCGGCGCATGTCCTCGACCGCCGACGGCCCCTTGTGGATCGCGCCCAGCGCGTCGACCAGAACCACCTGCCGGTCGATACGGGCAAAATGGTCGCGAAAGAAGGGCCGCACCACCTGTGACTTGTAAGCCTCGAAGCGGCGTTCCATCTCGCGCAGGAGTGAGCCCCGGCGCGACGCGCCCGAAACCGCCAGCGGCGCAAAGGTCAGGACCGGCGAGCCCGCCAGATCGCCCGGCAAGAGGAACCGGCCGGGGGTGCAATCGGAATAACCCGCCGCGCGGGCCGTTTCGAGATAGGCGGTAAAGCCGCGCGCCAGTGCCTGCGCCTGCGGCTCGTCATGGCGGGCATCTGGGTCGATGCCCGAGAGCGCGGCCAGATACTCTGCCGCCTCGGGCCGGGTGCGCAGGCGCGCCAGCGTCTCGGCCGCCCAATCGGCATAGCTTTTGTCCATCAGGCCGAGGTCGAGCAGCCATTCGCCCGGATAGTCGACGATGTCGAGATGAACGGTGCGCGGTCCCTGCAAGCCCGCCAGCAGCCCAGCTGGGCGCACCCGCAGCGACAGGCGCAGTTCGCTGACCGCGCGGGTACTGTCGGGCCAGTGCGGCGCGGGGCCGGTGAGCGCCGCCAGATGCGCTTCGTAATCGAAACGCGGCACGGTGTCGTCGGGCTGGGGTTGCAGGAAAGCCGCCTCGATCCGGCCCTCTTGCGCGGCGACAAGGCCGGGCATCCGGCCCCGGTCGAGCAGGTTGGCCACCAGCGAGGTGATGAACACGGTCTTGCCCGAGCGCGCCAGCCCGGTGACGCCCAAACGGATCACCGGTTCGAACAGCGCCTCGCTGACCGAATCCGAAACCGTCTCGACGCCGCGCACCAGACGATCTGCGATGGAAGAAATGACCAAACTCTGCCCCTGCCTGTTTCCGCGCCAAGATAGGGATCAGAACGACGGGTTGCCAGCAACTGTATACCTCAGCCTGGTAATTATGTCCTGTTGCTGGCCAAGGTCTCTCAGCTCCTGCCTTTGCTGCCGGTTTCTGGTGCAAGTTCGGTTGGAACCGTAGCTGAGAAATCTTTTGCTATCCTGACGGTGCCTGATAGCGGCCCGAACCCATAGCCAAGGCCGATCATGTCGGCGGGGGTGCGTGTAGCCGCCCGAAGCGCGTCCGCGATTGGGATGCCGACGCTTTCAACCATCGTCCGGACCGCTGTCGTGAGGTCCAGGTCCGCCCCTGCAAGGGTCCCATCTTCGAGCGTCAGGATCCCGTTCCGGCGCCGGATCAGGCGGCCACCCAGTTCGAACTCGACGGCGTCGGAGCCAGCGACGGCCATAGCGTCGCTGACAAGGAAAATTCGGCCCGGCCCTGTTTTTGCCTGCCAGGCCGAGTGTATCGTCGCGGGATGGACATGCACCGCGTCGGCGATGAGACCCGCCGACACGGCGCCGTTGGCCAGGGCGGCGCCGACCAGGCCCGGTTCGCGGTTGCCCAACTGGCTCATCGCATTGAAGATATGCGTGACGCAGCGCGCGCCCGCCGCGAAATACCGCTGACAGGTCTCGAAACCTGCGTCGCTGTGGCCCAAAGATACCAGAACACCGGCCTTAGCGAGGGTGGTCACCTGCTCCTCGGTGATGCTCTCGGGCGCAACGGTGATCTTCAGGACGGGAAGCGCCTGCGCGGCCTCAAGCAACATCTGCATGTCGCCCGCCTCCATCGGCCGTATCAGGGCGGCATCGTGTGCCCCCTTGCGTGCGACCGACAGATGCGGGCCTTCGAGGTGCAGGCCGACGATTCCCGGCACGCGTTCGGCAATGGCCGCGCGGGTGGCGGCGATGGCGGCGCGGGTGATCTCGACCGTATCGGTGATGAGCGTCGGCAGCAGCGCAGTGACGCCCAGGCTACGATGCGCCCCGGCCATGCGGCGGAGCGTGGACACGGAGGGATCCGCGTTGAACAGGATGCCGTCGCCACCGTTGACCTGAAGATCCACATAGCCGGGAAACAGGATGTCGCCGCCAAGGTCTATGTTCTCACCGGCGCGGGGGGCCTCGGCCTGGGGTCCGAGAAAGGCGATTTGCCCATCCTCGAAACGGGCAACCTGCCCATCGAGAAGCTGCGTCCCGTCAAAGATCCGGCCGTTCCTGAATGTGATGGCAGCACTGCTCATACCGTTTCGGTCACCTTGTTGAGATGGCGGGGCTTGTCGGGGTTGATCCCGCGCGCCAGGGCCACTGTTTCAACCATTGCATAAAAGGACACGATGGCCGGAATCGGGTCGCAGAGCCAGTGACCTGTCCGCACGTGGGGCAGCGTTGTCGCGCGGGATACCTTGTCAGTCACCGCGAAGACCCTGGCGCCCTTGGCCGCCAGCGCATCAGCGGTTTCGGCAACGCTTGGCTCTGCCTTGTCCCGGGCGGCAAAGGCGATCACGGGAAAGTTGCTGTCGACGATCGAGACCGGGCCATGGAGCACTTCGGCCGAAGAGTAGCTTTCGGCATGGATAAGGCAGGTTTCCTTGAACTTGAGCGCCGCTTCGTTGGAGATCGCCCAGGACGGGCCGCGGCCGATGGTGAAGAGCGAGCGCCCGTCCAAGGCAGCCGCCGCCGCCGACCAGTCGCAGCGTGTGGCCTGATCCAGTTGTCCGGGCAGCGCGTGAATGGCGGCGACGAGATCGGCATCCTGCTGCATCTCGGCCAGGAACCATAGCCCCGCCACCAACGAGGTGACAAAGGTCTTGGTGGCCGCAACGCTCAACTCGGGCCCGGCATGTATCGGCAGCGTGGCATCGGCCACCCCGGCCAGGCGCGAACCCGCGTCATTGGTGATGGCGACGGTCAGCGCGCCATTGGTGCGCAGCGCCTCGGTCAGGCGCACGATGTCCGGGCTCTGGCCCGATTGCGAGACGGAAATGCCCACAGCGCCACGCGCATCCAACTGGACACCGTAGATCGAGTTTACCGACGGGCCGACCGAGGCCATCGGGCGGCGCAACACAAGCTCGCTGGTATATTTGAGGTAGGAGGCGGCGTGATCGGAAGAACCGCGGGCGACCGAGATGAAAAAACGCGGGTCGGCATCGCGTGCCGCCGCCGCCGCGGTGCGGATCGCATCGCCGCCCTGGCTCAGCAGCCGTTCGACGGCCGATGGAATTTCGCGCACTTCCTGGCGCATCAAGGTCGGTTCGGATGACATGTCGTTCAGCCTTTCAGTCAGAGGCGCAGTTCGGCCACAAAATCGTAGGCATCGCCGCGATAGAGCGAGCGGGTGAGTTCTGCGACCCTCCCGCTGACCAGATATGAGGTGCGTTCGATGGAAAGCCCCGCCGCGCCTTCGGGCACGTTCAACAGGTCGGCTTCGCGCGGTTCGAGGTTGATGGCAGAGATCTTCTGGAGCGCCCGGACCGGACGCTGTCCACGCCGTTCGAGAACTTCGTAAAGCGAGGTGGTCACTTCCAGCGGGTTGGGCAGAATGTCGAGCGGCAAAGAGGCGCGTTCAAGCGCCATCGGGCGCCCGCCCGCCTCGCGCAGGCGGTAGATCCGGGCGACTTCGGCCCCGGCGTCAAGATCGAGCGCGTCGATCTCGCCACGGGTTGCCAGAAAGACGCCGCGTTCCAGCCAGCGCGATGTCGTCTCCATGCCGCGCTGTGCCATATCCTCGGTGAAGGAGGTCAGATGCGACAGGGATTGCTCCATCCGGCTCATCGGTTCGCGGACAAAGGAGCCGGACCCCTGGCGTTGCTCGATCAGCCCTTCGCGTACCAACTCCTGGATCGCCTTTCTGACGGTGACCCTTGAAAGCTCGGTAATCTCGGCGATCTCGCGTTCGGGCGGCAGCGAGGAGTTGGGCGGCAGAACACCACTTTCGATGCCGGTCTCAAGCCGCTGGCGCAGTTGCACATAGCGTGGGCCGCCGGTCTCACCCAGCCATCCCTCAGGTCGCAGAAACTCGATCACGCTCATCGGGCGGCCTCCATGGCAAAATCCTTGGCAAGCGATAGAGCACCGGCCAGCGGTTCGCCTACCGAAGCAGAGACGTCAGCCTGCATCGCGGCGGGCAGATAGGGTTCGAAATGCGGGCCGATGCCACCGGTCAGACAGATCGTCATGCCGGGAACCCAGCCAATGGCGGGCAGGCTCTGTGCGATATCGGAGGCTGCATCCCCCATGATACGGCAGCCCAGCGCGTCGCCCGCCGCCGCATGCTCGGTGACATGGGGGGCAAGTGCCCCAAATTCCGACGGGCGCGCCGTACCGCCGAACCGCACAATCCCTGCCGCGCCGCCAAACCTGTCCAGCAGCATCTGTGACAGCCCGGACGGCTTCAGCCGCCCGTCGACCGCCCTGAGCGTGACTTTCAACGCCGCCCGCCCGATCCATTGCGCCGACGCCTCATCCCCCAGCACCGGCCCCCAGCCGCCGGAGAACCGCATCGCGCCCGCGATGCGCGACCCAAAGAAGGACCCAGTGCCGCAATGCGCGATGACCCCGTCACGGTCGCCCAGCGCACCGCGCAGCGCGGCAGGGCGGTCATCTTCGATCCGCAGATGCGCGAAGGGCAGCGCCTGGCGCAAACGGTCCGCGATCTCGGGCCCCGTTACGCCCGCAAGACCAACAAAGGCAGGCAGGGTCGAGAACGCGTCGACGCTCTCGCCCACTTTCGCGGCCAGGGTACCGACCCCTTCGATGATCTGGCGCACGCCACCGTCGAAATCGGTGGATACATTGGCAGAGCCGGTTTCGACCGAGACCACATCGCGGCCAGTCCAAAGCGCGAGGCGGCAGCGCGTGCCGCCACCGTCGATGGCTATGACCCTGGTATGCAGCGATTCCGTCATGTAGATACCTTTATAATACCTATTGGCCATTTGAAAGGCCGTTCAGGTACCAAAATACTGCCTATCGAGCGTTTCCGCAATATTTATAACACCAAAACCCTCCGATTATTAATTTCTGGACAAAAGGTATTATAATGGTATTTTATCGGGAATATCTGGGGTGAATCACATGACCGCATTGGACACAGAAGGGCTGCATGACCAGGCAAAGGGGCTCGACACCCTTCCTCTGGCCGATGCGGCGGCGATCCTGGCAGAGGGCCAGATCGCCGCGGCGGCCGTTCTGCGCACCGCCGCTCCTGCGATCACAGCGGCAGCGGGCACCCTGGCAAAAACGATCCGTGCGGGTGGCGTCATCCACTATGTCGCTGCCGGATCATCCGGCCTGATGGCTGCTGCCGATGCGCTGGAGCTTGGCGGGACGTTTTCGATCCTGAACACCCAGCTTCGCATTCATATGGCGGGCGGATTGCCATCCAGCGTCGAGATGCCCGGCGAAACCGAGGACGATCTGTCCGGCCTTGACGAGAGGTTTTCGGCACTTTCAGCGCGAGACACGGTGATTGCCGTCTCGGCCAGCGGCACGACGCCCTACACGCTTGAAGCGGCGCGGCTGTCGCGAGCGGCTGGGGCGACGATCGTCGGTATTGCCAATAACGCCGGTTCGGCCCTTCTCGACCTGGCTGATCACCCCATTCTTCTGGCCACCCCGCCCGAGGTCCTGTCCGGGTCCACCCGGATGGGCGCGGGCACGGCGCAAAAGATCGCACTCAACATGCTGTCCACCCTCATGGCGATCCAGTTGGGTCATGTGCATGACGGCATGATGGTCAACCTGCGGGCGGACAATGCCAAGCTGCGCCTGCGCGCCGCTGGCATGGTGTCCCGCATCGCCGGTGTCGACGAAGCGGCCGCCAGCACTGCGCTGGACGCGACGCACGGCCATGTGAAATCCGCCGTTCTGGTCTCGAAAGGGCAAACGCCCGAGACCGCCCAAGCCATTCTTCGCGAAACCGAAGGAAACCTTCGCGCCGCCCTGGCGCGGCTCGAACACAAAGACTCATAGGGAGGAAGACATGAACCGCAGCACACTGAAACTGGCCCTCTTGTCCACGACGCTCGTGGCGGGAATGGCCCATGCGCAGGACGCCACGCTGATCATCGAAAGCTGGCGCAACGATGACCTGACCTTGTGGCAGGACAAGATCATTCCCGCCTTTGAGGCCGAGCACCCCGGCATCAAGGTGAAGTTCACGCCGTCGGCACCGGCGGAATACAATGCCGTGCTGAACTCGAAACTCGATGCCGGATCGGCGGGCGATCTGATCACCTGCCGTCCGTTCGACGCCTCGCTGGCGCTGTATCAGGCCGGGCATCTGTCGGATCTCAGCGATCTGGACGCCATGTCGAACTTCTCGGACGTGGCCAAGTCCGCCTGGCAGACCGATGATGGCTCGGCCACGTTCTGCGTGCCGATGGCGTCCGTGATCCACGGGTTCATCTACAACAAGGACGCCTTTGAAGAACTCGGCATCGAAGTGCCGACCACCGAGGCCGAGTTCTTTGCCGCGCTCGACAAGATCAAGGAAGACGGCAGCTATATCCCGATGGCCATGGGCACCAACGACCAGTGGGAAGCCGCGACCATGGGATACAACAACATCGGCCCGAACTACTGGAAGGGCGAAGAGGGGCGTCTGGCACTGATCAAGGGCGAGCAGAAACTGACCGACGAAGCCTGGGTTGCGCCCTATGCCACCCTGGCACGCTGGGGCGCCTATCTTGGCGACGGGTACGAGGCACAGACTTATCCCGACAGCCAGAACATCTTTACCCTTGGCCGTGCCGCAATCTATCCCGCCGGATCCTGGGAGATTTCGGGCTTCAACACCCAGGCGACGTTCGAGATGGGCGCCTTCAAGCCGCCGGTCCAGAATGCCGGTGACACCTGCTATATCTCGGATCACACGGATATCGGCATCGGCATGAACGCCGCTTCCAGCAATCCCGAGGCGGCACGGACATTCCTGGCCTGGGTCGCAAGCCCTGCGTTCGCCGAGATCTTTGGCAACGCCCTGCCCGGCTTCTTCCCGCTGTCGAAAACGCCGGTCGCGCTGGAAGACCCGCTTGCCAAGGAGTTCGTGAGCTGGCGTGACCAGTGCGAGAGCACGATCCGGTCGACATACCAGATCCTGTCGCGCGGCACGCCGAACCTTGAGAACGACACCTGGGGCGCATCGGTCGCCGCCATCAAGGGCACGGCAACGCCCGAAGAGCTGGGCCAGAAGCTTCAGGCCGGGCTGGCCAGCTGGTACGAACCGCAGCAGTAACCTCCCGACGCTGCAATTTGTCCCGGGCGCAATTGTCCGCCCGGGGCGCCTAGCCGGAGATTGACCCATGAACAAAGCCCGCATCCGCTGGCATATCCTCGTGTTCCTTGCGCCAGCCGTCCTCATCTATACAGCCGTGATGATCTTTCCGCTGTTCAACACGCTGCGCCTGGCGCTTTACACGCGGATCGAGCAGGAGCGGGTCTTTGCCGGGCTCGACAATTTCCGCACGCTGTTCTTTGACCCGATCTGGGCCGAGCAGTTCTGGAATGCGTTGGGCAACAACTTCTGGTTCTTTCTGGTGCACATGCTGGTGCAGAACCCTATCGGGATCGCTCTGGCCGCACTCCTGAGCCACCCGCGCCTGCGCTTTGCCGCGCTCTACCGCTCGGCCATCTTCATTCCCACGATCCTGTCTTTTGTGATCGTCGGCTTTGCCTGGAAGCTGATCCTGTCGCCGATCTGGGGCATCGCGCCCTCGATGTTGGACGCGGTGGGGCTGAAATCGCTTTTTGCACCCTGGTTGGGCAAGGAGGAATATGCGCTGACGACGCTGGCGCTGATCTCGGTCTGGCAGTTCGTGGGCATTCCGATGATGCTGATTTATGCCGCGCTTCTGACCATCCCCGAGGAGATCCTGGAGGCGGGCGAGGTCGACGGCATCACTGGCATGGCCGCTTTCTGGAAGATCAAGCTGCCGCTGATCCTGCCCTCGATCGGGATCATCTCGATCCTGACATTTGTGGGGAACTTCAACGCTTTCGACCTGATCTATGCGGCCCAAGGGGCGCTGGCGGGCCCCGATTTCTCGACCGATATTCTGGGCACCTTCATGTATCGCACGTTCTTTGGCTTCCAGCTTCAGCTTGGCGATCCGCATATGGGGTCGGCCATCGCAGGCGCCATGTTCGCGATCATTCTTTTGGGGGTGTGCATCTATCTCTTCGGCATCCAGACGCGGATGCGCCGCTATCAGCTTTGAGGACCCGGACATGAACAAGGCACGCTCAAATCCGCTCAATACGGTGATGATGCACGGGGCGCTCATCCTCTACACTCTGATCGCGCTGTTCCCCGTCTTTGTGATCCTGATCAACAGCTTCAAGACCCGAAAGGCGATCTTTCGCGAGCCGCTTGCACTGCCGGATGCGGACAGTTTTTCGACCATCGGCTATGAGACAGTGATGAAGCAGGGGGATTTCTTCCTCTACTTTCAGAACTCGATGGTCGTCACGGTGGCCTCGCTGTTCTTTGTGCTGCTTTTCGGCGCGATGGCGGCCTATGCGCTCAGCGAATACCGCTTTCGCGGCAACATGCTGATGGGGCTTTACCTGGCGCTTGGCATCATGATCCCGATCCGGATCGGAACGGTTGCGATCCTTGAAATGATGGTGGCCACCGGGCTGGTAAACACGCTCTGGGCCCTGATCCTGGTCTACACGGCACAGGGTCTGCCGCTGGCGGTTTTCATCCTGAGCGAGTTCATGCGGCAGGTCTCGGACGATCTGAAGAACGCGGGACGGATCGACGGGTTGAGCGAATACACGATTTTCTTCCGGCTCGTGCTGCCGCTGGTCCGCCCGGCGATGGCGACGGTCGCTGTCTTCAACATGATCCCGATCTGGAACGACCTGTGGTTCCCGCTGATCCTGGCCCCGGCCGAGGAAACCAAGACGCTGACGCTGGGCAGCCAGGTGTTCATCGGCCAGTTTGTGACCGATTGGAACGCGGTGCTGTCGGCTCTGTCGATGGCGATCCTGCCGGTGCTGATCCTCTATGTGATCTTCTCGCGCCAACTGATCCGGGGGATCACATCGGGAGCGGTGAAATGACGCGTGTTTTGATTGCCGGTCTGGGCAACATGGGGCTGAGCCATGCGCTGGCGCATCATGCCCACCCGGATGCCGAGATCGTGGGGCTGGTCAATCGCAGCGGGCGAGTCGATCATCCCGATCTGGGTTCCTATCCGGTCTTTGACGATTTCGCGACGGCGCTGGCCGAAACCGCGCCTGATCTGGCCGTGATCGCCACCTATACAGACACCCACGCCGATTACGCCATTGCCGCGATGGAGGCGGGGTGCCACGTATTTGTGGAAAAGCCGCTGGCCATGACGGTGGCCGAGGCAAGCCGGGTGGTGGATACCGCTCAGCGGACCGGCCGCAAGCTGGTCGTTGGCTATATCCTGCGGTATCACCCGTCCTGGGTTCGCCTGATCGAAGAGGCGCGCGGTCTTGGCGGGCCTTATGTTTTTCGCCTGAACCTGAACCAGCAATCGACCGGCCCCGAATGGGAGACCCACAAGGCGTTGATGCAAACCACCTCGCCCATCGTCGATTGCGGCGTGCATTATGTCGATGTCATGTGCCAGATCACCGATGCCGCGCCGGTGCGGGTGCATGGCATCGGCCTGCGCCTGTCCGAAGAGATTGCCCCGGACATGTACAACTACGGCCAGTTCCAGGTGACATTCGCCGACGGCTCTGTCGGCTGGTACGAGGCCGGTTGGGGCCCGATGATGTCGGAAACCGCGTTTTTTGTGAAGGATATCATCAGCCCGCGCGGCGCGGTCTCGATCACGGATGGCAACAAGGGCGCCTCCGCCGATATTGATGGCCACACCAAGGTCGGCGGCATCCTTGTCCACACGCTGGCCGGCGACCGCACCATCGAGATGCCCGATGAACCGGGTCATCAACAGCTTTGCGATGCCGAGCAGGCCTTCATGCTGCGCGCCATTGCCGAAGACATCGACCTGACCCGCCACATGAGCGACGCCGTAAACTCGCTCGCCATTTGCCTGGCCGCCGACGAAAGCATTCGCAGCGGCCAGACCATTTCGCTTGAGGAGATCCTGAAATGACCGCCTTGTCGCTGAGGAACGTGAACAAGTCCTTTGGGGATATCCATGTCCTGAAGGATATCAACATAGAAGTGGAGGAAGGCGAGTTCGTCGTCTTTGTCGGGCCATCGGGCTGCGGCAAGTCCACGCTGTTGCGGGTGATCGCGGGGCTGGAGGATGCGACCTCGGGCGAGATTCATATTGCGGGCAATCAGGTCAACCTGACGCCGCCGTCCAAGCGCGGCATCGCGATGGTGTTCCAGAGCTATGCGCTCTACCCGCATCTCAACGTGCGGGGCAACATGACACTGGCCCTGAAACAGGAGGGCCAGCCGAAGGCGGTCATCGAAGAGCGCGTGCAGAAAGCCGCGAACATGCTGGATCTGGGCCCCTACCTCGACCGGTACCCGTCCGAACTGAGCGGCGGTCAGCGTCAGCGGGTGGCCATCGGCCGGGCCATCGTGCGCGAGCCCAAGCTGTTTCTGTTCGACGAACCGCTGTCGAACCTCGACGCGGCGCTGCGTATGAACACGCGGATCGAGATCGCGAACCTGCACAGCCAGCTTGGCGCCTCGATGATCTATGTCACTCATGACCAGACCGAGGCCATGACGCTGGCCGACAAGATCGTTGTTCTGCGCGATGGCCGCGTCGAGCAGATCGGCAGCCCGATGGAGCTCTACAACAATCCCGCCAACCAGTTTGTCGCAGGCTTCCTCGGCTCTCCGTCGATGAACTTCTTTCCCGCCGAGCTTTTGGGTGCGGGCGAAGGCCGCACGATGGGTATCCGGCCCGAAGATCTGTTCATCGCCGATGATGGTCCACTTTCTGTGCGGGTCCGCCATGTCGAGCATCTGGGCGGCGATACGAATGTCATCGCCCGCCTCGACGACCATCAGATCACCGCTCGGCTTTTTGGCCAGCATCAGGTGGCCGAGGGCGAAAGCCTGCGCCTGGGGTTCAAGCCGGAAAACACCTATGCGTTCGACCGCGATGGACAGCGTTTGTAACACAGCGCCGCATAAAACTTATCCGTTGAGGTATACTTGAGGGTCGCCCGATTTCCCGGAACGACCGGGGCATCGAGACGGGACGGCCAGCATCGGGTGATTTGATGTATTGCCGCAATCAGGGACCGGGGCTAGGCTTGCTGCCACCATACGTTTTTCACAGGGAAAGACACCGGATGAAATATACCGAAGAACATGAATGGCTGTTGTCCGAGGATGATCTGATCGTGGTCGGCATCACCGCCTATGCCGCCGAGCAATTGGGCGATGTGGTTTTTGTCGAACTGCCCGAGGTCGGTACCGAGGTCACCAAGGACGAGGAGATCGTGGTGATCGAATCGGTCAAGGCAGCGTCCGATATCCTGGCGCCGCTGGATGGCGAGATCGTCGAGGTCAACGAGACGCTTGCCGACAATCCCGGCCTGGTGAACGAAGACCCGACCGGCGACGCCTGGTTCTTCAAGATGCGGCCCAGCGACCTGTCGCCGATGGATGATTACATGGACGAGGCCGCTTACAAGGATTTCATCGGCTGACGCGGGCAATTCATCTGGGCTGACCGGGTTTCGTGCTATGCTGCGACTGCCCGTTCAGCATCAGAGGTTCCCAGAATGGCACAGGCCCCCCGCAAGACGGCGCTGGATTTCGATCCGCGCATTCTGGAGATTTTCGACGGCTACGTGCATGGCACCCTGTCGAAGCGCGAGTTCATCACCCAGGCCGGGCGTTATGCCGCCGCCGGAGTGACCGGGGCGATGCTGCTGGACCAGTTGCAGCCCAACTATGCGCTGGCCCAGCAGGTGGCCGCCGACGATCCGGCGATCGAGACCGCGCGCGTCACCTATGACAGCGCGCAGGGCAACGGCGCGATCACCGGGCTGATGGCACGCCCGGCGGAGGCGGCGGGCATGCTGCCCGCGATCCTGGCGGTGCACGAGAACCGTGGCCTGAACCCCTATATCGAGGATGTGGTGCGGCGCTGCGCCAAGGCGGGCTATCTTGCCTTTGGCCCCGATGGCCTCAGCCCGCTGGGCGGCTATCCGGGCACCGATGACGAGGGCCGGGCAATGCAGAAGATGCTCGACCCGGCCAAGCTGATGGCGGATTTCTTTGCCGCCTTCGAGTTTCTGCGCGACCACGAGGGATCGACCGGCAGGGTGGGCGCGGTCGGGTTCTGCTATGGCGGCGGGGTCTGCAACGCGCTGGCGGTGGCCTATCCCGATCTGGCCGCCTCGGTCCCGTTCTATGGCCGCCAGCCCGCGGTCGAGGACGTGCCCGCGATCGAAGCGCCGCTGATGATCCATTACGCCGGGCTGGATGACCGGATTAACGCCGGTTGGCCCGCCTATTCCGAGGCGCTGCGCGCGGGTCAGAAGGCGTTTACCGTGCATTTCTATCCGAACGTGAACCACGGGTTCCACAACGACACCACGCCGCGCTATGACGCCGAGGCCGCCGAACTGGCTTGGGCCCGGACGATGGAGTTCTTCGGGCGGGAACTGTCCTAGCCACTGTATCTCTCATGCGGCCTTTGGTGACCATTTCTGACGCGATTTGCAGAGCGCGTTTGTGATGGTAACGAGTTTTCTGGCGATGGCAGTGATGATCACTTTGTGCGGTTTTCCTATGGCGCGCAGTTGATCGGCGAAGACCTTCAGAACCGGATTGTGATTGCTTGCAACAAGGGCCGCCTGGAACATCACATGCCGCAGCAGTCGTCTTCCGCCTCCAATGGCCCGCCTGCCTCGCATCGCGCCACTGTCATGCGCGATCGGTGCTAGGCCGGTAAGTGCAGCGGCCTGCTCTCCCGTGATCTGGCCCAGCTCCGGCATTTCCGCGATCAACATGGTGCTGGCAACAGGATCGATCCCAGGAACTGAGCGCAAGATGGCGGCGGTCGTCGCCAAGTCGTCATCCGAGGCGATAGCCTGTTCGATCTGAACCTCCAGCTGTTGGATATAGCGATCCAGAATACCTTTCAATTCGGTGTCCATATCCGCGAACAAGTCTGCAGTGCTCAATTTCCCATGTGCTTTGATTTGTGCCAGAAGGCGCTTTCCGGCCTCGACAAGTTGCCCGCGCTTCGAGCGCCAAAGCCCTGAGAAGACGTAACTTTACATGCGGCAGGCTTCGTCCGGCATCCGGTCGGAAGACCATGAAGCGCGCGATGAGTTCCGCATCGATCCGGTCTGTTCTGGCCCGCGTGCCCCTGCTGGCGGCGAAGGCTTTGATCTGCGCTGGAGGCAATTGCCTGGTCGCTATGCCAGCTGCGTCTAATGCAGCCCACAGTCGCCATTCTTGCCCTCCGGTGGCCTCGAAGACCACCAGCGCGCCAACGGATCGAGCATGCTCCGCCAGATCGCGGTGCCATTCATCCGTGTTCGGCAAACGCAATCTGCCACCTTCTGGCAGGCAATGAACATCCAGCCAATCACGGCTGACGTCTATACCAAGGATCGCCCGGTCTGATACCATCCCCATGCTCTCTTCCTTCTGCTCCGTGGTCCTAACCGGCCACATTCAACTGTTCGAGATGATGAAGAGAGGCGGTGCTGGCTCGCTAACAAACGTGGTCACGCCACAAGGCTCAGACGCCATGCACCACCCCGTCAGCGAACTCGGCAAAGGTCACTGACGGGGCCAGAATAGCAAAACCGAGATACAGAAGGCTCAATAGCCCCGCTGGCGGTCGACCTCGTGCAGCAGGGCCTCGCCCGCGCCGAGGCGGCGGAAGTTTTCGGCCACGTCCTTCATCGCGTCGCCCAGGTGCCAGCCCGAGATATGCGGGGTGAGCGTGACGCCTGGATGCGACCAGAGCGGGTTGCCCTTGGGCAGCGGCTCGGTGCTGACCACGTCCAGGACGGCGTGGCCCGGTCGCCCGGCGTCAAGCGCGGCCAGAAGGGCCGCCTCGTCGATCAGGGTGCCGCGCCCCGCGTTCAACAGCTGGCTGCCCGGTTTCATCGCCCCCAGCAGTTCGGCGTCGAAGAGGCCGTTTGTCTCGGCGGTCGAGGGCAGGATGGCGCAGACGTGGTCGCACTCACCCAGCATCTCGGGCAGCGCCGCCGCGCCATGGCGGCAATCGACCCCGTCGATGTCACGCGCAGAGCGTGACCAGCCGCGCACCTGGAAACCGATATCTCGGAACATGCGCGCCGTGCGCCCGCCGATATGGCCCAGTCCCAGCACGCCGACCACCGTGTCGGGGGTATATTTCGGCTCGATATCGACCCAGGTTGCCCGCGCCTGGTTGGCGCGGTGGGCATCCAGATTGCGATGCGCCCGCAGCACATAGGCCAGGAACCATTCGGCGATCTCGCGCGCCGGATCGTCGGGTTTCAGCCGCGTGACCCGCACATGCGGCGGCAGGGCGGGATGGGCGACAATGGTTTCGACCCCTGCCCCCAGTTTCTGCACCAGCGCCAGGTTCGGCAGGCGCGCGGGCCAGTCGGCGCGCAGGTTGGCCACCGCCAACATAGTCACCTGCGCCGGATCCCCCAGCCCCTCGGGCGTGAGGATATCGGCGCCGGGCAGTTGCGCACGCAACTGCGCCGCGATCTCTTCGTTCGACATCCAGCCGGATATCCCGGTATCGACCAGCAGGACCATGCGCCTCTCCCTTTCACATTCAGCGCGGTGACGTTTCGTCACGCCGCTAGACTTTGCCGTGGCAGCTAAGTCATCCTTTCAGCCAAGGTAAACCCCGAATGTCGGGGTATGGGAGGCACCATGGCAAACATCATGAACATGTCCTTTGGGATGCGCGAGGAAAACCGCAAGCTCTTGGGCCGGGTCGCCGACATGATCCGCGAAGAGATCATGCCGCTGGAAGACGAATACCATGCCGAGGTCGCCAAGGGGGACCGCTGGCAGTATACCGACCGCCAGACCGAGATACTGGAAGGGCTGAAGGCCAAGGCCAAGGCCGCCGGTCTGTGGAACTTCTGGCTGACCGACAGCGAGCGGGGCTTTGGCCTGTCGACCGTCGAATATGCCTATTTCGCCGAGGAGATGGGCAAGACCCCGCTGGGCGCCGAGGTGTTCAACTGTTCCGCGCCCGATACCGGCAACATGGAAGTGTTCGAGCGCTACGGCAGCGAGAAGATGAAGAAGCAGTGGTTGGAGCCGCTGCTGGATGGTCAGATCCGCTCTGCCTATCTGATGACCGAACCCGATGTCGCCAGTTCGGATGCCACCAATATCTCGATGTCCTGCGTGCGCAACGGGGACGATTATGTGCTGAACGGCGAGAAGTACTGGGCCTCGGGCGCAGGCGATCCGCGCTGCAAGGTCTATATCGTGATGGTCAAGACCGGGGACGAGGATACGCCCAAGCACCAGCGCCATTCGATGATCGTGGTGCCCGCAGGGACCGAAGGCATCGAGGTGCTGCGCCCGATGCTAGTGTTCGGCCACGATGACGCACCGCATGGTCACATGCATATCCGGTTCACCAATGTGCGGGTGCCGGCCGAGAATATCCTGATGGGCGAAGGGCGCGGGTTCGAGATCGCACAGGGTCGGCTTGGGCCGGGCCGCATCCACCATTGCATGCGTTCGATCGGTCAAGCCGAGATCGCGCTGGAGCGCATGTGCAAACGGGCGCTGGCGAAAGAGGCGTTCGGCAAGAAGCTGGCGCATCTGGGCGCCAATTACGACATCATCGCCGAGTGCCGGATGGATATCGAGATGGCGCGTCTGTTGTGCCTCAAGGCCGCCTGGATGATGGATCAGGGCGATGCAAGGGCTGCGGCCCCCTGGATCAGCCAGATCAAGGTGGTGGCGCCGCGCGTCTCGCTCAAGGTAATCGACGAGGCGATGCAGATGCATGGCGGTCAGGGCATCAGCCAGGACACGCCGCTGGCCGCGGCCTGGACCGGCCAGCGCACCTTGCGCTTTGCCGATGGTCCCGACGCGGTGCACCGGCGCCAGATCGCCCGGACCGAGCTGAAGAAATACACGCAGGAAAAGGTCTGACACGCGTGACGGCCCCGGTCTATTTTACTCAAACCGAACCGGGGCTGTTCGTGGGTAAAGATCCGGCGCGCGGGCCATGGTCTCCCGATCACTGCCACGCGGGGCCGGTTACCGGCCTTGTCGTGCGCGCCGCCGAGGGTGCCGCCGGGCCGGGAAAGATGCTGACGCGGTTGACGCTTGATGTGCTGCGGCCCCTGCCGCTGTCCGGCCTGCGGGTCTCGGTCGAAGTGCAGCGCGACAGCCGCACGCTGACCACGACGCGGGTTGCGGTGCATGACACTCATGGCACGCTGTGCCTGTCCGGCACCTCGATGCACCTCGTTCGCAAGGACCTGGGCGACGTTCCGACGGCGGATGTTGCCGGGCCCGATTTCGGCGAGGCCGAGAGGGGGGAGCCGCTCTTGGTGGGCAAGCTGCATGACAGGCCCGCCTTTGGCCAGTTCATCGAGATGGCCTATCCCCGGGGCGAAGACCTGGGTCCGGGGCCGAAAACCGTCTGGATGAAGGCGCCGCATCTGCTGGCGGACGAGGCGCCCTCGCCCATTCAGGCGATCTGTCCGCTGGCCGATTGCGGCAACGGCATTTCCTGGAACGAGCCGCCGGTGCGGTTTGGCTTCATGAACACCGATTTGACCCTGCAAATCCACCGCGAGCCGCAGGGAGACTGGTTCGCGGCGCAGGCGGTGTCGCATTGGCAGCCCAATGGCGTCGGCATGTCGCAAGCGGTGCTCTATGATGTGGTCGGGCCTGTCGGCATGGCGCTTCAGACCATTGTCCTGCACCCGATGGCGAAATAGCGCCAACGCCGCGCGCGCCCGGATTGCCAGCCCCGCGCCCGCGCCCTATCGTCCGGCCATGCGCCGGATTGCCTTGCTTCTCTCGACCCTGTTTCCCGCGTCGCTTGCGGCGCATCCGCATGTCTTTGTCGACACCGGGTTCGAGCTGATCTTTGACACCGAAGGGCGGCTGAGCCATGTACGCGTCACCTGGGCCTATGACGATTTCTATTCGCTGCTGATCCTTGAGGATATGGGCCTTGACCCCGATGGCGATGGGGTACTGACGCCTGAGGAACAGGCGCAGTTGAGCGGGTTCGACGCACAGTGGATCGAAGGTTTTACCGGCGATCTCGACATGCGGCTGGGGGATATGGCGCTGGAGCTTTCCGGCCCGCTTGAGCCCACCGCCACCACCGAGGCCGGGCGGATCGTGACAACGCATCTGCGGTCGGTGAGCGGCTCTCCCCGGCTGGACGGCGCGGCGCTGTCCATCAAACCCTATGACGAGACCTATTACACCGCCTATGAGGTTGCCCAGCCCGTCACCCTGACCGGGCGCGACGATTGCAGGCTGGAGCGGTTCGAGCCGGATATCGACGGGCAACTGGCGCAGATGCAGCAGATGCTGTTGCGCATCGACGCCGATGCCGACCTTGAAGAGATGGACATTCCCCTGATGGGGGCCGAATTCGCAACCGAGATCCGGGTGACATGCCCCGGCTCGTGATCATTCCCACAGGCTTGGCGCTGGTGGCGTTGGGTCTGTTCTGGGCCAGCGGCGGCTTTGACCAGCTGGCGCTGTGGGCGGCGGGCGAACAGCGCGCCTTTCAGAACCAGATCGCCCAGGCGCTGCGGGGGCTGCGCGGCGGGCAGGCCGGGGCGCTGGCGCTGCTCTTGTCGGTCTGTTTCGCCTATGGGTTCTTTCACGCGGTCGGCCCGGGGCACGGCAAGGTGCTGATCGGCGGCTATGGGCTGGGCCGCCGGGTGCCGGTGATGCGGCTTACGCTGATCGGGCTGGCTGCCAGCCTTGGGCAGGCGGTGACGGCGGTGGTGCTGGTCTATGCGGGTGTGGCGGTGTTCAACCTGTCGCGCCAGCATCTGGTCGGCGTGACCGAGCAGGTAATGGCCCCGGTCAGCTATGCGGCCATCGCGCTGATCGGGTTCTGGCTGGTCTGGCGTGGGGTGCGGCGGCTGGCGGCGGCCCGTCGGGGCCGCGACCCTGACGCTCATCACGACCACCATCACCATCACGGTGGCGACACCTGTGCCCAATGCGGTCACAGGCATGGCCCGGACCTGGCCGAGATCGAACAGGCCGGAACCCTGCGCGAGGCGCTGATCCTGATCGCCAGCATCGCCGCGCGCCCCTGTACCGGGGCGCTTTTCGTGCTGATCCTGACCTGGCAGATGGGGATCGCCGGCGCCGGTATCGCAGGCGCCTTTGCCATGGCGCTGGGGACGGCCAGTGTCACCATCGGAGTGGGCCTCGCCTCGGCCGGGCTGCGCGGCGGGCTGGTGGGCGCGGCCTCGGCCTGGCGGGTGGCGGGGGTCGCGCTGCCGATGGTCGAACTGGCAGCCGGGCTGGTGGTTGCGACCATCGCGGGCGGTCTGTTCCTGCGCGCGATCTGATGCCCGCAGGCCCGCGCGGCGCGGATCCCGCGCCGCACCGGTTTTACCCCGAAAATCCGCCGTGCACGATTTCCAGCTTGTTGCCCCAGGGATCGCGCAGATAGGCGGCAAAGACATCCGGCATCGGATAGGCTTTACGCACGCCCGGTGCGCCTTCGTCCGTTGCCCCGGCCGCAAGCCCCGCGGCATGGCCCGCCGATACCGCCTCGCGGCTGGGAGCGGCAAAGGCCACATGCGCGCCGTTGCCGTCGCTGGCCGGTCCACCGTCAAAGGGCGAAAGCAAGAGGAACGCAACCCGGTCCCTGCCAAAGGCGGCAAAACCCACGCCCGAGGCGAGGCAGTTGATCCCGAGGGTTGCTAGAAACCCGGTATAGAACTCTTGCGCCGCCGGTACATCGGGAACGCCAAGGCTCAGGTGATCTATCGTGGTCATATGTGTCCTTTCCAAACTTCTGCTGTCCATCGGCCAAAGGCGGCGCCGGTATCCCGGCCGCAGCCCCGCCGCGCGCTGCCCTGGTTTCAGGGCATCCGCATCCCCCAACTGCCCCAGGACGTCGGCCGGTTGAATGCCCGGGCGTCCGGAGTTTCTGCCGGATCGTCCGGTGATCGCTTGTCCTTCCGGCGGCAGCCGCCCCAGAAACCCGAGAACCGGCTCGGCGGGCTTCGATTTCATGCCAGAGATACAGGAGTTTGAACGATCTACACATTTTTTTGAACAATCAGGCATACAACGTTCAGGTTCGCCACCCTATCTTGGCATCACGGCAACCGGCCCTCTATTGCGGGCATCTCAAGGAAGACCCCTCATCATGCTGTCCGATACCAGCGCCTTTCCCCGGTGGGATCGGTCCCGGCATGTCCGGGCGGTCCGGTTCCGGTACACCTCCCCTGCCAAGTGAAAGGACGATTTCATGGCACGTCTCACCCAACTCTCCGACACCGCCGCAAGCCCCGAGGCGGCAACCCTCTTTGCCGCCATCAAGGGCAAGATCGGCATGGTGCCGAACCTCTATCGTGTGGCGGGCAATCAGCCCGCGGTCCTGTCCGGGATGCTCGGCCTGAGCGAGGCACTGGGCGGTGGCGCCTTTGATGCCCGCACCCGCGAGGCGATCGCGCTCACCGTTGCCGGTGCGAATGCCTGCGACTACTGCGCCTCGGCCCATGCCGCGATCTCGGCGGGTCTCAAGGTCGCGCAGGACACCATCGATGCGCATCTGGCCGGTCGCTCGGACGACCCGCGCACCGCGGCCATCCTGACCCTTGCCGCCGCGATCGTGGCCACCCGGGGCCAGGTGTCGGACGCGGAACTGAAAGCGGCGAAAGACGCCGGGCTGACCGAGGCGGATATCGTCGAGACCACGGCGAATGTGGTGGCGAATATCTTCACCAACTACCTCAACCATGTCGCGGGCACCGATATCGACTTCCCCGTCCGCAGCGCCAAGGCCGCATGACAGGCGGCGGCCCGGCCCCTTTTGGACCGGGCCGCCCCCTCACTGTTGTGACGGGAATTCAGCTCAGGACCCTGGCGTTCTCGAAGACCGGTTCCGGATAGCCCACCCGCGCCAGATAGAGGCCTTGGGGCGGGCAGACGGGGCCGCAGGCGGCGCGGTCGCGGGCCGCAAGCGCGGCGCGCACCTGATCAGGGCTCCAGGCCCCTGCCCCCACCCGTTCGAGCGTGCCGACGAAACTGCGCACCTGGTTGTGCAGGAACGAACGCGCCCGCACGTGAAAGCGGATCTCGGAACCCGAGAAACTTTCCACCTCTTCGACACGCAATTCGTCCAGTGTCTTGACCGGGCTGGCCGCCTGGCAGATCGACGAGCGGAAGGTGGTGAAATCATGCCGCCCGACCAGCAGATCGGCGGCCGCCTGCATGGCGGCGGCGTCCAGGCGGTGACCCACCTGCCAGAGCAGTCCGGCATCATGCGTCGCCGGTGCGCGCCGCATCAGCAGGCGGAACAGATACTGCCGCTCAGTGGCCGAGAAGCGGGCATGCCAGTCATCCGCCACCCGCGCCGCCGCGACGATCGCCACCGGCAACGGCTTCAGATGCCAGTTCAGCGCCTCGGACAGGCGGAACGGATCCCAGTCCTTGGACATGTCGCAATGGGCGACCTGGCCCAGCCCATGCACCCCTGCATCTGTGCGCCCGGCGGCGGCAATCGTGTGCGGTCCCGGCTCCAGCCGGGCCAACGCGTCCTCGATGGCGCCCTGAACCGAAGGCAGCTCTTTCTGCCTTTGCCAACCGGCAAAGGGGGCGCCATGGTATTCGACTTTCAACGCGTATCTGGGCATGGCGCGCTGGTATCGCGCGGGCGCCGCCCTGTCCAGTGGGGGGCGTTGCCCCCGTCGCCTGACGGCGTCTCCCCCGGAGTATTTCAGGCGAAATGAAGCGGCAGAGCCTTTCAAGAACAGCGCAGCGGCCAGGGCACCCCGGCCGTGTCAGGAGATCAGCCGCCAAGCGCCGCCTGCCCGTTTGCTCAGGCAGATGCCGGTCGGCGTGGCCTGCTCGGGCCTAGTCAGGTGGACCGTGAGATGCGGCGCAGTGAAACATTTACGGCGGCCATCGCCCTGGGGGTCATTCAGGTTTACCAAGATCCGTGCGACGGATCCGGATTGGTCGCGGCGGGTTTGCATACCGGGTCAGCTTCTCTCCGGTCCCGGTATCCAGCGCCGTATGATGTCTTGGCTGTCGTCGAAATGGGCTTCGAATATTGGGGCGGCGAGGATTGCCAGCATGTGCAGCTGACCGTCGCCGACATTGCGGAAACCATGACGTCGTGTTGCGGGTATCAGTGCCGAATGGCCGACCCTTGCCTGAAGCCGTTCCCCTTCGAACCAGATCTCCGCCTCACCTGAAAGCACCGTCAGGGCCTCCTGCACTGGATGCCAGTGGGTCGGAGCCCCTCGTCCCGGCTCACGCCATTGTTCGAAAATGGAAAGGGCGGAAGCGCCTGTCAGGGCCGAGACGCGCATGCGTGTCGAGACACCTGGACGCCAGTCGAGACAGGCTTGATTGTCATGATCGATCAAATCCATGCCAACACCTCCCTTGGGCGGGCGGAACTGGCCCGCTGCATTCGACCCGGCCAGGCTCCTTTCATCACCCCTGCACCCCTGAACTAGGGATGGCGGTTGGTATTTTCCGGGTGCCTCCCCCCGAGTACCGGAAAGAACTCTCACTCTTGGAAAGATATCATGCCCAGCGAGACCGCGCACGAGTTTCGGCTCTGGCTGGAAGTGTGCATATGCCGGGAAAGATCCGAATGATCACCAGCAGCCTTTCGCGGAGATAGTGGTGAAGGGTCTGCCCTCTACGGCGTCAGCATCCACCCCCCGTCCGCCCCCTTGCACAGCCGGGTGCCGATCAGCTTGGCCTGCGCCGCTCCGGCCGGGTGAATGGTGTGGTGGAGCACCGCGCACTCGCCCTGTACCGCGTCCACCCGCACCGCGCCGCGCGAGTCGGTTCCGGCGTTTTCCCAGGTCACTTCGCGCCCCACCACGGGGCGGTCATCGACCACCAGCTGTCGCGAGGCTGCACCCATCAGCTGAAAATCCTCTGGCGAGAGGCCAATCTCGGCAATGATGCGCGACAACGGCTTGGCATCGGCGGTAGCGGCAAGGCTCAGGGCGGTGGCGGTCAGCAGAAAAAGGAAGGCGCGTCTCATCTGGTCCTCGAAATCGGTTCAGGTCTTTCGCCCATCGTTACACGCCAAAGCGGCCCAGACCAAGGCGCCGAACTGTCCCGGGTATCTTCAAAATATCCCGAAGGAACCTATCGGGTCTTTTGCCCTAGGACCGGGGGAATGCTTGTCCCAGATTGCTGGGTAACACAGGTACGAGGCACAGATGGCACATCCCACCTATTACGCGCCCCAGGGCGGACATCCGGGGCAAGAGCAGCTTTTGACCGACCGGGCGATGTTCACCACCGCCTATGCGGTGATTCCCAAGGGCACGATGCGCGACATCGTCACCAGTTTCCTGCCGTTCTGGGACAAGACGCGGGTCTGGGTGCTGGCGCGACCGCTGAGCGGGTTTGCCGAGACTTTCTCGCATTACATCATGGAGGTGCAGCCCGGCGGCGGCAGCATCCGGCCTGAGACCGATCCCGGCGCGCAAGGGGTGCTGTTTGTCGTCGAGGGCGCGGTGACGCTGACCATCGCGGGCACCGATCACGTGATGGAGCCGGGTGGATATGCCTATCTGCCCGCCGGCTGTGACTGGCATCTGCGCAACCATGCGGGGCCTGCGGCGCGGTTCCACTGGATCCGCAAGGCATACGAGGCGGTCGAGGGGATCGACCGGCCTGAACCCTTTGTCACCCGCGAGCAGGATGTCGCCCCGCGCGAGATGCCGGGTACCGAGGGGCGCTGGTCGACCACGCGCTTTACCGACCCCGAGGACCTGCGCCACGACATGCATGTCAACATTGTCAACTTCCTGCCCGGCGGCGTGATCCCCTTTGCCGAGACCCATGTGATGGAACACGGGCTTTACGTGCTGGAGGGCAAGGCGGTCTACCGGCTGAACCAGGACTGGGTCGAGGTCGAGGCGGGCGATTACATGTGGCTGCGCGCCTTCTGCCCGCAGGCGTGTTACGCGGGTGGTCCGGGGCGGTTCCGCTACCTGCTCTACAAGGACGTGAACCGGCACATGGCATTGCCGCGCCGGTAGGACGGTTCCCACCAACGCTGGTTTTTCCGGTCAAGCTCAAGTACCCTGAAGGTCTCGCGACATTCAGGGTTTTTTGTGACCTGTTCGCCGCCCCCTCTGACGCCACGGAAAATCGGAAACGTCATGAAGCGACCCCAAACCCGCTACGCATTGGCCGGGGATACGCATATCGCCTACCAGGTTTTTGGAGACGGCCCGGTCGATCTGCTATGGGCGCAGGGCTGGGCCACACATATCGAATATGCTTGGGAAAGCCCCGACTACGCCCGGTTTCTGACCAAGATGAGCCGGTTTGCCCGCATCATCTTCTTCGACAAGCGCGGCGTCGGCATGTCGGACCGCGACGTGGGATACCCGACGTTGGAGGAAAGATCACAGGACATCACAGCCGTGCTGGATGCCGCGGGCACGGATCGCGCAGCCCTGTTCGGAATGTCCGAGGGCGGTGCGATTTCAAGCGTCTTTGCCGCGACTCACCCAGAGCGCGTCAGCCACCTGATCCTGAATGGCAGCCGGGCCTGTTACAAATGGCATCCGGATTACCCCATGGGCTTGAAACCCGACGCGCTGCGGGCCGAGATCGAGAAGTTCAGCAAACCGTCAGACAATGCCGACCGAAAGGTCGATGGGGCTCCGAGCATTGCCGACGATCCGGCGGCAATCGAGTGGCTGGACACCTACTTCCGCTATGCCGCCAGCCCGCGTGCCCTGGCGAAACTGGCGGTGCTGAACTACGACATCGACTATCGCGGCGTGCTTTCGTCGATCCAGGCGCCCACGCTGTTGCTGCAACGCGAAGGCGACCGCTGGTGCAGCCCGGATCACGCGCGATTCCTGGCTGAGCACATCGCAGGCGCCGAACTGCGTATACTGCCCGGAGAGGATCACATCGCGTGGTATGGTGACCAGGACCAGCTGGTGTCCGAGATCAGGGCATTCGTGACCGGTGAACGGATTTCGGCGCCACCGGAACGGGCGCTTGTGACGCTGGTGTTTCTGGACCTGGTAGGGTCCACCGAGCACCTGGCGCATATGGGCGACGAGCGGTGGCGCAGCGTTCTGGAACAGCTTGACCATACCGTCGCCCGGCGTATCGCGGTGTTCGGCGGCAGACAGGTCAAGCATACGGGTGACGGATATCTTCTGTCCTTCCGCGGGCCAACCAGCGCGGTGGAATGTGCCCGGACCTTGCGCCAGGACGTGGCCGGTTTGGGCCTGCAATGCCGAACAGGTGTGCATACCGGGGAATGTGAGATACGCGGGGAAGATCTGTCCGGCATATCGGTACACGTTGCGGCCCGCATCCAGTCCGAGGCCGGGCCAGATGAGATCCTGGTGTCACAGACCGTCAAGGACCTTTCCCTCGGTGCACAAATGGAGTTCGCAGCTCTCGGTTCCCGCCAGCTTCGCGGTGTGCCGGGCGATTGGCCGCTGCACAGGTTGACGGACTGACACCCAAGCAGGTGTGAGCGCTTGCCTTGTTCCGGGCGGGTTTCTTCAACAAACCTTCGAAGGTTAGATCGAATTTGACAGGGTTTGTGGCCTGCCCGGTTCTCGCGCCGTGCTACGGTCTTCGCGCGGGGGGCGCCCGAATTTCCGAGCGTAGTCGCGGCTGAACTGTGCGGGGCTTTCATAACCGACATCGAATGCGACCGAGGCCACGGCCGCGGTGCTGTCCAGGATCAGGCGCCGCGCTTCGTGCAGGCGGATGTCCTTCTGGTACTGCCCAGGTGTCAGTCCGGTCACCGCCTTGAAATGCGCGTGAAAAGACGACGTGCTCATGCCCGCATGCTCGGCCAGCGCCGACACTTTCATCGGCGCGTCGATCGACGCGTGGATAGAGGCGATGGCCCGCGCGACGTGGTTCGAAGGGTCCTCGCGGTAGAGGAACCGTCTGAGGATCGCCCCCTGCGGCGAGAGCAGAAGCCGCGCGTGGATCTCGCGCAGCAGTATCGGAGCCAGAAGTGGAGCGGCGGCCTGCTGTCGGGCCAGCGCCAGGAACCGGGCAACGGCATCGCTCAATTCACGTTCGGCCGTGCAAGCCATTAACGCCGCCGGGTTGTCCGCGCCCTCGGCGATGTCCGGCATCTGGTCGAAGAAACCGCGCAGCAGGCCGAGGTCCAGCGGCAGCACGACGGCGATGTAAGGTTCCGCCGGAGAGGCCCGGGTGATGCGCGACAGCACCGGCAGATCGTGGCTGACGATGATGGCATGCCCCGCCGGGCAATGAACCGACAGGGTCCCTGCGATGACCTCCTTGGCGCCTTGCAGGACCAGGCAGAGCAAGGGACGGTACAGTGTCCCCTCGATATCCGAGGGGCGGGTGCGCCGCAGCAGGGCAGCCCCGCCCAAGCCAAGCCGGGTCACGCCATCGACCGCATCGGGCGCTGCCAGTTCACTTGCCAGACGAATGAGTTCCGATTGCATGGGACCCCCCTGAGACCTTTCTTGGAAGCCGCATAGCACAAAGCTGATCGGGCAGAGGCTATTCTCCGAGAAACTGGAGAATATGGCAAGACAAAACGACAAATTGACAAATTTGGAGCTAATTCCTCGCTACAACTTCTCCAATAAAGCAAGCCCTAGCTTTTCCTGAACACGTGTCGGAGAAACCAGATGACCAGTACCCACAACGACACCCCAAAGACAGCCGCCGGCCTGCCCCTGGTCGGGTTCGGCACTTACCTCATTTCCGACGCGGATGCCGCCGCTGCGGTCGCGGCGGCCATCGGTGCCGGGTATCGCCACATCGACACGGCGGCGGGGTATCACAACGAGGCTGGCGTGGGCCAAGGCATCCGCGATGGTCTTTCGGCGGCTGGGCTTGACCGGGCCGACGTGTTCGTGACGACAAAGCTTTGGCCGGGCAACCCGGCCTGGGGGGACACGCCCAAAGGTTATGACGAGACCATCGCGGCCTTTGAGACGTCGCGCGCGGCGCTGGGGCTGGACCATGTCGACCTTTACCTGATCCATGCCCCGTCCGGCGGGTCAGAACGGGTCAACGAATGGCGGGCGCTGGTCGACCTAAAGGAACAAGGAAAGACCCGCGCCATCGGGGTCAGCAACTATACCGAAGCCCATATCGAAGAGATCCGGGCGGCTGGGCTGCCGATGCCCGAGTACAATCAGATCGAGCTGCACCCCTGGTCACAGAAACCCGAATTGCTGGCATTCATGGCGGAAAACGGCATTGCGCCGATTGCCTACAGCTCGCTGGTGCCGCTGTCCACCTGGCGCAGCGAGCCCGGGCAAGCCAGCGGCAAGACCGCCGAGATGCAGGCAGAGGGCAGCGATGCGGGGTCTCCGTTCAAGGCGATGGCCGCGAAATACGGGGTGACCGAAGCGCAGGTGCTGTTGCATTGGGGCGTGCAAAAGGGCTTTGCGGTCCTGCCGAAAAGCCTCAACCCCCGGCGGATGCGCGAGAACATGGATCTGTTCGGATTTGTGCTCGACGCCGATGACATGGCCCTGATCGAAACGATGGACCGGGGCGATGGTGTCGCATGGGCGACGGGCGATCCGCGGTTCATGGGGTGAGGCCGCGCAACCAGCCCGCAGTTGTGGGCGGTATGGTCCCGTCCCTTGCGAGCGGCTGTTCCGCGGCGTCAAAGCCATGCCCCAAGCTTATCCATGCATAGGCTTCTCAGGCCGCGTGCAATCTGCTCAACTTGTCACAGGATTTCACGTTTTAGAGGAGGCCCACCATGAATACGCGCCCCAAGCGCCCGAACACGGTCGCCCTTGTCGCCCTATGCGCTCTCTGGCCCGCGATTGCCACGGCACAGGACGCATCGGTCACCGTTCACGTGATGAGCCGGAGCTGGGCTGTCACGCAAGTATCGCAGGATCCCATCGTCTATCGCGCCACGCGGGACATGAACAACCTCAACCCCTTTGGCCCGCCCGCCCGGCTGCGGACCCATCAGGCAATTGCCGCCGTGCAGCAAGCGACCGGCTGCACGGTCGACCGCAAGACGCTCTACCAGAACATCTCGGGTCAGTTCTTCGCCCGGGTCACGTGCAAGTGAGATCCGTCAAACCGGGGCATTGAGGTCGGTCAACGCTCCTGCCATAGCTTGCGCATGAAAATCGCGATCAACGGATTCGGCCGCATCGGCCGCACCATCCTGCGGCAGCTGATGGCTCGGCCGCGGGTCACGGATATCGAGCTTGTGCTGATCAACGATATCGCGCCGCTCGACACTTGCGCCTATCTCTTCGAATACGACAGCACCTTCGGCCCCTGGCGCGGCAGCGTCGAGACAGGGGATGAGACGCTGGTGGTGGACGGGGTCGAGATCCCGATGAGCCATAGCGCCGATCTGGCGCGGGTGGATCTGTCGGGGGTGGATGTGCTGCTCGATTGCACCGGGATCGCGCGCACCTCGGATGTGGCCGCGCGCGGTCTTGCCGCCGGGGCGGGCAAGGTGCTGATCTCGGGGCCGTCCCCGGCGGCCGAGATCACCGTGGTGCTGGGCGCGAACGAGGCGCGGCTGGGTAATGCCCGGATCGTATCGAACGCGTCGTGTACCACCAATGCGCTGGCGCCGCTGGCGCGGGTGATCGACGAGATCGCAGGCATCGCCAGCGCCCATATGACCACGATCCACTGCTATACCAACAGCCAGCCGATGGTCGACGCGCCGCGCGGCGACGCCGCGCGCTCGCGGGCGGGCGCGCTGTCGATGGTGCCGACCACATCGAGCGCCACCCATCTGATCGACGAGGTGCTGCCGCATCTGGCGGGTCGCATCTCGGGCGCTGCGGTGCGGGTGCCGACGGCCAGCGTTTCGGCCGTGGATCTGGTGGTACAGATGCAGCGCCTGATGTCGGAGGCGGAATTCGATACCACCCTGCGCAACGCGGTTGCGGCCTCGCCGGTGCTGGGCTGGACCGGCAAGCCTCTGGTCTCCTCGGACCTGCGCGCGCGGCCGGAATCGCTGGTCATTGCGGGCCTCGAAACCCGAATGGTGGGTGACCGTCAGGTGCGCGTCTTTGGCTGGTATGACAATGAATGGGGGTTTTCGGCGCGGATGCTGGATGTGGCGCGCCTGATGGCGGGCTGAGGGCGAGAGCCGCGCGCGGGGCTTACGCCCCGCCTGCCCGGCCCAACCGGGGCCAACGCATCTTCGATGCGGCGGAACCGGGCGGGAGCGGCCCGCCCGGTGATAGGTTTACCGACGCCCGTGTCCGGCCATGCCGCCCGAGACTTCCTCGGTCGCCTCTTCCCCCAATTCCTGCGGCAGGATCAGGTTCAGCACGATGGCGATCACGGCGGCGGGCAGCAAGCCGCTGGTCATCAGGATCTGCGCGGTATCAGGCAGGTGCTGCACCGCGCCGGGCTCCAGTTGCAAGCCCAGCCCGACCGACAGCGCAATGGCAAAGATCACCATGTTGCGCCGGTTCCAGTGCACATCCGACAGCATCGAAATACCGGCGGCAACCACCATTCCGAACATCACGATGACACCGCCGCCCAGCACCTCGATGGGCACGGTACGGATGATCGCGCCCACCTTGGGCACCAGTCCGCAAAGGATCAGGAACAGCGCCCCAATGGTGACCACATGGCGGCTCATCACCCCGGTCATGGCGATCAGGCCCACGTTCTGGCTGAACGAGGTGTTGGGGAAGGCGCCAAACAGACCCGCAACCGCAGTGCCCAGACCATCGGCATAGGTGGCACCGGCGATTTCCTTGTCATTCGCCTCGCGCCCCGCGCCGCCCTTGGTGATGCCCGAAACATCGCCCACCGTTTCGATGGCCGAAACCACCGCCATCATGGCAAAGCCGATGACGGCGGCCAGCGAGAACTCGAACCCGTATTTGAACGGCACCGGCAGGGCGAACCCGGCAGCGCGACCCCAGCTGGTGCCGATCGCCTCGAAGGTCACCATGCCCACCATCAGCGCATAGGCATAGCCCACGATCAGCCCCAGCAGCACCGCCGAGACAGACAGCATGCCGCGGGTGAAGAACTTCAGCCCCAGCGTCACCAGGATCACCACCAGCGCCGCCGACCAGTTGAGGAGCGAGCCGTATTCCGGCGTGCCGATGGCGGGCACGCCGCCCGCAGCGTACTGGATGCCGACCTTGACCAGTGCGAGACCGATCATCGTCACGACAAGGCCCGTGACAAGTGGCGGCAGGGCAAAGCGGATGCGCCCGATGAAGAAGCCGAGGCAGAAATGAAACAGGCCGCCGATGATCGCGCCGCCAAACAGGGCCGCCAGTGCGTCCACCCCCTTGCCCGCGACCAGTGGAATCATGATCGGCAGAAAGGCAAAGCTGGTCCCCTGCACGATGGGCAGGCCCGCGCCGACCGGGCCCAGTGTCACCGTCTGCAACAGCGTCGCCACACCGGCAAACAGCATCGACATCTGGATCAGGTAGAGAAGTTCGGGAAAATCGGGCGAGTTCGAGCCAAAACCAAAGCCCGCCGCCCCCGCCACGATGATCGCGGGCGTGACGTTCGAGACGAACATTGCCAGTACATGCTGGATACCCAGCGGCACCGCCTTTGCCAGCGGCGGGGTGTAATCCGGATCGCGGAGCTGATCCGCTGTCCCTATCGAAGTGTCGGCCATGATATCACTGTCCTCCCTGTGTGGATCATGGGGGTCTTGCCGCCTCTTGTCTGCCGGGCGGCTTCTTTATCCGGCGACCACCTCCCATGGGTCGTCGAACCAGAATTCCTCAAGATTGGCGCCGGGGCCGATACGGTCGACCACCGCAAACAGCCCGGGCGCGGCCAGCGGCGTCAGTACCCCGTGCCAGGTGCCGCGATGATAGTTCACCGCCTGCCCTGCTTCGGTGACAAAGGCGCGCGGCTTGCCGGGGCGGCCGTCCTCGTCGGGGGCCACGATGACCAGAAAGGGCTGATGGCTCATCGGGATGAAGGCCTGACTACCGTCGGGGTGCCGCTCGACCATGTCGAGCGTGTAGGGCAGCGCGCGCGGCTTGGCGTCGAACAGGCTGATGCCCGCGCGCCCATCAGCGAAATCGAGCCGCGCGCGGTCGTGATAGCGCCCGCATTGGCCCTGATTGATGGTCTTGTCCGGTGCTCCCGAAACCGACATGAGGTCTCCAAAGGGCGCGAAGGCGGCTTCGGTGATCGGCTCTGTCACGATGCGGCGGTTCATGAGGGCAGCACGTCGCGCAGGCGGAACTCGGCGATGCGTTCGACCTGACGGCAGGCCTCGGCGAATTCGGTCTCGCGGTCATTGCCGATGCGGCGCTGAAAGGCGGCAAGGATCGACGCCTTGTCATGGTCGCGCACCGCGATGATGAAGGGAAAGCCGAAGCGCGCCACATATTCGGCATTGAGCCGGGTAAAGGTGGTGCGTTCCTCGTCGGTCAGCGCATCCAGGCCAGCCGAGGCCTGTTCCGAGGTGCTTTCCGCCGTCAGCCGTTTCGCCTGCGCCAGCTTGCCCGCCAGATCCGGGTGGGCGGTCAATACGCCCAGCCGCTCCTCGGCGCTGGCCGAGCGGAACATGCGGCAGAGCGCATTGTGCAGCCCGCCAGCAGTATCGTGGGCAGGGCCAAGCTCCAGCCCATGGGCGCGTTCTGCAATCCAGGGGGAATGTTCGAAAATACCGCCATAGGCCGCGACAAACTCCGCCTGCGCCATCTCGGACGGACGGGTGCGCGCCACCGGCGGGTGTTCGCGCGCCCAGTGTTCGGCGATTTGCAAGCGGGTGGCAAACCAGACGTCCGCGTGCCCGCGCGCATAGTCGAGGAAGCGTTTCAGCGCCATCACCCGGCCAGGACGGCCGATCAGGCGGCAATGCAAGCCGATAGAGAGCATCTTGGGCGCGCCCTCGGCGCCTTCGGCGTAGAGCGCGTCGAAACTGTCCTTGAGATAGGCAAAGAACTGATCGCCCGAATTGAATCCCTGTGGCGTGGCAAAGCGCATGTCGTTGCAGTCGAGCGTATAGGGCACGATCAGCTGGTCGCGCCCGCCCAGCCGTTTCCAGTAGGGCAGATCGTCGTCATAGGTGTCGGCGATGTAGTCCATCCCCGCCTCGGACGCGAGGCGCACGGTGTTCATCGAACAGCGCCCGGTGTACCAGCCGCGCGGGCGGCTGCCGGTCACCTCGGTATGCAGGCGGATCGCCTCGGCGATCTGGGCGCGCTCCTCTTCCGCGGGCATGTCCTTGTGTTCGACCCATTTCAACCCGTGGCTGGCAATCTCCCAACCGGCCGATTTCATCGCCGCGACCTGATCGGGCGAGCGGGCCAGCGCGGTGGCGACGCCATAGACGGTAACGGGAAGGTCCCGCATCAGCCGGTGCAAGCGCCAGAACCCGGCCCGCGCGCCGTATTCATAGATCGTCTCCATGTTCCAATGGCGCTGGCCGGGCCATTGCGCGGCACCGACGATCTCGGACAGGAACGCCTCGGACGCCGCATCGCCATGCAGAATGTTGTTCTCGCCGCCCTCTTCGTAGTTCAGCACGATCTGAACGGCGAGCTTTGCGCCGCCCGGCCAGTTCGCCTTGGGCGGCGTGGCGCCATAGCCGATCATGTCGCGGGGGTATCGGGGGGCGGTCATGGGCAATGTCCTGCAATTTACGGATATCCTATTTCCTCAATAGCGCAGAAAATCGCCACTGTTTATCAAATGCAGTTTGACGCAGCTTTCGGAAATGACAAAGAGCGCGATGCGGAGAAGGCGCGGCGATAGGCGCGCGATCTTCAAAAAGGAGCAGAAACTGTCTCGCCGGATCGGGGTTTGCATGTTTCTGGCCCAATGTGAAATCTGGGGGAAAGACAGGAGACAGGGATGAACGGATATCTGACCACACATGTTCTGGACACCGCGCGCGGCTGTCCCGCCGAGGGGCTGACCATCACCCTTTACCGGCTGAACGGGGGAGCGCGGCAGCAACTGGCCGAAATGCGCACCAATGACGATGGGCGCACCGACAGCCCGATCCTGCCCAAGGGGGAATTCGTGCCCGGAGTTTACGAACTGGTCTTCGCAGCGGGGGACTATCTGCGCAAGACTGGCCAATCCGGCGATGAGCCGCTGTTTCTGGACGAGGTACCGATCCGGTTCGGGATCAGCGATGGCGAGGCGCATTACCATGTGCCGCTGCTCTTGTCGCCCTTCGGCTATTCGACCTATCGCGGCAGCTAGGGCGACGGGGCACTCCCGCCCGTCGATCGGGCATCAAAGATGCCCTCCTCCCGTTGGGCCGGGCGCCGCGCCCAAGGGCGCGGCACGGTCACGCTGGGGGCAACCCTTGCCCGCTTGGACCGACCGCGCCGGACCGCAGGTCCGGCGCCGGACCCAACTCCGGGCATCGCCCGGCAGGGCGGTGATCCGGAGGCGGGAGCGTATGCCGCGCTCAGGCGGCGCGCGCTTCGGCGGCTTTGACTGCACGACCGATCCGTTCGGTCATGAACTCCATCAGCAGGCGCGTCTTGGGATCCTGGTGCCGCCGGTGGGTATAGAGGCAAGCCATCTGCACCGGCACCGGCGGTGTCTGCGGCGCCACCGGCACAAGACGGCCGTCCTTGAGGTGCTCGGCCACTTCGAAAACGGGTTTCAGCGCGATCCCCTGCCCGGACAGCGCCCAGTCGGTCAGAACATCGCCATCGTCGCATTCATAGCGACCGGAAACCGCAAAGCGGCGCGGGCCATCCGGGGTCTGAAGCATCCATTGAAACTCGGTCGCGCCGGGAAACCGCAGGTTGAGGCACTCGTGACGCTGGTCGATCAGCGCCTGCCCGTGTTCGGGCAGGCCACGGCGGGCAACATAATCGGGGGCCGCGCACAGCACCCGCCGGCAATCGGCGATCTTGCGGATACGCAGGTTGCTGTCCTCGGGCTGACCGAGGAAGAACGCCAGATCCAGCCCCTCGGTCGTCAGGTCGACAGTGCGGTCGGTCAGGCGCAGGCGGATATCGATCTGAGGATATTGCTCTAAAAACTCCGGCACGTTCGGCGCCAGCAGCCGCCGCCCCAGACCCAGGGGCGCGGCGACATAGATCGCACCGCGTGGCGCCTCGGTCAGGTGCATGACCTGCGCTTCGGCCTCGTCCACCGCTTCGAGCACTGCAACTGCCCCGGGATAAAACGCCCGCCCCTGTTCAGTGGGCGTCAGGTTGCGGGTGGTGCGCTGGAACAGTCGCACGTTCAGGTGCTCTTCGAGCTGCGAAATCCGGGCCGAGGTCACCGCCGGAGAGATCCGCAGGTCGCGCCCGGCGGCTGACATGCTGCCCAGATCGTAGACCCGCACGAAGGTTCGGATATTGTCGAGATAGGACATTGTTCCGGATTTTTTGATACAGCTTGGCAATATGCTGGAATACCGGAAAAAATGGCTCTTGCATAGTCTGGTGAAAACAGTTCGGAGACCGTCTCATGTATGATCTTGCCGTGTTCTGGGAATGGCTGGGCTTTGGCGTGCGCTGGCTGCATGTAATTACCGCCGTGGCCTGGATCGGATCGTCGTTTTATTTCATCGCGCTCGACCTCGGGCTGCGCAAGGCGCCCGATCTGCCGCCTGGTGCCCATGGCGAAGAATGGCAGGTGCATGGTGGCGGGTTCTACCACATCCGCAAGTTCCTGGTGGCGCCCGAGCGGATGCCGGAACACCTGACCTGGTTCAAATGGGAAAGCTATTCGACCTGGCTCAGCGGTTTTGCCCTGCTGATGATCGTCTACTGGGCGGGGGGCGAGCTGTATCTGATCGACCAGTCCAAGGCAGAGCTGGCGCTGTGGCAGGGTATCCTGATCTCGGCGGCGACGCTGTCGATCGGCTGGCTGGTTTATGACCGGCTGTGCAAATCCGGCCTGGCCGAGCGCCCGACCCTGTTGATGGTGCTTCTCTTTGGCCTGCTGGTGTTGATGGGCTGGGCACTGAACCAGGTGTTCACCGGGCGGGCCATGATGCTGCATCTGGGTGCCTTTACCGCCACGATCATGAGCGCCAACGTCTTCTTCATCATCATCCCCAACCAGAAGATCGTGGTGGCCGACCTGATGGCCGGGCGCGCGCCCGATCCGAAGTATGGCAAGATTGCCAAGCTGCGCTCGACCCATAACAACTATCTGACGCTGCCGGTCGTCTTCCTGATGCTGTCGAACCACTATCCGCTGGCCTTTGCCACCCAGTACAACTGGATCATCGCGGCGCTGGTGTTTCTGATGGGGGTGACGATCCGGCATTATTTCAACTCGCTGCATGCCCGCACCGGCAACCCGACCTGGACCTGGTTGGTGACTGCGCTGCTGTTCCTCGCCATCATGTGGCTGTCCACCGCCCCGATGCACCAGCCGCTGGAAGAGGCCGAGGCGCAGCCAATGACCGCGACCGAGCAGCGCGTCGCAGCCGCCCCCGGCTTTGCCGAGGCGCATGACGTGGTGCTGGGGCGCTGCTCCATGTGCCATGCCCGCGAGCCGGTCTGGGAGGGCATCCTCTGGGCGCCCAAGGGCGTTCTGCTCGAAACCGAGGCCGATATCGCCCGCAATGCCCGGGCGATCTATGTGCAGTCGGGCGTGACCCATGCGATGCCCCCGGCCAACGTGACCTTCATGGAGCCCGAGGACCGGGCCGCCATCGTTGCCTGGTACCGCGCCGCCACCGAGTAACAGCGGCATATTGCCAGTTCCGGCATCGCACCTACTATCCTTTGGGGTGCGGGGCGCATTCTGCGTTCCTATTGCGCGCGGGACTGTGTTATCCCGGATATGTCTTGCGAGTCATCCTTGGGGGGAGGGCCCGTACTGTTGAGGCGGAGCTGTCTGGAGCCGGTTGAATGACGTTCAAAGGCGCTATTGGTGCCCTGTCGCGTGGCCTTGTGGCCGCGGGTTTTCTGTTTGCTCCGGGAGCGGCCACAGCGCTCGAAGCGACCTTGACGGCCCCGGGCGCACCAGAAGATCTGATCGAGCGATTGGAACAGAGTTCTGCGGCCCTGTCAGCGCCGGCGCGCGGTCTCGATTCGCCGCTGGAACTTCTGTCCTCGGCGCTGGCCGACTATCGGACGCTGATCCAGATCCTCTACGACGAAGGATACTTCAGCCCGGTCGTGCATATCCGGCTCGACGGGAGCGAGGCTGCCAGTATCGACCCGATCCAGACACCAGCCCGGATCGACCGGATCGAGATCAGCGTCGAAACCGGCCCGCCCTTCCGCTTCGGGACGGCGCGGATCGACCCGATCGCACCCGGCAACATGGTTCCACCTGAGTTCGCACCAGGACAGCCTGCATCGACCGAGGTGCTGCAATCGACGGTACGCGCCAGCATCTCGGGTTGGCGCGATGCGGGTTACCCCAAGGCGAAGGTCGGTGATCAGCGTATTCGGGCACGTCATGCCGAGGCCGAACTGGACGCCGAGATACGCCTGTTACCGGGACCGCAACTGCGGTTTGGCCAGATGCATATCGACGGCGAAACCGACGTTAAACAGGACTCCATTCGCAGGATCGCCGGTTTTCCAACCGGCGAAATCTATTCGCCGGCCCATGTGCAAAAGGTCGGCACCCGTTTACGCCGGACCGGAACCTTCAACCTGGTTTCGATAAAGGAACGCGAAACGCCCAACCCCGACGGCACGCTCGATTTTGACGCCACCTTCGAAGACCTGCCAAAACGCCGGATCAGCTTTGGCGCGGAACTGTCGTCGCGCGACGGTCTCGACCTGTCCACGGTCTGGATCCACCGCAACCTGACGGGCCGGGCAGACCGGCTGCGGCTGGAGGCGACAGTCCGCAACATCGGCGGCACCGAGGATATCGACGGCCGCATCGGTTTTCGCCTGGAGAAACCGGACCGGCTGGGGCCGGACGACAGCATCTTCTATATTGGCGAGGCAGAACGCCGGAACCGGACGCATTACAACATCACGCGCGCGGTTCTGGGCGTAGGCGCGCGGCGCACCTTTTCGGACGAGCTCTATGCCGAGGCCGCCGTTGGCTTCAGCTATGGCGATGCGTCCGATGCCTTCGGCTCGGGCCGCAAGTTCCGCTATTTCGGGCTGCGTACCACTTTCGAATGGGACAAGCGCGACAACAAGGTCAGCGCGACGCGGGGGTTCTACCTGAACGCGGGGCTTGCCCCCTTTGTCGGCCTGTCCGGCACCAAGTCCGGGGCGCAATTCCTGGCCGATGGCCGGGTCTATTGGGACATCGGCACCGAGGGCCGGCTGGTTCTGGCGGGGCGGATGCAGCTTGGCTCGGTGTTCGGCCCGTCGCTGTCCGAGGTGTCGCCGGAACTGCTGTTCTTTTCCGGCGGGGCGGGCACGGTGCGCGGTCAGCCGTATGAAAGCCTCGGCATTCCCGTTGGCGCAAACACGGCGGGCGGCCGGTCGTTCCTTGGCCTGTCGACCGAGGTGCGCGGCAGGGTGACTCAGAACATCTCGCTGGTCGGTTTCTATGACTTCGGAATGGTCGGGGACTCGGCCTTTGTCGGCTCCGGCTCCGACAGCCATGCGGGCGCCGGTTTGGGCGTGCGATATGATCTGGGCGGTTTCGGGCCGCTGCGGCTCGACCTTGCCTATCCGACCAGCGGCGCGACCGGGGATGGTCTGCAATTCTACATCGGTATCGGGCAGGCATTCTGATGAAACAGTTCACCTATCCCCTTGCCGTGACGCTGATGCTGACCCCTTCGGGCATGGCCATGTCGCAAAGCCTGGAGGAAAGCGGCGGCCTTTTGGTCGATTTCCTCGAGGACACGCTGTCGGGCGACGGGCGCAACATCAAGGTGCGCGGCCTGAGCGGCGCGCTGAGCGCCAAGGCCACCATCGAAGAGATTACCGTTGCCGATGATGACGGCGTCTGGCTGACGATCCGCGACGCGGCGCTGGATTGGAACCGGCTGGCGCTGATCCGGGGGCGGTTCTCGGTCAACGAGCTGACTGCGGCGGAAATCCGTATCAACCGCGCCCCCCTGCCCGGCCCCGAACAGGAAGACCTGCCCGATGCCGCCGCAACCCCGTTCCAATTGCCGGAACTGCCGGTGGCGATCGAACTGGGCGAGATCCGGGTGGACAAGCTGACGCTTGGCGCACCGCTGGCGGGTACGGCGGCGGAGCTCTCGGTTCTGGGCAAGCTCACGCTGGCGGACGGGGCGCTAGACAGCGCGCTAGACATCACGCGGCTGGACCGTCCGGGGGACAAGGTGGACCTGATCGCTGGCTTTGCCAACGAGACAAGCCAGATCACCCTCGACATGCAGGTGACCGAGGATGCGGGCGGGCTGATCTCCACCACACTTGGCATTCCGGATGCGCCCGCGCTGAAACTGACCGCAGCGGGCGAAGGCCCGGTGACCGATTTCACCGCCGATATCGCACTGGCCAGCGAAGGCACCGAACGGGTCTCAGGCCAGGTTCGGTTGCAATCGGCCCTGCCGGTAACCGGCACGGCGCAGCCGGGCATTGCCTTTACCGCCGATCTGGGCGGCGACCTGACCCCGTTTCTGAACGCGGAATACGACCCGTTCTTCGGCACCGAGACCCGTCTATTCGTGACCGGGATCAGCTCTCCCGGCGGCGCGCTGGATGTGGACGAGTTCACCCTTGCTGCCCAGGCGCTGCGGCTGGAGGGCGAAATGTCCATGGCCGCCGGTGGCCAGTTGCTGCATGCCGCCTTGCAGGGGCGGGTGACACCACCCGATGGCGACCGCGTGATACTGCCTGTGGCAGAGCCGCGCATAACACTGAAATCGGCGCAGATTTCGGGGCTTTATGACAAGTCCAACAGCGACGGCTGGGTGCTGAGCCTGACCGCCGACGAGGTGGCAACACCCGGCCTGCGGCTGGGCCGCGCGCGCATTGCCGCCGAAGGCACTTTGACCACCGGCCCCGAAGGCGCCCATGTTACCGGCGATCTGCAATCGGCGCTGGCGGGGCTTGCCTTTGCCGACCCGGCGCTGAACCGCGCGATTGGCGCTGCGATCACGCTGGACGGTCAGTTCGACCTGCCGGCAAACCAATCGCTGACGCTCAGCGGAGTCGAGCTGAAAGGCGCGGATTTCACAGCCACGGCGGATGCGGTGATCGACGGGCTGACATCGGGCTTTGCAATGGATGGCAAGGTCACCCTGTCCGCCGATGACCTGGGCCGGTTTTCCGACCTCGCCGGGCAGTCCCTGGGCGGGTCTGTCAGTGCCGAACTGACCGGCAAGGGCGCGCCCTTATCGGGCTCTTTCGATTTCGTTCTGGATGCGGTTGGCCGGGACTTGGTCAGCGGCATGGCCGAGATTGACCCGCTGCTGGCGGGTAGCAGTACCATCCACCTGGACGCGGTGCGCAACACGACCGGGATGACCGTGCGCGAACTCAGACTGGACGCGCCTGCGGTCCGGGCCGAGGCGGCGGCGATGGTGACCCAGCCGGACGGCGTTTTGACGCTGGATGGCCGGGCCCGGGTCGAGGCCCCGGACCTGGCGCCTTTCTCGGCGCTTGCGGGTTACGACCTGACCGGAACCGTGGTGGCCGAAGTGACCGGCAAGGCGACACAGACGGGTGAAAATTTCGACCTGGTGCTGGATGTCGACGGGCGCGGGCTGTCGACCGGCTTGGCCCAGATCGATCCGCTGATCACCGGCCCGGTCACCCTGCATCTGGATGCCAGCCGTGACGGCAACGCCCTCGACCTGCGCAAGGTGACGCTGGACAGCCGCGCCGCTACCGCCGAGGTCGCGGCGCTGATCACCGACCTGACCGGGGCGCTGGTCGTGGATGGCAAGGCCAAGATTTCGGCCCCGCGCCTGTCGGTCTTCTCGGCCCTTGCGGGCCGCGAGTTGGGCGGATCGGTGACGGCCGCGCTGGATGGCCGGGCACAGGTGGTCGACCAGACCTTTGACATGCGGCTCGATCTCGACACCATGGACCTGAAGGCGGGGATCGAACAGCTCGACACGCTGATCGCCGGGCGCACAAAGCTGCATTTCGATGGGCTGCGCGACGATGCGGGCATGGATATCCGCGACTTCACCCTGAATGGCAGTGCGCTCAGCGCCGAGGCCAAAGGCTCCTTCCGGTCAGCAGACAGCGAATTGCGGTTCAAGGCGGCGCTCGACGATCTGGCGCGGGTCACCACTGCCGTGTCGGGGCCGCTGAAACTGGCGGGTACGGTTTCGCCCACGCCAACAGGCATCCGCACAGACGTCTCGCTGAAAGGGCCGGACAGCTCTTTTGCGCGCCTTGACGGCACCATCGACAGCGAAGGCGCGGCGGACCTGGATTTCGACGCGGAACTGGCCCGGCTGGAACGGTTCGTGCCGGACATGCCGGGCAGCCTGACCGCACGCGGCACAGCGGACCGTTCCGGCGGCGTCTGGACCATCAATGGCAACGCGCGCGGGCCGGCCGGGCTGGCCGCCGATGTCGGCGGAACATTCGACGAGGCCAGCGGACAGGTCGACATGACCACCTCGGGCCAGCTGAGCTTGGGCATCGCAAACAAGGCGCTGTCGCCCAACAAGATCGACGGCAGCGCGCAATTCAACATGGTGATGAAGGGCACCCCGGGCCTGAGCGCGCTGAGCGGCAGCATCACCACCTCGGGGACGTCGCTGGCGATACCGGACGCCGGGCAGACCATCACCGGCATCGGCGGCACCGTGCGGATCGCCGATCAGGCGGTGCAGATTGCCATCAACGGCGGTGTTCGCGCCGGTGGCGGGTTCACCGTGTCTGGCCCGGTGTCGCTGCTGCCCCCCTTTGACGGGCGGATCACCGTGGCACTCAATGACCTGGTGATGACGGACAACCTGTCCTACGACAGCCGGCTTGGCGGCCAGATCACGTTGGCCGGGCCGCTGACCGGCAACAGCTCGCTGTCAGGGCAGATCAATGTCGGGGAAACCAATATTAACCTGAATACCGCCGGGGGCGCCGCCGGGGCGGCGCCGATCCCCGATATCGCGCATCGCGCCGAACCCGGCCCGGTCTATGCCACCCGCCAGCGCGCAAAGCTTGTCGATACCGGCAACGGCGGCGGTGGCGGTTCGTCAATGTCGCTGGACATCGCCATCGACGCTCCCGGTCGGGTCTATGCCCGAGGGCGTGGGCTGAACGCCGAAATGGGCGGCCGCATTCACATTGGCGGCACCACCGCCGCGGTGGTGCCGTCCGGTCAGATCGGTCTGATCCGGGGCGATTTCAACATGCTCGGCAGGCGACTGAAACTGAGCAAGGGCATCATCACGCTGCAAGGCGACCTTACGCCCTTCGTCGAGTTTGCCTCGACCACCACCACCTCGGAGGGGCAGGCGTCGCTTCAGATCATCGGGCCACTGGACGCACCCGAAATCAAGGTGACCGCGGATCCCGACCGCCCTTCTGAAGAGGCACTGGCCATGCTGCTCTTCGGCAACCAGTTCTCGGACCTGTCGCCCTTTGTCATCGCACAGATGGCGGCCTCGCTGGCACAACTGTCCGGCGCCGGGGGCGATGCCACCAAGGGTGTGCGCAATGCGACGGGGGCGGATACCATCGAAATCGGTGCCGATGCGGACGGCAAGGCCCAGCTGGGCGCGGGCGCTTACCTGGGCGAGAACCTCTATACCGATTTCAACGTCAACACTGCCGGTGAAACCGAGGTGAACCTCAACCTCGATGTCACCGACAACCTGACGCTAAAGGGCACGGTGGACAATGCGGGCGATACATCGGTCGGGATCTTCTTCGAACGGGATTACTGAACCGATGCACTTCACCACCCGTCCCGAGATCGCCGGTACATTCGGCGTGGCCACCTCGACCCACTGGATCGCCTCGGCGGTCGGGATGAGCCTGCTGGAGAAGGGCGGCAACGCCTTTGACGCGGCGGCGGCGATGGGGTTTGTGCTGCATGTGGTCGAACCGCACCTGAACGGGCCACTGGGCGACATGCCGATGCTGATCAAGCCCTCGTGCGACACAGTGCCGACCCTGGTCTGCGGCCAGGGCACCGCACCGGCTCGCGCCACTATCAGGCATTACCGGGACGAGGGCCTGACCCGCATCCCAGGTTCGGGACTGCTGGCCACCGTGATCCCCGGCGCTTTTGATGCCTGGATGATCACGCTGCGCGACCATGGCAGCCTGCCCTTGCGCGATATCCTGGAACCGGCGATCCACTATGCCCGGTCGGGCCACCCCGCGCTGGCGCGCGTGTCAACGACGATCTCGGGGCTGGCCGAATTCTTTCGGGACGAGTGGCCGACCTCTTATGACACATGGCTGCCGGGCGGGTCCGCGCCACAACCCGGCGCGCTGATGAAAAACCCCGCGCTGGCCGACACCTGGACCCGTCTGCTGGCCGAGGCCGAGGCAAAACAGGGCCGCGAGGCGCAGATCGAGGCGGCGCGCGACGCCTTCTATCGCGGCTTCGTTGCCGAAGCGATCGACCGCTATCTGCGCGACGCCTGCGTGATGGATGCCGCCGGCCGCCGCCGCAAGGGCGTGCTCAGCGGCGAGGATATGGCCGGCTGGCAGGCAAGCTACGAGGCCCCGATCTCGACCCGCTACAAAGGCTGGACCGTGTGGAAAGGCGGGCCCTGGACGCAGGGCCCCGCCCTGCTGCAATCGCTGCAAATCCTCGACGGGTTCGATCTGGATGCGCTCGACCTTAACGGCGCCCGTTTCGTGCATCTGGTGACCGAGGTCATGAAGCTGGCCTTTGCCGACCGCGAGGCCTATTACGGCGACCCGGACCATACCGACATCCCGATGAACACGCTGTTGTCGGAGAAATACGCCGAGGAACGGCGCGCGCTGATCGGCGAGACGGCCTCGGTCGAACAGCGCCCGGGCCAGCTGCCGGGCCATGAGACCTGGGCTGCCGCCGCGCGGCGCCATGCGAGCGAAGACTATGTTTCGGGCGGCGGCACCGGCGCGGGCGAGCCGACCATGGCGCATCTGTCGCAACGCCGGGGCGATACGGTGCATATCGACGTGATCGACCGCTGGGGCAACATGGTCTCGGCCACACCTTCGGGCGGCTGGCTGCAAAGCTCGCCGGTGGTACCGGGGCTGGGCATGCCGCTCAACACGCGTGCCCAGATGTTCTGGCTGGACGAGGGGCTGCCCACCTCGCTGGCGCCGGGACGCAGGCCGCGCACCACCCTGTCGCCGTCGATGGCGCGCGAACCGGACGGGACCGAGCTGGCCTTTGGTACGCCGGGCGGCGACCAGCAGGACCAGTGGCAGCTCATGTACCTGCTGCGGCTGGTGCATGGCGGCCTGAACCTGCAACAGGCGGTGGATGCGCCGCTGTTCCATACCGGTCATTTCCAAGAGTCTTTCTATCCCCGCCCTGCAAGGCCCGGTCACCTGATGATCGAACCCGCCTTTGGCGAGGCGGTCATCGCCGAGCTCCGCCAGCGCGGCCACGCGGTCGAGGTATCCGAGCCCTGGTCCATCGGGCGGCTCACCGCCGCCAGCCGAAATTCAGACGGACTGTTGCGCGCCGCCGCCACGCCACGCCTGATGCAGGCCTATGCCATCGGGCGCTGATGCGCTTCTTTCTGGTCTGAAACACTCCGGGGGTGGGGCCCGCAAGGGACGAGGGGGGTAGAGCCCCCTACTCTCCCCCATGCCGGGCAGCCGCATCGTAGATTGCGTCGATCACCTCTTGCACACGGCGCGACAGTTCCAGCGGAAACACTTCGCCCGTGCCCCGAGTGGCGCGCACGAAAGCATCCACCTGCGCCTCGTACTGGTTCACGCCGGGAAACCGGAAGACCTGCCGCGACAGCGCCTTCTGATCATGCAGCACCACCTCGTCAAACCCATAAAGCCCCGCGTTGAACGGGGTGAGCACGTCAATCCAGCCGGTTTCGCCGAAAAACCGCATCGACTGATGCGCGCCCATCTGGGTGGCCACGTGGAAGTTCAGGTCGAACCCGTCGAAGCCGACAGTAGCACGTGCGAAAACATCCGTTCCGAAGGCAGGCGAGTACGCGATCCGCGCCTCGGCCCGGCGCATCTCTGCCCCGGTTGCCAAGAGGGTCGTCACCACCGGATAAACCCCGATATCGGGCAGCGCGCCGCCACCCAGTTCGGGCCGGTTGCGCATGTTGTTCGGGTCGGTGTTGTGATAGGAAAACCCGCCGGTGACCTGCCGCAGCGCCCCGATGGCGCCGCTGGCGATCAGCTCGCGCACCTTGTGCCATTGCGGGTGATACCAGACCATGAACGCCTCGGACACGACCCGGCCCATGGCATCGCGCGCCGCGATGACGCGGTCGATCTGCTCGGCCCTCAGCGCGATGGGCTTCTCGCACAACACGTGTTTACCCGCCTCGGCCGCGCGGATCGCCCATTCGGCATGCTGCGACGTTGGCAGCGGGATATAGACCCCGTCCACATCCGGATCGGACAGCAGCGCATCGTAACCGTCATACCAGCGCGCGGCCGAGAACCGTGCCGCCTGTGCCTGCGCCCGGCCCGCGTCGCGGCTGGCGATGGCGTGGATCACGCCGGTTTCAGATCGGGCTATGGCGGGCATCACGTGCTCGCGCGCGATCTTGGCCGTCGACAGGATGCCCCATCGGAACAAGGGGGCAGTCATGCGCTTTCCTCCATCAGCCGGGCCGCGCCGCTCAGTGCTGCGGCATCGTCGGCGATCAGCCGCACCGGCACCCGGTCCAGATGGTCGGCGAACCGTCCCCCGGCTTCAAATGTTGACAGGAACTCTGCCCGCGCCGCCGAGCCGAGGATGCCGCGCGCCGCGCCGCCAGCGAAGTGGATGCCGCGAAACGGCAGGTACTGGAACACCAGTTCTCGTGCAAAAAGCCCCAGCAGGCGAGCGGTCAGGGTTACCGCGGCCGCCGCCTGCGGATCAGCCCCGGTGGCGAAATCCTCCAGGATATCCTGGCCTCGTTTATCCTTATTTGTCAATATGTTGTGCAACCGAGACAGGCCGCGACCGGAGAACAGGCATTCATTTGTACGAAACCCCGAGGCCGCGTCGCCCAGCTGTGCGCGCAGCTCCTCGGCGATGGCCAGTGGAAGGCTGGCGTGGCCCAGTTCTGCCTCGACCACCGACCCGCCCTTGAGTAGGCAGGCGTTGAAACCGGTGCCCAGCCCTGCGACCAGCGCCTGGTCGTTCGAGGGCTGCACGGCACCGGCACGGATCACGTCGAGTTGCGACGGCACAAGCCCCGGCAAGGCATGACCCAGCGCCACCAGATCGTTGATCAGCCGTGCGGGGATATCCCCTTGTTCCGGCAGCGGGGCTGCCAACCCGGATTCGTTGAAGTGCCAGTTTCTGTTGGTTAATTCGGCGCGGCCAGCGGCGACCGGACCCGCCACAGCCACGCAGATGCCGCGCAGGGCCGGCAGGTTGTGGCCCCGCGCATAGGCCGACAGCACCTCGGCGAACGACGCGTAGGCGTCGTTGCCGAAGCGGGCAAGCTGGGACAGGCGCCCGGCGCTGGCCAGTGCCACGCGAGTATTGGTCCCGCCCACATCTGCGACCAGAACCGGCATGGTCACGCCTCGGCCTGCGCACCTGGGTGCTTGCCCAGGATGATCATGCCCAACAGATCATCATCGGTGACCTTGTCCACGTCCACCGTTCCGACCAGTTGTCCGTTCTTCATGACGCTGGCCCGGTCGCACAGTTTCATCACGTCGTGAATGTCGTGGCTGATCAGAAAAATCCCTATTCCCTGGGCCTTTAGCTGCTCGATCAGCTCGGCGACCATCTGCGTTTCATGGGGTCCGAGGGCGGCGGTAGGTTCGTCCATGATCAGGATGCGGGCGTCGAAGTAGACCGCGCGGGCGATGGCGACCGACTGGCGCTGGCCGCCGGACAGGGCCGAGACCGGCACGTTGAACTTCTTGAAGTTGGGGTTGAGCCGCGCCATGATCTTGCGCGTCTCGGCCTCCATCGCGTCGTCATCGACCAGCCCGAAGGGCGTCACCAGCTCGCGCCCGAGGAACAGGTTCGAGCTTGCATCGAGGTTATCTGCCAGCGCAAGTGTCTGATATATCGTCTCTATATTGTAACGCCGTGCATCGCGGGGATTGTGGATCTCGGCCTTTTCGCCGTTGATGCGGATCTCGCCTGAGTCCATCTGGTAGGCGCCCGAGAGGATCTTGATCAGGGTCGACTTGCCGGCGCCGTTATGGCCCAAAAGGCCCACGACCTCGCCCGGATATAGGTCGACGCTCACGTGATCGACCGCATGCACGCCGCCGAAGGAGATGCAGATGTCGCGCATCTCGACCAGAGGTGTACCGCGTTTTGACTGTTTTGTACCTGTCATGACGCACCTATTGACCGTTTTGTACACTGTTCCATCACGCCACCCCCGTCCGTTTGCGATAGAGAATGTCGATCAGCACCGCCAGCACCAGAACCGTGCCCACGACGATGTTCTGCAAGGGCGCATCTACACCGACCATGGCCATGCCCGATTGCAGCGACTGCATGATCAGCGCGCCCAGAATCGCCCCGTGGATGGTGCCGAAGCCGCCCGCCAGCGCGGTGCCGCCGATGACGGCCGCCGCGATCACGCGCAGTTCGTCCAGCGTGCCGATGTCGTTGGAGTGGTTGGTCAGGCGGGCCGAGGCCACCACCGCCGAGATGGCGCAGAGCGCGCCCATCAGGGCAAAGATCTTGACCGTCAGAAGCCGCGTGTTGATGCCGCTGAGTTCCGCCGCGTCGGGGTTGCCGCCGGTGGCGAAGATGTAACGGCCAAGCCGGGTGCGCCGCGCCAGCATGGTCATACCCACTGCGATGAAGATCAGCAGCAGCACCGAGATCGGGATGCCATAGGCCTCGGTATAGCCTTCGGGCAAGGTGAGACCCTGCGCCTCGAAATCACGCTTCAACCGCGCGGTCGGCACCTCATAGGCGTTCAGGATCGCCACAAAGCCAACGATCGCCGCCGAGATCAGCCCGGCCAGCACGCCTTCGGCCCAGAGCGGTTTGACCGGGAAGCCATGGCGGATCTTGTTGCTGCGGCTCATCCAAAGGCCATAGAGGGCGGCAGTGAGCGCCAGCAGACCCACAATCCAGGACCAGCCCGCGCCCAGTGTGCCGTTGATGCCGCCGAACTTTTCAAAGGTCGGGTCCAGCGGGCCGATGGTCTTGCCGCTGGTCAGGTACCAGCCGGTGTTACGCCAGACCAGCAGGCCGCCCAGGGTCACGATAAAGGCGGGGATGGTCAGATAGCCCACCAGCCAGCCGTGAAAGGCGCCGATCAGCGTGCCGATCAGCAAGCCGACAAGGATGGTTACCCAAGGGATCAGCGGATGGCCCAGCCCCAGGCCCAGCATGTTGGGCAGGATCTCGGTCTGGGTCATCGCCATCACCGCCGAGCAGGTCGCCAGAAGCGCGCCGACGCTCAGGTCGATATGGCGGGTGACGATGACGAACACCATGCCGGTGGCCATGATCGCGACCGAAACGGTCTGGATGGTCAGGTTGAAGATGTTGCGCGGTGTCAGGAAACGGCCGCCGGTCACAAGGTCGAAGCCGATGCACAGGATCGCGAAGGCACCGATCATGCCGAGAAGGCGCAGATCAAGTTCCAGCGTCTGAACAAAGGATTTCTTGGGATGTGCCGGGGACAGCTCCGCCTCGGAATGAGTCATGGGATGTCCTGCGATTTTGGGGGTCTCACCCCGATGAAGGGTGAGACCGGTCGTGTTGGAAAAGGATCAGTTGCAGGGTGCGGGACCGTTGGTCACGCCCTGGCACAGGGTTTCCTGGGTGATCCAGCCAGCGTCGACAACGACCGACAGGTTGTCCTTGGTGATCGGCAGCGGTTCGAGGAACAGCGCGCTCATCTTGGTGCCGCCCGGCGAGGTCCAGTCGTCAGCGCCACCGATGGCGTTCATCTTGGTGCCTTCGGCCAGCGACACGGCGATGCGCGCGGCGGCGCGGCCGAGGTCGCGGGCGTCCTTCCAGACCGATACGGTCTGGGTGCCCTTGGCCACCCGGTTCAGCGCGGCATGATCACCGTCCTGGCCCGAGACCGGCAGCCCTTCCATGCCCTGCGCGGTCAGCGCCGCCACAACGCCGCCGGCGGTGCCGTCGTTCGAGGCGACAACCGCGTCGACACCATTGTCGGTGGCGGTCAGGATCTGTTCCATGTTGCGCTGCGCGTTGGCGGGAAGCCAGCCGTCGGTATAGGCCTCGCCCACGATGGTGATGTCACCCTTGTCGATGGCGGCTTGCAGCACTTCCTGCTGGCCACCACGCAGGAAATCCGCGTTCGGATCGGTGGGAGAGCCCTTGATCATCACGTAGCGTCCGGTGGGGGCTGCTTCGAGAACGGCACGGGCCTGCATCCGGCCTACCTCGACGTTGTCGAAGGTCAGGTAAAAAGCGCGGCTGTCCTCAATCAGGCGGTCATAGCCCACGACCGGGATGCCTTCGTCGGCTGCGGCCTGCACGGCGGGGCCGATGGCCTGCGCGTCCTGCGCCAGGATGATCAGCGCGGTGGCGCCTTGCGCGATCAGGCTTTCCACGTCCGACAACTGCTTGGCCGACGAGCTTTGCGCATCCGCCGAGATATACTTGGCACCCTTGGCCTCGAGCTCGGCCTTGATCGCGGCCTCGTCGGTTTTCCAGCGCTCCTCCTGGAAGTTCGACCAGCTGACGCCCACGACGACATCGGCCGCCCAGGCCGCAGTTCCCAGCATGGCGCTGACGATCACCGCGGATGCGGTTGCATAGAGTTTCATTCTGTCCTCCCAAAAACATTTGCAGCCGCACGCCATTCCTTGCCTCGGGCGGGGCCGGTGCAAGGATCGTGTGTCATTTTAATTTGAAAGTCAAATTAAATAAGATAGGCTGGTCTTGCCCGCTGTGTTGCGTTCTGCCTTGGCCTTGTTTGCCGGGATGGGTACGATCCGGAGATTGGGCAGGACAGGTTCAGGGAGGCGTCGGGCAAATGGCTGTTATGCAACGGGAATACGGGCGCCGCACCCTGCTGCGCGAAATCCGCAGGGCGGGCCGTATCCCCCGGATCGAGCTGTCGGACCTGACCGGGATCAGCCGCGCCACCGTCACCACGATCACCGCCGAGTTCCTATCGGACGGACTGGTCGAGGAGGTAGCGCGCGACGAGGGCGAGCCGGATTCCCGGCGTGGCCGGCCGCGGGTGGATCTCAAGATTCGCGGAGCGGCGCATCTGGTGGCGGGGGTGAAGATCTCGCATCACAAGCTGTCGCTGGTTCTGCTGGATTTCGAGGGCGAGCAACTGGCGACTGAAGAGTGCGACCTGCGGCACCCGGTCAGTAGCCCCGAAGACCTGGCCGCCAAGATAGGGGAGGCCGTGGCCCGGCTGGCCGGGCAGATCGGCCGCGCGCCGGGCGAAATCTCGGGCCTCGGGATCGGTATCGCGGGGATTGTCGAGGCCAATGACGGGTTCGTGCACTGGTCGCCGTCGCTGTCGGCGCGCAACATCGAGTTCGGCGCGCTCTTGACCCGCACATTGGGCGTACCCTGTTTCATCGACAACGACGCCAACTTGGTGGCGGTGGCCGAACACGCCTTTGGCCTGGGCCGGGAACACAGCGACTTTCTGGTCGTGACCATCGAAAGCGGCGTGGGTCTAGGCATGGTGATCGGCGGTGCGCTTTATCGTGGTACGCGCGGATGCGGTGCCGAGTTCGGCCATACCAAGGTGCAGCTGAACGGCGCGCTCTGCCGCTGTGGCCAGCGCGGCTGTCTGGAGGCCTATGTCGCCGATTACGCGCTGTTGCGCGAGGCGACGCTGGTGAGCGGCCAGGATGCCAATGCCGATCCGGCCAAGCGGGTCGAAACCCTGCTCGATGCGGCGCGGGCGGGGGATGTCACCGCGCGCAGCATCGTTGAACGGGCGGGCCAGATCTTTGCCATGGGGCTGGCCAACCTGGTCAATATCTTCGACCCCGAGCTGATCATCCTCGCAGGCGAGCAGATGCAGTTCGACCATCTCTATTCCGACGCGGTGATCGAGGCGATGCGCAAGTCGATCGTGCAGGTGGACAAGGCCCCACCCGAGGTGGTGGTGCATAAATGGGGCGATCTGATGTGGGCGCGCGGGGCGGCGGCCTATGCGCTCGACAAAGTGTCGGAACTGGCGCTGGAAAGGCTGGGCGAGAATGCGGCCTGAGCTGTTCGCGCTGGCGCTGGCGACCACACCGGCCCTCGCCGGACCCGCGTTCACGCCGGTGCCGGTGCCCGAGCATGTCTATGCCGGCGGCTGGGAGCATTTTGTCGGCGGCGGGCTGGCGGTGTTCGACTGTGACGGCGATGGTTTGCCGGAGCTGCTGGCGGCGGGCGGCGAGAACCCGGCCACCCTGTTGCGCAACCGCTCGGATGCGGGCGCGCTGCGGTTCGAGGCGGACACGCCCGAGGCCCTGACCGAACCGGGCATGATCGGCGCCTATCCTCTGGATATCGACAGTGACGGTTACATGGATCTGGCGATCCTGCGGGTCGGGCCGAACCAACTGTTGCGCGGCGGTCCCGATTGCAGTTTTGCCCCGTTCGAGGGGCTGGGTTTCACCAGCGGCGACCGTTGGACCACCGCCTTTTCCGCCACATGGGAGGCGGGGCAGAGCCTGCCGACGCTGGCCTTTGGCAATTATGTCGACCGCAGCAACCCGAACGGCCCCTTCGGCACCTGCGACACCAACCTGCTCTACCGGCCCGAGGGCGACCACTATGGCCCGCCCATCGAACTCAAGCCGGGGTTCTGTCCGCTCTCGATGCTGTTCAGCGACTGGGCGCGGCAGGGCCGTGCCGACCTGCGGATCAGCAACGACCGGCATTATTATGTCTCTGACGGCGAGGAACAGATGTGGGCGATGGGGTCCATGCCCCGCCTGCTCGGCCCCGTCGATGGCTGGCTCAGCCACAAGCTCTGGGGCATGGGCATTGCCCAGCGCGACCTGGACCGCGACGGGCGGCAAGAGGTCTTCCTGTCCTCGATGGGCGACCAGCGGTTGCAGCGGATGACCGGGAACGGCGCGGAATTTGCCGATGTGCCCTATGCCATGGGCACCACCGCCCACCGCCCCTATACCGGCGGCGACGGGCGGCCCTCGACCGGCTGGCATATCGGTTTCGGCGATGTGCAGAATGACGGGATGGACGATGTCTTCATCACCAAGGGCAATGTTGAACAGATGCCCGATGCGGCGATGGAGGATCCCAACAACCTTCTGATCCAGCAACCCGACGGTACCTTTGCCGAAGCTGGAGAGCGCGCCGGTATCGCCAGCCTGCATCGCGGGCGCGGCGGCGCGCTGGTGGACCTGAACGGTGACGGGCGGCTTGACATCGCGGTGGTCAACCGCCGCGCGCCGCTGGAGGTCTGGCAGAATGTCACGCCAGAGACCGGCCATTGGCTGGCGCTGGCGCTGGAACAGCCCGGCCCCAACCGCGACGCCATCGGCGCCTGGATCGAGGTCATGGCCGGTTCGGCCCCGCCGCAGTTGCGCGAGATCACCGTGGGCGGCGGTCATGCCGGCGGTGCGGCGGGGTTCCAGCATTTCGGGTTGGCCGATGCGCAAGACATCTCAATTCGGGTGATCTGGACCGATGGCACCCAATCCGCCCCCCTTGAGGTCGCCCCGGACCAATCCTTGACCCTGATCCGCGACGGCGCCGCGCTCAGGGCACGGCCCTAACCCCTTCATTTCGCCAAAAATACTCCCCCCGGAGGCATAGATTTTTCGAAGGAAAATCTATCGTGGCACCTTGAGACCGCTGGGGACATTGTCCGGAATGCCAAGACGCCCGGCCACGGCCGCCGGGTCGGTCAATGTATCGAGAAAGGCCAGCAGGGCATCGACCTCCCCGTCACTCAGCTCGATCGGCTGCAACCGGTTCGCGTCGGCAATCGCCGCCATCTCGACCGGATCGTCCAGCACTGCCCGGTCGCTGGCAAAACCGCCCCCCGGCAAGACCGCCGAGGCAATATCATAGACCTCGAGACTGGCCACCGGATCCAGATGGTGTTCGACCACCGCCCGCAGGCCGGCATAGGCGCCGCTATGCCCATAGGGCGCGGTGGCGGTCACGTTGCGCAGCGACGGCGTGCGGAAGGCATAAGCGTCGGCCGGATCGCCCGTTACCCGCATCCGCCCGATATCGCGATTGTGGCGCTCGAACCGGGCCGCCTTGCCCGGCCCGATCTGCGGCATGGCGATGGCGTGAAACCCGTGGTCGGTCTGGAACTGGCCTGCGTGGCAGGTCGAACACTGCGCCTTGCCATAGAAGAGGTCCATCCCCGCTTTCGCCGCTTCGGGCAGGTCCCCCTGCCCGCGCAGATAGCGGTCGAACGGGCTGTCATCGGCGCGCCATTCGAACACCATGAAATCGGCGATCACATTGGCGATATCGGCAAATGTCACCGGGCGCGGCCCGATGACCGTGTCAAAGGCGCGGCGGTAGTCCGGGATCGCCTCGATCCGCGCCGCCAGGATCGCCCAGGCCCCGCCTGGGCCGGTGAGCCTGCCTTGCCGCACCGTCTGGGCCACGTCGTTTTCCGAGTAATGCCCGGCCATCTCGTCGCCCGAGAGCACCGGGAACATCGCCTGCGCGGCCAGCGCCGAGGCAAAGCCCTGCTCCATATCTGCGCCCAGCGGCGTGCGGATGCCCGAGGGGCTTATCGGGTCGCTTTCCAGCCGGCCGTCGTGAAAGAAATGCGTGAATTCTTCGGCGCCGAGGTTGAACAGCGCCGGCGCGTTGCGGGGAATGCGCTGTTCGGGCCGGTTTTCCGGGTCGTGGCGCATGTCCGGGCCGATCCCCAGCGCGCCGTCGCCCAGGCCCAGCGACACCCCGTCCGAGGTGCCAAACCGCGGATGGTGGCAACTGGCGCAGGCGACAGACCGGTTGCCGCTGAGGATGGGGTCATAGAACAGAAGCTGCCCCAGCCGTACCGCCTCTATCCTGGGTTCGGCAAAGACCGCATCGGCGCGCGGCAGCGGTTCGGCGAGCAGTGGACTGGCCGCGATGCTCAGCAGTACGATCAGCCGCTTCATGCCGCACCCTCTTCGCGAATGCGCACTGTCATGCACTGGCGGTAGGGGTGATCGGGGGTGACCAGCGGGCAGGGAAAGCCAGGCGTGTTCACTGCATTGGGATAGCCCTGCGGCTCCAGACAGAGGCCCGAAAAAGGCGCGTGGCGCTGGCCCGGCAGGGGGGGATGCAGCGCGCCCAGGTATTGGCCGGTATAGAGTTGCAGGCAGGGTTGGTCGGTCTCGATCTCCAGCACAAGCCCGTTGCCGGTCGCCCGCACCTGCCCCCGGTCGAGTACGAAATTCATATCCAGCCCCTGCCCGTCCGGGTCCGCCTCGGATATGCGCCGCCCGGTCCGGAAATCGAAAAGTTGCCCCGTCGTCGGAGCGATCTCTCCGGTCGGGATCTTGGCCGCATCGTTGACGGTATGGCGGCTGGCGGGCAGGGTCACGCGGAAATCGCGGCAGGTCTTGGTCCCAAGCGAATAATAGGAATGCTGCGCAAGGTTCAGCAGGGTCGGCCGGTCGCTGACAGCGCGCATGTCATAGGTGAGCGCGTCACGCTCCAGCCGGATCGTCACCGTCAGGCCGAGCCGCCCGGGGTATCCGCCCTCGCCATGCTCGGACACGAGTGTCAGGCGCACGGCGCGGGGGCCACCCACCTCCATCTCCCACAGGCGCGCATGCAGCCCCTGCGGCCCGCCGTGGATATGGTTCGGTGCCTCGTTGGCGGGCAGGTCATAGCGCTGCCCGTCCAGTGTGAAGCCCGCGCCCGAGATGCGGTTGGCGACCCGGCCCGCGATGATTCCCAGACTGCGGGGGTTATGGGCGTAATCGGCCGGGTCGGCATAGCCCAGCACCACCGGCACCCGGGCGCCACGCAGCGGCACCTGCCAGTCCTGCGTGATACAGGCCCGGTTCAGGATCGCGACCGAAACGTCACCCTCCTCCAGCACGTGCCGCCGGATGCCGCCCCGGTCAGACAAAGCGGTTCACATGGTTTTCCAGCATCTCCTGCCGGCCCGAGCGAGGCTGCGGGTCGATCTCGCCCGCCAGCACGCGGGCAAAGAGGCTGTCAAGATCGCTCTCCAATACGCCCTGCCCATGGTCGCTGTCCCAACCGGCATAGCGGTCGCGCAGCGCGGCCTCCAGCCCGCCGTCCTCGATCATCGCGGCCGCAGCTTTCAGCCCGCGTGCGCAGATATCCATGCCGCCCACATGGGCCGCAATCAGGTCGAATGCATCCAGCGACTGGCGCCGGAGCTTGGCGTCAAAATTGGTGCCCCCAGTTCTGAACCCGCCCGCCCGCAGGATGTGGTAATAACACAGCGCCACCTCGGGCACGTTATTTGGGAACTGATCAGTATCCCAGCCCGACTGGTAATCGTTGCGGTTCATGTCGATGGAGCCCAGCATGCCCTCGGCCGCGGCCACCGCGATCTCATGTTCGAACGAATGCCCGGCCAGGATTGCGTGGCCCTGCTCCAGGTTCAGCTTTACCTCGCCCTCCAGCCCGTATTTGCGCAGGAAGCCGATGCAGGTGGCGGCGTCGAAATCATATTGATGTTTCGAGGGTTCCTGCGGTTTCGGCTCGACCAGGATCGCGCCCTTGAAGCCAATCTTGTGCTTGTAATCCACGACCATGTTCAGGAACCGACCCATATGATCCAGCTCGCGCCCCATATCGGTGTTGAGCAGCGTCTCATACCCCTCGCGCCCGCCCCAGAGGACATAGTTCTGCCCGCCCATCCGGTGGGTGGCGTCCATGCACGCCTTCACCGTCGCGGCGGCATAGGCGAACACGTCCGGATCCGGGTTGGTCGCGGCGCCGGCCATCCAGCGGCGGTGGCTGAACATGTTGGCAGTGCCCCACAACAGGCGGGTCTTGCGGTTTTCCATTTTTTCAAGGAAATAGTCGATGATTTCCTCGAAATTCCGCAAGCTTTCGGCAAAGGTCGCGGCTTCGGGGCGGATATCGGCATCGTGCCAGCAGAAATAGGGCTGGCCCAGGATATCGAACATCTCGAACGCGGCATCGGCCTTGACCCTGGCGCGCGCCATGTCGTCCTGCGGCTGCCAGGGGCGGATCAGGGTCTGGCCGCCGAACGGGTCGCCCCCCTCCCACGCGAAGGAATGCCAATAGGCCACCGCAAAGCGCAGGTGATCCTCCATCCGCTTGCCCATGACCATTTCGTCGGGGTCATAGTGGCGAAAGGCCAGCGGATTGGCGCTGTCGGGTCCTTCGAAACGGACGGGGGCGATATCGACGAAGAACTCGGTCATGGCAGGGCTTTCAGCTTGGGGTAAGAGGCGGCGAAATCGGCATGGGCCTGAGCATAGGCGTCCAGCAGGTCGGCGCGCGGGTCGATGGTTTCGGCAATGGGTGGGCGGGTCATCACCTGTTCCGGGTCGGCCCCGGTGACGCCGCAGATGGCCAGGCGCGCGGCGCCAAGGGCGGCGCCGAAATCGCCCTGTTCGGGCAGGTCGAGCGGCAGGCCCAGAACGGTGGCCAAGAGTTCCACCCAGTAGCGCGAGCGGGTGCCGCCGCCGATCGCCAGAAGGCGCGGCAAATCGGCGCCGGTGGCGCGCAGGGCGTCGAGACTGTCGCGCAGGGCGAAACTCACACCTTCGACCACGGCGCGGGTCAGGTCGGTGCGGGTCTGGGCGATGTCGAGATGTAGGAAAGCACCGCGCATGGCGGCGTCGTTATGCGGCGTCCGCTCGCCCGAGAGATACGGCAGGAACCGCATAGGGCCGGGCGCGCCCAGCGCGCCCAGCTCGCCAGTCAGGGTCGCGGCCTCGACCCCGGTGATCCGGGCCAGCCAATTCAGGCTGTCGGTCGCGGCCAGGATCACGCCCATCTGGTACCAGCGCCCCGGCACCGCGTGACAGAAGGTGTGCACCGCGCTGGCCGGGTCCGGGTAAAACCCGTTTCGCGCCGCGAACAGCACGCCCGAAGTGCCCAGCGAGACGAATCCGTCGCCCTCGGCCAATGCGCCCACGCCGCAGGCGGCGGCGGCATTGTCGGCGCCCCCGGCCACGACCTGCACTCCGTCAGGCAAGCCCAGCTCTGCGGCAAGGTCGGGGCGTAGAGGCCCCACAATCCCGGTCCCCTCGCGCAGGTCCGGCATCTGATCGCGGCGCATCCCGCCGACCTTGAGCAGCCGGTCAGACCAGTCGCGCGCGCCCACATCCAGCCAGGCGGTACCGGCGGCATCGGACATCTCGGTGCCGATCTCACCAGTCAGCCACCAGGCCAGGTAATCCTTGGGCAGCAGAACCGTGGCCACGCGGGCAAAGCCCTCTGGCTCGTGCCGGGCAAGCCAGAGCAGTTTCGGCGCGGTGAAGCCCGGGAACACGATATTGCCCGAGAGGTCCCGGACATCCGCCATCGCGTCCAGTTCCGCCGCCTCGCCATGGCTGCGACCGTCGTTCCACAGGATCGCGGGGCGGAGCACCACCCCGGCCGGATCGAGCAGCACCGCCCCGTGCATCTGCCCCGACAGTCCCACCCCCGCGACCTGCTCCATCGCAAGTGGATGGCGTTGCGCCAACGCGACCAGAGCGGCGCGCGCCGCCGACACCCAATTGGCTGGGTCCTGCTCGCTCCACCCCGGGTACGGATGGTCGGCGAAAAGCCCGGATTCGGCGCTGGCCAGCACGCTGCCATCCGGCCGAACCAGCACTGCGCGCACCCCGGAAGTGCCCAGATCGAGCCCTATGAACATTTCGCCTCCCCAGCTGTTGCCAGAGCTTTGCTTGATTTAATTTAGGTGTCAAATTAAAAAGAGAACTCATGCCCCGGATTGGCCACACAGAGGTCGCAAAACCGCACCGGCAAAGGGTATTGAACCGCGCGAGGCGATTTTCCCCTAGCAGCAAGCAGCGCCCGTGCTAGGAACGGGGCAATCCAACCGGACAACACCAAGGAGAGCAGACCCGGTGCGTATCACGTTTCTCAGCCCACGCTCGAATCTGGCGGGCGGCCTGCGCGTGATTGCGATCTATGCCCGCATGTTGCGCGCGCGCGGCCATGAAGTGACCGTTGTCATCCCAGCCCGGGCACAGCCCGGTCGCCGACAGAAATTGCGTGCGCTGCTGCACGGGCGCCATCCCAACCCGCCAGAGCCGCCTGGCCATTTGGACGATCTGGACCTGCCGGTGATCGAAACCGCGCGGGCCGATTTCCATGTCGAACCGGAAGAGATCCCGGATGCGGATGCCATCGTGGCCACCTGGTGGGAGACTGCCTTTGCCGCCGCAGCGATGCCGCCCGAAAAAGGGCGCAAGTTCTATCTGATCCAGCATCACGAGGTGCATGATTTCCTGCCCTGGCAGGTCTCGCGCGCCACCTACTACCTGCCACTGACCCCTATTGTAATCTCGAACTGGCTGGACGGCATCCTGCGCCGGATTTACGGTCGCGACGACGCTCGGTTGGTGCCCAATGGCATCGACCTGACCCAGTTCCATGCGCCCGTACGGGGAAAGGCCGCCCGCCCTACGGTTGGTTTCCTTTACAGCCCCTATCCGATCAAGGGGTCGGATACCGCACTGACCGCCCTCGCCCTGTTGCGGCAACGGTTTCCCAACCTGCATGTGGTGACCTTTGGCGCCGAGCCGGTATCACCGGATATGCCTCTGCCTCCTGACGCCGAGTTTCACCTGCGACCAGCACAGGAGCGGATCCGCGACATCTATGCCGCCTGCGACGTCTTTCTCTGCGCCAGCACCGCCGAGGGGTTCTTTCTGCCGCTGCTCGAGGCAATGGCCTGCCGCACGCCACTGGTTTCGACCCGCGTGGGCGCCGCCGAAGATCTGATAGAGCCAGGCGTGACCGGTTATCTGGCCGATGTGGGCGATGCGGGCGCCTTGGCCAAAGGGGTCGCGCGCATCCTGTCGTTGTCTGATACCGAATGGCGTGAAATGTCCGACCGCAATTACCAGATCGCGCAGGGGCAAGGCTGGGACCGCGCCTGCGACCTGCTTGAGGCGGTTCTGACCGGGCCTGAGCGCGCGCTATGACCGTCGATCTGATTCTCATCGGTCGCAACGAAGGCGACCGGCTGATCCGCGCCCTGCAGGCCGCGCGCGGACAGGCGCAACGGCTGATTTACGTGGATTCAGGTTCGACCGACGGCAGCGTCGCCGCCGCCCGTACCGCAGGCGCGGTGGTGGTGGAACTGGACATGTCGGTGCCGTTCAGCGCCGCGCGTGCCCGCAATGCGGGGTTCGAGGCGGCGCAGGCCGAGCACCCTGCGCCCTTTGTTCAATTCATCGACGGCGATTGCGCGCTGGTGCCTGGCTGGCTGGAAGCCGCTGAGGCGCGGCTGCGGCAGGACGAGACCCTTGGCCTTGTCACCGGATGGCGGTCGGAAATCGCGCCAGAGGCCAGCATTTACAACCGCATCTGCGACCATGAATGGCGCCGTCCCGCCGGACCTATCGCAGTCTGCGGCGGCGACATGATGGTGCGGGTCGAGGCGTATCAGCAGGTAGGTGGGTTCAACCCCACTCTGATCGCCGGTGAGGATGAAGATTTCGGCCTTCGTCTGGCACAAGCCGGTTGGAAACTGGAAAGACTGCCGCTGGAGATGACCCGGCACGACGCCGCGATCATCCGGTTTGGCCAATGGTGGCGTCGGGCGGTGCGGGCGGGCCACGCTTTTGCCCAGATGGGCACGCTGCATCCCAGCCATTTACGGATCGAGCGGCTCCGGGTGCTGGCCTATGGGCTGATCCTGCCGGTGATCGCTCTGATCGGTGCGGCGCATGGCCCGGCTATGCCGTTGCTTGTCGTGGCACTTTATGGCCTGTCATGGTGGCGCAGCGCGCGTGGTTTGCAGCGCGATGGACTGGCACGTAACGAGGCGCGCGCGCAGGCGGTGTTTCTGACCCTGTCCAAGTTTCCCAACCTGCAGGGGATGGGCAAATACTGGCTGATGCGGCTTGCCCGGCGCAACCCCAAGATCATCGAGTATCAGTGAGGCAATCGACGCTCGCGGTCCTCGACCAAAAGGCTGGTACATCTGGACACGGCCTGGACGTCTTTGTTCGCCGCGATGGAGAAGCGTAACCGTGAAGCCCCTCCGACGCGGAAATCGAACACCAGTTGCTGACGCTGCTCCGACACAGGGGAATTCACCCAGAACCCGCTAGCGCAGGGAGGCTTGGTTTCTGATCAAAGACCGGTTCGGCGCAACCGGCGCGCGGCGGCGATCTGTCCGGGCAGGATCATCGCGCCTCGGGCATAGCGCGGCACCATGCGCACCGGATCACTCAGCATACGCCATAGCCATTCCAGCCACATTTGCCGCATCCATCGCGGCGCGCGTACCTGGTGATCTCCCAGGAAATCGAGCCCTGCGCCAACCGAGGCAAAGCCGACGCCCGGTGCCAGATCGCGTCCGCGCAGGGCGAGCACCTCTTGCCGGGGCGCGCCCAGCGCCAGAAAGCACAGACCAACCCCGCGCGCGGCCAGTTCCGACAGGATCTGGGCCGCCGCCTCTCCCCCGGGGTCGAACCCATAATCCGGCGCATGAGTCCAGACCACGTTGAGTCCCGGCACATGATCTATGAGTACACTGCGGGCATCGGCAAGCGCCTGTTGGGAACTGCCTACCAGCGCCACTGGCACATTCTCTTCGGCCGCTAGTCCCGCCAGCGGGAAAACCAGATCGGAACCGGGCAGCAACTCGACAGGGCTTCCGGCGATGCGCGACAATATGAAGACAGATCTTCCGTCTGCCACCACCATATCTTGTGCCGAATAGGTGCGCGCAAAGGCCTCATCGCTTGTCAGCTTGGCCAGATGATCAAGGTTTATCGTGGCAAGCGCAAAACCCTCACGACTCTGGAACCGCCGCCGAACTTCAGCCATCAGCTTTGCGCGCGTCGGCATATTGATCCGTACCCGGCTCTGCCCAAAGTCGAATTTCACCTATTGTCACTCCCTTGTTTCGGAATGCTTAGCGGATGGTTTTTGACGATGCAAAGCCTTGCTGCGAAACCGTGCGTTTCCTGCCACCGGATCGCCCAAATCCGACGCTATTGCAGGACAGGCCGCCGCCGGTCTGATAGGGTCGACCGGCATTTTGCCACCGGAAACAGCCTGACGGAGCCCGATGCCCAACCCAGTCGCCTATATGATGCTGATGCTGTGGCCATTCGTCTGTGTGGCCCTGTTCGCACGGTTGTCACCACGGCATGCGATCATATGGGGTATCCTTGGCGCATATTTGATTCTTCCGCCGGTGGCTGAGTTCGACCTGCCGCTGATTCCGTCGATGAACAAAGATTCGATCGCGTCTGTGGCCACATTCCTTGGCTGTATCCTGATCGCGCGGCAACCGGTAACGATGTGGTCTCGGGTCTGGCCGGTGCGCCTGTTGCTGCTGGGCTTCGTGCTCTGTGCGGTGCCAACTGTGCTGACCAACCGCGAACCGCTGGTTTTCGAAGTTCTGACAGGTAGCGAACCGATCCGGTTCATCACCAATCACGTTCCCGGGCTGGGACTGCGCGACATGCTGTCGATCATGATCGGGCAGGTGATCGTGCTATTGCCCTTCTTCCTGGGCCGGGCGCATCTGTCGGACGAGGCGGGCCTGCGCGCGATCATCTATGCTCTGGCGGCCGCCGGTCTGATCTATTCGCTGCCGTCGCTCTTCGAGATCAACTTTGCCCCGGTGATCAACATCTTTATCTACGGGTTCTTCCAGCACGACTTCAACCAGATGATCCGCAACGGCGGGTTCCGCCCCATCGTGTTCCTGCCGCACGGACTGTGGCTGGCGTTTTTTATGGCAACCGCGCTGATCTCGACGGCGGCGCTGACGCGGGCCTCGCAGGACGCTCAGCGCCTGAAATGGGGGTTGGCCACCGTCTATCTGGCAGTCGTCCTGAACGCCTGCAAAAGCCTTGCCTCTCTGCTGTATGGCATGGCGCTGGTGCCGGTCGTGCTGTTCCTGCGGCGCAATACGATCATCCGCCTGGCCCTGATTATCGCCTTGCTGGCAATCGCCTACCCGGCGCTGCGTAATCTCGGCGTCGTTCCCCTGGATTTGATACTGGAAAGGGCTGAAAGCGTCAGCGCCGAACGCGCGCAATCGCTGGGGTTCCGTTTCAACAACGAGGAACATCTGCTGGAGCGCGCCCATCTGAAACCCTGGTTCGGCTGGGGTGGATGGGGCAGGAACCTGGTTCTGGATCCGGAAACCGGCATGATCATTACCGTTCCGGATGGCGCCTGGATTATCGTGTTCGGTACTTTTGGCTGGCTGGGATATATTGCGCAGATGGGCCTGTTGGCCACGCCCATCATCATGGCGGCACTTTACGCGCGCAAAGCGTCGCCCGAAGGACTCTCGGGTTTCGTGCCGCCGATTGCGTTGATTCTGGCCACCACGATGACCGACATGCTTCTGAACGCCACCCTGACGCCGTTTACCTGGCTTTGCGCAGGCGCGGTAATGGGCTTTTTCGAGCGCCAGAAGTACCCGGATTGGAACCGAGGCCGTCGCAGCCTGTTTGGCGCTGGCCCCGCGATTGGTGGCAAGACGCAAACCGAACCCCGAAGAACCATTCTCTAAGATTTTCGGCCTTTGCCCCGAACCAGCCGCAAAAGGCCCGCAACTGTCCCTAATCCGGTCACAATCTTTTTGAAGAACGATGTTTGTCACCAAGTAGGAATAGAACACATTCCAAACGCTAGAGGTTTTGTGACACTACTACAGGGGTTTAGAAAAAATCAGGGGAAACTGATCAAATTGGAACCTTTTCAGGATCGCGCGCGCCCGACTAGGGTGCGTGAGGGTTGGCGGGCTGAAGACGAAGTGGATCGTTTGGGCAGACCATGACAACGCGTGCTTCAATGAGTGAACTGGGCGATATTGCAGTCGTCGGTATGTCGGTGCATGTTCCCGGCGCCGCGTCGGTGGCCGAGTTTTGGGACAATCTCAGGGCAGGGATCGAATCGATCCGGCCGCTGGATGACGCGGCGCTGCTGGCCGCGGGCGAGCGCCCAGACCTGATGGCGGACCCCAATTATGTCCGCGCGGCGGCGCCGCTGGACGGGTTCGACCGGTTCGATGCCGATTTTTTTGGCTTTTCCCCCAAGGAAGCCGCGATTCTGGACCCACAACACCGTCAGTTCCTGGAAACCGCCTGGGAGGCGATGGAAAACGCCGGTCACCCACCGGAATCGGTATCCGGGCCGATCGGGGTCTATGCCGGTTGCGGCATGGGCAGCTATTTCTATTTCAACATCTGCTCGAACCCCGGTCTGGTCGACGATGTGGGCATGTTCCTGTTGCGCCACACCGGCAACGACAAGGATTTCCTGTCCACCCGCGTCAGCCATGTGTTCGACCTGCACGGGCCAAGCATCAATATCCAGACCGCCTGTTCCACCTCGCTGGTCGCGATCCACTATGCCTGCAAGGCGCTGCGCGAGGGCGAATGCGACATGGCGCTGGCGGGCGGGTCCACCATCGAATTGCCGCAGGGGCGCGGGTACCTTTACAAGGAAAACGAGATCCTCAGCCCAGATGGTCATTGCCATGCATTCGACCACAGGGCGCAGGGCACAGTGTTCGGCTCGGGCGCGGGCGTGGTGGCGCTGCGCCGGCTCGAGGACGCGCTGGCCGATGGCGACCATATCTGGGCGGTGATCAAGGGCAGCGCCATCAACAATGACGGCGCCGACAAGGCCGGTTATCTGGCGCCCTCGGTCGGTGGTCAGGCGCAGGCGATCAGCGCCGCGCTGAAGGCGGCGGATGTGCCCGCCGAGACCATTGACTACATCGAATGCCACGGCACCGGCACCTATCTGGGCGACCCGATCGAGGTGTCGGCCCTGACCCAGGCCTATCGGGAACAGACCGCCGAGAGCGGCTTTTGCAAGATCGGCTCGGTCAAGACCAATATCGGCCATCTCGACACCGCCGCCGGGGTCGCGGGCTTTGCCAAGACCGCGCTGGCGCTGCATCACAAGCAGATTCCGCCTTCGCTGGGGTACGAGGCGCCGAACCCGGCGATTGATTTCGAGACCAGCCCGTTCCGGGTGAACGACCGGCTGAGCGACTGGACCCCGCACAGGGGGCCGCGCCGGGGCGCGGTGAACAGTCTGGGCGTGGGCGGCACCAACGCGCATGTCATCCTGGAGGAGGCGCCCGAGCGCGCCGCCTCGGAAGAGAGCGATTTCCCGTTCCAGATCCTGTGCCTGTCGGCCCGGTCGCGCGCCGCGCTCGATGGCAATGCCAAGGCGCTGGCCGGTTGGCTGCGCGCCAACCCGGACGTCAATCTGGCCGATGTGGCCTATACGCTGAAAGAAGGCCGCCGCGGGTTCGAGAAACGCCGCGTTCTGGTGGCCGAAACCGCGCTTGAGGCCGCCGACCTGCTGGAGCAGGGCGATCCGCGCCGGGTGTTCAGCCATGACGCGCTGGGGGCCGGGGCCGACGTGGTGTTCATGTTCCCCGGTGGCGGGGCGCAATATGCGGGCATGGCGCGCGACCTCTACGAGGTCGAGCCGGTCTTTGCCGAATGGATGGACCGCGGGCTGGAACATCTGCAAAAGAGCCTCGACTACGATATCCGCGCCATCTGGCTGCCCGAGGGCGATACCGCCGAGGCCAATGCCCGGCTGCAACAGCCCTCGGTGCAGCTACCGCTGATCATGATCGTGGAATACGCGCTGGCGCAGCTCTGGCTCAGCTGGGGCGTGCGGCCCGCAGCCCTGGTCGGCCATTCCATGGGCGAGAACACCGCCGCCTGTCTGGCCGGTGTAATGCGGTTCGAGGATTGCATCGACCTGGTGCTGCTGCGCGGACGGCTGTTTGACACTGTGGCGCCGGGCGGCATGCTGTCGATCTCGCTGCCGCTGGACGAAGTACAGGCGCTGATCGGCGAGGATCTGGACATTGCCAGCGTCAACGCCCCCCGCCTGACCGCCGTCAGTGGCCCGCAAGCGACGCTGGACCGGCTGGTCGAGGTTTTGAAGGCCCGCGAGGTCGAACATCAGCGCATTCAGATCGACATTGCCGCCCATTCGCGGATGCTGGAGCCGATCCTGAAGGAATACGGCGATTTCCTGCGCGGTCTCACCCTGAGCGCGCCGCAAATCCCGATCCAGTCGAACCGCACCGGCGCGGTGCTGACCGAGGCAGAGGCCACCAGCCCCGACTATTGGGTCGCGCAGTTGCGCAACACGGTGCATTTCGCCGATTGCATCGACGCGCTGTCCGAGGGTCGCGACCGGGTGTTCCTGGAAGTCGGTCCCGGCAAGGCGCTGAGCTCGCTGGCGCAGATGTCGCCCGGCGTGTCGCCCGGCCAGGTGCTCAGTACCCTGCGTCACCCCGATCAGGACATTGCCGATGACGCCTATTTCATGGGGGTGATCGGGCGGCTCTGGGCCTGCGGGGTCGAGGCCGACTGGCCGCAGATCTGGGGCGAGGCCAAGCGCCATCGTCTACCGCTGCCGACCTATGCGTTCCAGCGCAGCCGCTATTTCATCGAACCGGGCACCCAGCGGGCGGAAGAACCGCGCGCGGTTCTGACCCGCAGCGACGATCTGGCCGAATGGGGCTGGCGCCCTGTCTGGCGGCCGCGTCTGGCCGAATGCGATATCGACGTCGAGACCGAGCTGGACCGGACAGAACCGCTCAACTGGCTGATCTTTCTGGATGCCGGGGGGCTTGCGGCTAAGGCGGCCGACCGGCTGGAGGAGGCCGGGCATTGGGTGGCGCGTGTCAGTTCCAGCGACAGCTATGTCAAACACGCTGACACAAGGTTCGAACTGGCCCCGGAACAGGGGCGCATAGGTTATGACCTGCTGTTGCGCGATCTGGCGGCGCAGGGGCGCCTGCCCGACCGGATCGGCCATTTCTGGCTGGTGACCGAGGACGAAAGCTTCCGCCCAGGATCGAGCTTCCATGACCGCAACATGGAACACGGGTTCTTCAGCCTGACCTGGCTGGCACAGGCGCTGGGGCAGGTCGAGCTGCCCGGCCCGGTGCATATCGCAACCTTCACCACCGGCGCGGCACAGGTGCGCGCCGAGGCGCTGCCTTATCCGGCCAAGGCGACCATCGCCGGGCCGCTGGGCGTGCTGCCGCACGAGATGCCGGGGATCACCTGTGCCTCGGTCGATATCGAGCTGCCCGCCCGCCTGCGCCCGCCACTGCTGGCGCGGCTGCGCGGTGCCGCGCCCGAGCAGGACGAGGACCTGACCCCGCGCCTGCTGGAGGAACTGCTCGCCGAACCGGGCAATACCATCGCCGCCTGGCGCGACGACAAGCGGTTCGGCCGCAGCTATCGCCCCGCACCGCTGGAGGATGAGGCGCCCGCCTTCGGCGAAGGCGGCACCTATCTGATCACCGGCGGCTTTGGCGGCATCGGCCTGACGGTGGCCCGCCACCTGATGCAGACCCACGGGGCCAACGTGATCCTGTTGGGGCGCGAGGAGCTGCCCGCCGACCGCGCCCGATGGCTGGCCACGCACAGCCCTGCCGACAAGATCAGCCGCCGCATCCGCACACTGGAAGAGCTGGAGGCACTGGACAAGGGCCAGATTGCGGCGATTGCCGCCGATGTCTGCAATATTAGCCAGATGCGCGCCGCGCTCAGCGCCGCGCAGGACCGGTTCGGCGCGCTGACCGGGGTCATCCATGCCGCCGGACATATCGAGGACGGGCCGGTGCTGGCCAAGACCGAGGCCGGGATCGACCGGGTGCTGGCACCGAAGATGACCGGCCTCAGGGTGCTGGACGAGCTGTTCCCCGATGGTGTGCTGGAACTGATGGTGCTCTTTGCCTCCTCTTCGACGGCGAGCCGTCCGGCGGGCCAGATCGACTATGTCGCGGCCAACGAGTATCTCAACGCCTTTGCCAGCAGCCGCAGCGCCGCCAAGACCCGCGTCGTGGCGGTGAACTGGGGCGTCTGGGCGGATGTGGGCATGGCCGCCGACGCGCGTGCCGCGCGGCTCGGCGGCGATCCTGCCGAGGCCCGCACCGCGACCGACCAGCCGCTGTTGCAGGAGGCCGGGTTCGACGAGGCCGGCAACCGCCTGTTCGTGTCGCGGCTGAGCGCCGAGCACTGGGTGTTCGACGAACACCGCACCGCCGCAGGCGATGCGCTGCTGCCTGGGACCGGCTATGTCGAACTGGCGGCCGAAGCCCTGCGGGCGCAGGGCGTCAGCCATCCGTTCGACATCCGCGATCTCTATTTCTTCCGCCCGCTGCGGGTTAACGGCGCCCCGCGCGAGGTGATCGTGCGGCTGGAACCCACCGCCGAAGGCTATGGTTTCAGCGTGCACAGCGCTTTGCCCGGCGGCGGTTACGCGCAGAACGCCCAGGCGATGCTGGTGCTCGACCCCGAGGCGCGGGCCGGAACGCTCGATCTGGCCGCGATTGCCACGCGCTGCCCGCAGGCGGCGACCGCGCCCATCGGCGCAGTGCTGCATACCCCGCAGGAGGCGCATCTGAAATTCGGCCCGCGCTGGCAGGTGCTGCGCGCCACCGCGCGGGGCGAGGACGAGGGGCTGGCCCGCCTGTCACTGCCCGAGGAGTACCGCCGCGATCTGGACCAGGGGTACCAGATGCACCCCGGCCTTCTGGATCTGGCCACCGGCTGGGCCATCGAACTGGCGCGCGGCTATCAGGGCCGGTCGCTCTGGGTGCCGGTCTCCTACCGCTCCTTGCGGGTCTTTGCACCGCTGCCTGCGGATATCCGCAGCTGGATGCGCCCGACGCCGGGCGCCACGCCGATCGATGGATTTGCCTCGTTCGACATCACCCTGACCGATCCTTCGGGGCGGGTGCTGGTCGATATCGCCGGGTTCCAGATGCAACGTACCAGTGGCACCATCGACCTGACCGAACCGGCAAAACCCGATGCCGACGCCGCCGCGCTGGGGCTGGAACCGGCCCGCAAAGCCGCGGCGCTCTCGCCCGAGGAACAGCGCCTGCACCGCAACATCGCACAGGGCATCCGCGCCGGTGAAGGCGCCGCGGCGCTGACCCGGGCGCTGAACAGCGGGCTGAGCCAGGTGGTCGTCACCTCGCTTGACCTGCCGCGCCTGATCGCCGAGGCCGATCAGGTCTCGGCCCCGGCCGAGGCCGGGCAGAGCTTCGAACGCCCGCAGCTCGATACCGAATATGTCGCGCCGCAGACCGAGACCGAAAAGACTCTGGCGGGTTTCTTTGAAACCCTGCTGGGCGTGTCGCAGGTGGGCACTCAGGACAGTTTCTTTGACCTTGGCGGTCACTCGCTGATCGCGGTGCGGCTGTTTGCCCAGATCAACCGGGCCTTTGACGTCGAGTTCCCGATCTCGGTCCTGTTCGAGGCCCCGAGCATCGCCCGCATCGCCGAGAAGATCGACGCGCGGATCGGCCGGTCGGCCGCCCTGTCCGGCGAGGGCGAGGACAAGGCGCAGATCGCCCCCGCCTTTGCCCATGTCGTGCCGCTGCACGATGTCGGGTCGGGCGGCCAGACGCCCTTCTTCGTGGTCGCGGGCATGTTCGGCAACGTGCTGAACCTGCGCCATCTGGCGCTGATGCTGGGGCGCGACCGGTCGGTCTATGGGCTTCAGGCACGCGGGTTGGTCGGCGACGAGGCCCCACATGACACGATCGAGGCAGCGGCCGCCGATTACATCGCCGAGATGCGTCAGGTGCAGCCGCACGGGCCGTATCTGCTGGGCGGTTACTCAGGCGGCGGCATCACCGCCTACGAGATCGCGCGTCAGTTGGAGACCGCCGGTGAAAAAGTCTCGCTTCTGGCGATGATCGACACCCCTTTGCCGGTACGCCCAGAAATCGGCCGGCGCGACCGCGCCATTATCAAGCTACGCCAGTTCTCCGAACGCGGCCCACGCTACCTGCTCGACTGGCTTGGTACCCGGTTCGCCTGGGAGGTGGAACGTCGCCGCGCCCCGGTCGGAGACGCTGGCGGTGCTGCCTTTAACAATGCCCGGATCGAGGCCGCGTTTCTCGGCTCGGTCGGCCGCTATCAGCCGCAGCCTTGGAATGGTCCGCTTCTGATGTACCGGCCGGTACTGGACCGGCGCTGGAAAGTGTCTGGAGGCAACTGGGTCAGCACTGAACGACAGTATGTTTACAACGATAACGACTGGGGCAGGTTCGCCCGGAATATCGAGGTGTGCGAAGTACCCGGCGACCATAACAGCATGGTGCTAGTGCCGAATGTCTCGGTCCTGACTGAACACTTGCGCCAGCGATTACACGAAACCGACGCTGTCCAGCCGTTGGGCAAGGCTGCGGAGTAAGCGCATGACAGAACCGACCGTCCTGACGGTTATCCTCAACTACCGCACGCCGGATCTGACGATCCGGGCCTGCGAGGCGGTCCTGCGCGACATGCAGGGTCTGTCGGGCGAGTTGATCGTAGTCGACAACGCGTCGGGCGACGGGTCGGCGGACCGGCTGCGAGAGGCCGCAGCCGCGCAGGGTTGGAACACGGACAGCAGGTTTCGCATCGTTGAAAGCAGCCGCAACGGCGGGTTCGGGGCCGGCATGAATCTTGGCATGCTTGCGGGTCTGTCAGACGGCGCGGCACCCGATTTCTACTATCTTCTCAACTCGGATGCGTGGCCGGACCCGGGATGTATCCGTGAGTTGCGCGATTTCCTGATTGCGACACCTGGTGCGGGGCTTGCAGCGAGCGGGGTGCGCGGGGTCGACGCGGATCCACATAGCACTGCGTTCCGTTTCCCCTCGGCCAGCGGAGAGTTCGAGGCCGCCGCGCGCACTGGCCCGATCTCTCGCCTGCTGCGCAACAGGATCATCACCCTTCCCCTGCCTCCGACCCGCACCCCGGTGGATTGGGCCGCAGGCGCCAGCCTGATGATCCGGCGTGAAACCTTTTTGGCGACCGGTGGGTTTGATGAGCACTTCTTCCTTTATTTCGAGGAAACCGATCTGTGCCGCCGGGCGGCTTTGGCTGGTTGGGAAACCTGGTACCTGCCCGACGTTTGTGTAACTCATATCGGTTCAGCATCGACCGGCATGAAAGTCTGGCGGCGCACGCCGCAATACTGGTTCGATTCCCGGTTATACTATTTCACCAAGAACCATGGTCGCGCCTATACAATAGGCACCACGCTGGCCCTGATCGCGGGCACCCTAATCTGGCGGTTGCGCCAGTTGATCCGCCCCAAGCCGAGTTCCGATCCGGACGGTTTCCTGAATGACCTAATCACCCATGCCGCACGCCGCGTGCTGGGCCTCGCGCCCGCGACGCCAAAGCCGGTTGCCGCTCTTCCGGAGGACAGCAGATGAGTTTGACCCATGTTGTGATCGGTAACGAGTCCCTGCTGATCGGATGCAGCAAAATGCTGCTCGACCGCGGGCACCGGATTGCCGCCGTGATCTCGCAGGATGACGAGATCCGAAACTGGGCCCGGGGCAAGGGCCTGCCGCATGGCGACCGGATCGCCGATCTGGCCGAAATCGCGGCGGGCGGGTTCGACTGGCTGTTGTCCATCGCCAATCTCTCGGTGATCCCGGATGCGGTATTGGCCCTGCCCGCCAAGGGCGCGGTCAATTTCCACGACGGGCCGCTGCCGCGCTATGCCGGGCTGAACACTCCGGCCTGGGCGCTGATGGCGGGCGAGACCCGCTATGGCGTCACCTGGCACCTGATCGAGGGCGGTATCGACGAGGGCGACATCCTGGCGCAACAGATGTTCGACATCGACGAGGACGAGACCGCGTTTTCGCTGAACTCGAAATGCTATGGCGCGGCGCTGGACAGTTTCGCGCGCGTGGCCGACCAGCTGGAACAGGGGCTGGAGCGGCAGGCGCAGGACCTGAGCCAGCGCAGCTATTTCGGGCGCGACGACCGGCCGGCCGCCGCCGGGCGGCTGGATTTCACCAAACCCGCCGAGGCGTTGGCCGCACTGGTGCGCGCGCTTGATTTCGGCGATTACGCCAATCCGCTGACCTGCGCCAAGATCGCGGTTGCGGGCCAGGTTCTGGCGGTATCCTCGGCCCGCGCCGAGGGTCGCTCGGGTGCGCTGCCGGGCACGGTACAGGCGGCGTCCACCGATACCCTGACCGTGGCGACGGGCGAGGGCGATCTGGTGCTTGGCGGGCTGCGCGGGCTGGACGGAGCGCCGGTTGACCTGACGCAGATGACCAAGCCGGGCGACCGGCTGGCTTCACCTTCCGCGGCCGAGGCGCAGGCGCTTGCCGCCGCGCTGACGGCGGCGTTGCCCGCCGAACGGCACTGGCGCAAGCGGCTCGTCGGGCTGCGCCCGCTGCCGGTGCCGCTGGCGCATGTCGGCCCTGCCGGACCGGTTGTCGCCAACCGCATCTCGGTTCCGCACGGGCTGGGCGAGGACCGGCTGGCCACCGCGGTGCTGATCTGGGCGCTGCGCAGCAGCGGCGAAGAGTTCGGCGACATTGCCCTGACCACCGGAGCCATCACCAAGGCCGCCGCAGACGGGTATCTGGGCGCCTGGGTGCCGCTGCGCCTGACCGAGGCCGCAACAGTTGAAGAGGCGCTAATGCGCACCGCCGAAGGACTGGCAGGCGCGCGCACCAAAGGTGCGCCGCCCGCTGACCTGCCCCTGCGCGACCCGCGCATCGGCCGCTGCCCGGTGCCGCCGGTGGCGCTGGCGGTGGACGGCGGGGCATCGGTTCCCGGTGCGATCCTGACCGTGGCGCTGGCCGACGGCACCGCGACGTTGCACGCCGACAGTGCCCGGCTCGACCCCAAGGCGGTCGAGATCCTGGCCCGCCGGCTGGAAACGGTGATGTATGCCCTGACCCGCGCCAGCGGAGCGGATGGCGTGGCGGATCTGACCGTCCTGCCCGCGTCCGAACGCTCGACCATGCTGAGCGACTGGAACCGCACCGCGCGCGACTATGACCGCACCCTGACCGTGCATCAGGCGTTCGAGGCGCAAGCCCTGCGCACACCCGAGGCAACGGCGCTGGTGTTCGAGGGCCAGAGCCTGACCTATGCCGAGCTCGACGCCCGTGCCAACGCTGTCGCCGCCCGGCTGCGCGATCTGGGTGTCGCGCCCGGCAGCCATGTGGGGGTCTATCTGGACCGCTCGCCCGAGTTGCCGATCGCAGCACTTGGCGTGCTCAAGGCGGGCGGCGCCTATGTGCCGCTCGACCCGGCCTATCCGGCCGACCGCATCGCGCACTACGTCAGCGACAGCCGCGCGGCGGTGATCGTGACGAGCGGCGCGCGCAAACCCGGCCTGTCCGCGACCGAGGCCCATGTGCTCGACATCGGCACCCTGTCAGAGGCGCACGCGGAACCTGTCGACGGCGGCGCCACCGCCGACGATCTGGCCTATGTGATCTATACCTCGGGTTCGACCGGCACGCCCAAGGGGGTGATGGTCGAACACCGCAATGTGGTGAACTTCTTCACCGGCATGGACGACCGTATCGATTATGCCAAGGGCGGTGTCTGGCTGGCGGTCACCTCGCTCAGCTTTGACATCTCGGTGCTGGAGCTGTTCTGGACGCTGGCGCGCGGCTTCAAGGTGGTGCTGAGTTCCGACGAGAACCGCGCCGAAGTGTCAAAAGGCCCGATCGCGGTCAGCGACCGGCCCATCGACTTCAACCTGATGTATTGGGGCAATGACGACGGGCCGGGGCCGAAGAAATACGAACTGCTGCTCGAAGGCGCGAAATTCGCCGATGCGCATGGTTTCAACGCGGTCTGGACGCCGGAACGCCATTTCCACGCCTTTGGCGGCCCCTATCCGAACCCCTCGGTGACCGGCGCGGCGGTGGCTGCGGTGACGAAAAATCTCAGCGTGCGCGCAGGCTCCTGCGTGGCGCCGCTGCACCATCCCGCCCGCATCGCCGAGGAATGGGCGGTGATCGACAACCTGACCGGCGGGCGCGCGGCGCTTGGCATCGCCTCGGGCTGGCAGCCTGACGATTTCATCCTGCGCCCGGAAAACACCCCGCCGCGCAACAAGCCCGCGATGTTCGAAACCATCGAGACCCTGCGCAAGCTCTGGCGCGGCGAGGCGGTGGAGTTCGCCAAGGCCGATGGCACCATGCATTCGGTCGTCACCCAGCCGCGCCCGGTGTCGAAGGAACTGCCGCTCTGGGTCACCACGGCGGGCAACCCGGAGACCTGGCGCGAGGCCGGGTCCATCGGCGCCAACGTGCTGACCCACCTTCTGGGCCAGAGCATCGACGAGGTGGCCGAAAAGATCCGCATCTATCACGCCGCCCTGCGCGAGGCGGGCCATGACCCGGCCGATTTCAAGGTGACGCTGATGCTGCACACCTATCTGGCAGGTACCCGCGAAGAAGCCGCACGTGTCGCGCGCGAGCCGATGAAGGACTACCTGCGGTCGGCCGCCGGGCTGATCAAGCAATATGCCTGGGCCTTCCCCGCCTTCAAGAAACCCAAAGGGGTGACCAACGCCTTTGAAATGAATCTGGGGGTGCTGAGCGGCGACGAGCTGGAGGCGATCCTCGATTTCGCGTTCGAGCGGTATTTCGAGGACTCGGGGCTGTTTGGCACCATCGGTGACGCGGTGGCCCGCGTCGAACAGCTCAAACGCATTGGCGTGGACGAAGTGGCGTGCCTCATCGACTATGGCATCGACCCCGCCGTGGTGCTGGAGGGGCTGAAACCGCTGGCCGAGGTTCTGAGGCGGGTCCGCGCGCCCAGCGCGCTGACCGAGGACGATTTCTCGCTGGCCGCGCAGATCGTGCGCCATGGGGTGACGCATATGCAATGCACACCGTCGATGGCGCGGATGATCGCCCTGAATGACGAGGCGCGCCTGGCACTTGGCCGGGTGAAGCACCTGCTGCTTGGGGGCGAGGCGCTGCCGGGCGATCTGGTCGAGGATCTGCGCGAGGCGACCGGCGCCCGCATCCTGAACATGTACGGGCCGACCGAGACCACGATCTGGTCCACCTGCGAGGCGGTGGGTCCCGGCGCCACAGGCACGGTGAATGTCGGCACCCCCATCGCCAATACCGCCGTCTATGTGCTGGACACAGGCGGCCAGCCCTGCCCGATCGGGGTGCCGGGCGACCTGTGCATCGGCGGCGAAGGCGTAACGCGCGGCTATTGGCAGCGCTGCGACCTGACCGAGGAGCGGTTCCCGCGCGACCCTTTCGCGGCCGAGGCCGGGCTGACCGTGACCGCCGCGCCGCAGATGTACCGCACCGGCGATCTGGTGCGCTGGCGCGCCGACGGGCGGCTCGACTTCCTTGGCCGCACCGACCACCAGGTCAAGATCCGCGGCCAGCGGATCGAGCTGGGCGAGATCGAGGCGGCGATGGCGGCTTATCCCGGCGTCACCGGTGCGGTGGTGATCGCCCGCGAGATGGGCGGCGACACAAGGCTGGTGGGCTATGTCACAACTGGCGGCCCGGTGTCGGATGCCGCGCTGCGTACGCATCTGGCCGCGCGCCTGACCGAGGTGATGGTGCCCGCCCATATCGTGACGCTCGACGCCTTTCCGCTGACGCCGAACAAGAAAGTCGACCGCAAGGCGCTGCCGGAACCTGTGCCGCAGCGCAAGGTGCAGGCGGCCCCCTCCGAGCCGCCGACCGGGGCCGAGGCGCAGATCGCCGCGATCTGGTCGCGCATCCTGGGCGTGGGCGACATCCGGCCGTCGGACAACTTCTTTGGCCTTGGCGGGCATTCCCTGCTGGCGGTACAGGCGCATCGCGAGATCCGCGCGGCGCTGAACGTGCCGACCCTGCCGATCACCGACATCTTCCGCTTTCCGACGCTTCAGGGGTTGGCCGCGCATCTGTCGCAGGGCGCCGCACCTGCGGAACCGGCACAGCCGGTGGTCGATACCGCCGAGCGGGCCGACACCATGTCGCGGCGGCGGGCGATGCGCGCCAACCGGCAGGAACGGGTCAGGTGAGCGGGCCGGGCCCAACCGAGGCGCTGCTGCTCGCCTCGCCTCTGCTGGGCCGGGGAGCTGCCATTGCGGCGGCCGATCCTACACGCGACTACGAGGTCTATGCCGAGGAACTGGCCGCGATCCCCGGTGCGGTGGACAAGCGCCGCCGCGAATTCACGGCCGGGCGGATGGCCACACGTCTCGCCCTGCGCGAGTTGGGCGCGCCCGCCATGGCGGTGCCGATGGGGGCCGACCGCGCCCCGATCTGGCCGCCGGGCCTGTTGGGAACCATCACCCATACAGGCACCGCCTGCCTTGCCGCCGTCGCCTGGGAAGGCGAGTTGCGACTGCTCGGCCTGGACCTCGAAGAGGACAGCCCGCTGGACCCCGACCTGATGCCGACGATCTGCACCCCGGCCGAGACCGCCTGGCTCGCCGGGCAGGACAACCGCGGACACTGGGCCAAGCTGATCTTTTCGGCCAAGGAATGCGCCTATAAGGCGCAGTACCGCATCAGCCGGACGCTGTTCGGCTTTGACACGCTGCGCATCACGCTCGACACGGCGAACAAGGGGTTCACCGCCACGTTCCGAACGGGCGTGCCCGGGTTCAAACGCGGCGACATTCTGCGCGGGCGTTTTGCCACCGGTCACGGGCTGATTGTCACAGCAATAGCCGAGAGTGCGTGATATCCCGGTGTGGCTGACCTAAGTGTAAACCATGACCCGATTGTTCGTTCTTATCCTTCTCGTTCTGGGCCTGTTGGCCTCGGCCTTCTGGTGGTTGTGGCTGCGGCCGCGCCTGCCCGATCCCGCCGTCGTGGCCGCCGCCTATGCCCGCCCCCTGCCGCCGCCGCCGGGGCCGATGGCCGTGTTCCACCTGGGCCACAGCCTGGTGGGACTTGACATGCCCGCGATGCTGCAACAGCTCGCGCCGCAGGGCCACAGCTATGACAGCCAGCTGGGCTGGGGCACCCCGATGAAGGCGCATTGGGAGGAGGACGAGCCGATCAAGGGGTTCGACGTGATGAACGCCCACCCCCGCTACCGGCCCGCGGACGAGGCGATCGGTTCGGGAGAATACGATGCCGTGATCCTGACCGAGATGCTCGAACTCAGGGACGCGATCAAGTATCTCGACAGTGACGACTATTTCACCAAATGGGCCGATCTGGCCCGGCAGGGGCGCCCGGACACGCGGGTGTTCCTGTACGAGACCTGGCACTGGCTCGACGATCCCGACGGCTGGCTCAACCGGCTTGACCGCGATCTGGTCGAGCTGTGGGAAAACGGCATCCTGCTTCAGGATCTCGCCCGCAACCCGGACCAGCCCGCGCATGTCATCCCGGTCGGACAGGTGCTGTCGCGCTTTGTCCGCGAGATCGAGGCGCGCGACGGTGTCGGCGCCATCACCAACGCCGAGCAATTGTTCGGAATCGACCCCGAGGGCAAGCTCGACCCGATCCACATGGGCGATCTGGGCAATTATCTGGTGGCGCTGACCCATTACGCCGTACTGTATCAGCGCTCGCCCGTGGGCCTGCCGCATGAATTGCTGAAGGCCGACGGCACCCCGGCACAGGCCCCCACGCCCGAGGCCGCGCGCCTGATGCAGGAGGTGGTCTGGCAGACCGTGACCAGCTATCCCAAGACCGGAGTTCCGCAATGAACTGGATTGCCTCCCTGATCGGGGTCCTTTTCATCGGCCATTCGCTGTTCGGCCCGACCAATCCCGACATGCTGTCGGCGGTACTGAAGGATACCGGTGTCCGGGTCGAGGCGCAAATCATCAACGGCGCGCCGCTGTCCTACAACTGGGAAAACGGCGACAAGGCCGAGGGCGTGAACGCGCGAGAGGTGCTCTCGGGCGGCGGCTTTGATGCCGTGATCCTGACCGAGGCGATCCCGCTCGCCAACCAGATCCAGCATAACGACAGTGTCGGTTATGCCCGGCGCTACTATGATCTTGCGGTCACGGCCAACCCGCAGGCGCGGGTGTTCCTGCAAGAGACCTGGCACGACCTGCGATCCGGCAGCGGTGCCCGGATCGAGCATGATGCGGGGGCGGATATCCCCTGGCGGAACCGGATCGAACAGGATCTGGCGCAATGGCAATCCATCGTCGACGGGGTGAATGAAACCCGACCGACCGGTGCCCCGCCGATGCGGCTGTTGCCCGCCGGACAGGCGATGCTGGCCCTGACCGACGCCATTGCCGAGGGCACCGTACCGGGGCTCGACCGCATTTCGCAGGTGTTTCATGACGACATCCACCCCAACGACCTCGGCTTCTACTTTCTGACCATGGTGCAATACGCGGCGCTGATCGGGGAGAGCCCGGTGGGCCTTCCGCACCGGCTGAAAGACCGCTGGGGCCGCGCCTTTGACGCGCCCAACCCGGCGCAGGCGGCCCGCCTGCAAACCATCGCCTGGGAGGCGGTGCAGGCCTATGTCTCTCCCGCCCCGCCCGCTCCGGTCGCGCCGAAACCGGAGCCGGAGCCGGAGCCGGTTGCTGTCGCAACCGAGACCGCCACGGCGCTGGAGCAAGGCTATGTCCCACCGCCCGAACCGGACGGGCCGGTCGCCCTCGCCATCGGGCTGGCCGGGGTCAACGACTGGTCGGTGCAACAGCCCTTTCTCGACGTGTTCAAGACCGCCCGCCCCTGGATCGGCCACCTGCCCCGGCAGTTCGGCGGCGCCAGCTATGACGATTTGCAAGCGGCAGGCTACCTGGACGAAAACGGCTGGCCGCAGGCGATCCCGCCCGAGCTGGGCTCGGTCGGCACACTGATCCTGACCGACCTGCCGGTCGAGGCGACCTCAGTCGCCGGGCGCTATGTGCTGCGCTTTGACGGTCAGGGCATCGTCGAAGTCACGGGCCGGGCCGAAAACATCCGCTATGGCAGGAACCGGGTCGAGTTTGACTATACCCCCGGCCCCGGTCTGGTCGATATCCGCATCCAGCGCACCCATCGCGGCGGCGATTATGTGCGCAACATCAACGTGGTAAAGGAAGAGAACCTGGCTGCCTTTGACGCGGGCGCGCGGTTCAACCCCGACTGGCTGGACCGGCTGCAAGGGTTCCGTGCGCTGCGCTTCATGGACTGGATGCAGACCAACAACTCGCAGCAAGCGGCCTGGGAGGGTCGTCCGAAACCAGCGGATTTCTCCTGGGCCGTCAAGGGCGTGCCGGTCGAGATCATGGTGGACCTTCTGAACCGTACCGGCGCGGATGGCTGGTTCAACATGCCCCACCTGGCCGATGACGACTATTTCCGCCGCTTTGCCGAGACGGTGCGCGACACGCTCTGGATCGAACAGCGCGCCTATGTGGAACTGTCCAACGAGGTCTGGAACTGGCAGTTCACGCAGGCGCAATGGGCCGAGGATCAGGCCCGCGCGCGCTGGAACAAGAAGGACCACTGGGTCAGCTATTACGCCGCCCGCGCGGTCAAGATGGCCGATATCTGGGCCGAGGTCTATGGCGATCAGGCCGAGGCGCGGCTGGTGCGGGTGATCTCGACCCAGACCGGCTGGATCGGGCTGGAAGAGATGATCCTTGACGCGCCTGCCTGGGTGGCCGAGGAACCGGGCCGGGCCGCGCCCGCCCGCCATTTTGACGCCTATGCCGTTACCGGTTATTTCGGCGGCACCCTTGGCTGGGAACAGCGCTTGCCGATGCTGCGGCAATGGCTGGCCGACAGTCGCGCCGAGGCGGCGGCGCAGGCAGAGGCCAAGGGGCTGACCGGGTCCGAGCGCGACGCTTACATGGCCGAGCACCGTTTCGACCTCGCCACCTCGCTGGCCTGGGCCGAACTGCGCGATGGCGCCGCCAGCGGTGACGCGACCGATACACTGGCCCAGAACCTTGGCACCCAACTGCCCTATCACGCCGCTGTGGCGGCAAAATACGGGCTGGACCTGATCATGTACGAGGGCGGCAGCCATGTGGTGGGGCTTGGCCCGCTGATCGACGACGAAGAGATCACCGCCTTTTTCACTCATTTCAACTATTCGGACGAAATGGGTGATCTTTATACCGATCTGATCCGTGGCTGGCATGCGGCGGGCGGCAAGTTGTTCACCGCCTATGCCGATGTCTACCGGCCCAATAAATGGGGCAGCTGGGGGCACCTGAGGCATCTCGACGATGCCAACCCGCGCTGGGACGCGCTGGTGGAGTTCCTCAGGTGACCCGTCATCTCAGCGTCATAATCCCGGCCCATGACGAGGCCGACTGGATCGGCGCCTGCGCCCGCGCGCTGCTGGCCTCCGATCCGCTGCCCGATGGCTGGCGCGGCGAGGTGCTGGTGGTTGCCAATGGGTGCAATGACGACACCGCCGCGCGCGCCCGCGCGCTGGCGGGTCTTGCCGGTGAACGCGGTTGGGGCTGGACGGTGCTGGAACTGGCCGAGGGCCGCAAGCTCGGCGCGCTCGACGCCGGAGATGCCGCCGCGCAGGGGCCTCTGCGCGCCTATCTCGATGCGGATGTGCGGGTCGACCCCGATCTGATGGCGGCGCTGGTGGCGGCGCTCGACACCGATGCGCCCCGCTATGCCAGCGGTGCGCCGCGCGTCGCCCCGGCCCATAGCTGGATCACCCGCGCCTATGGCCGGTTCTGGCAGACCCTGCCCTTTGTCACCACCGGTGTGCCGGGGTTTGGCCTGTTTGCGGTGAACGCCGCCGGGCGTGCCCGCTGGCAGGGCTGGCCCGATATCATCTCGGACGACACCTTCGTCAGGCTCAGCTTTGCCCCCGCCGAGCGGCTGCGGGTCGCACCCGGCTACGACTGGCCGATGGTCGAGGGCTTTGCCAATCTCGTCCGGGTGCGCCGCCGCCAGAACGCGGGCGTGGCCGAGGTCGGGGCGCTGTACCCAAGCTTGACGGCGAATGATGGCACGCCCGGCCTGGGGCTGTCCGGCCTGACCCGCCGGATGCTGCACGATCCGGTCGGGTTCGCGGTCTACGCCACCGTGGCATTGGCGGTGAAAACCCCGCTTTTCCGCGCGCGCAATCGCTGGGCGCGCGGTCGCTGAGGCTGTCGCACCTGCAACTCAGCCGTTTTCAAAGTAACCGGCCAGTTTCGCCGCCTCGCTATCGATGTCATGCCGCTCCAGAACCCGCGCGCGACCGGACAGTCCCATCTGGTCCAGCCGCTCCTGCCCCGTCTCGGCCAGCTCTGCCAATGCATCGGCCAGCGCCGCCACATCGCCCGCAGGCACCAGCCAGCCGGTCTTGCCGGGCCGCACCAGCTCGGGCGTGCCGGCCACATAGGTGGCCACCACGGGACGCGCCGCCGCCATCGCCTCCATCACCACCATCGGCAAACCTTCAGCAAAACTCGGCATCACCAGCGCCTGCGCGGCATCGAGCGCCGCGCGCACCCCCTCCTGATCCAGCCAACCGGTGAGCGTGACATTGCCGCCCAGACCCAGCCCTGAAATCGCGCGCTCCAGATCGCCCCGCATTTCGCCGTCGCCCACCAGATCCAGATGCGCCTGCGGGTGGGTCCGCACCAGCCGCGCCATTGCCTGAAGCAGGATCATCTGCCCCTTCTGCTCGACAAACCGGCCCACCGCGACCAGCCGCAGCGGCCCGCCCGGCACCGGCACCGGGTCCGCAAAGGCCGCGGGTTCGATCCCGCAATGGACCACCCGCAACCGGTCCCAGCCCGCAAACGCGGTCCAGCGGCAAAGCTGGCTGCGGCCGAACTGGCTGACCCCTACGGCAAAGCGGGCGCGCGCCAATTTCTCGGGCAAGGACAGCGCCGCCGGGGCGTCAAACTCCTCGGGCCCGTGCACGGTAAAGGAATACCCCGGCCCGCCCAGCGCCTCGGCCAGCATGGCGACGGTCGCGGAATTGGTGCCGAAATGGGCATGCAGATGGGTGACCCCGGCTGCACGGCAGCACTCTGCTACATGGGCCGCCTCGCCCAGATAGATCAGGTGCCGGAGCCGCCCCGCCGGTGACGCACCACCGCAACGCAACGCCAGCCGCAAAGCGGCAAAGCCCCGGCCCGGCGCCGCAAGAAACCGGCGCAACAGCGCCGCCCCCAGCCCCAAAGCGCCGCGATCCAGCACGTATTCGGTGCGCTCCGCCTCGGCCCGGTCGCGCGCGTCAACCAGCGGCGCAGTTGCACGACGCATTGCCAGCCGCAGGACCGAAACGCCCTGCCGCTCCAGCGCCTGCACCTCACGCCGGATGAAACTGTGCGATGGCAGCGGATAGGTATTCAGAACATATGCGATTGTCACGACGGCGGGACCTGCGGTGTTGGTTAGGCCAAGAGGTACATCGCCCCAGGCAGCCTGCCTACCCGGCGCCCTCAACCCGGTCCCTGTCTGTGGACCCAACGCCACAAGCTGTCGCCCGTCTCCTTTGCTCTGATTGACCCGGGGCGACCTGCTTTCTAGCGTGGCGCCACAGGCCCAAAGGCCACCAGCAGGGATCCCATATGTCGCGTCTTTTCTCCGCCTTCAGCGGTTCCGGCCTGATGGCCCGCGTCCTGCGCAGCGCCTCGTGGCTGATGGTGGGCTATGGCGGCAGCCAGGCGCTGCGGCTGGCGGCGAACCTGATCATGACGCGGCTGCTCTTCCCCGAGGCCTTTGGTATCATGACCCTGGTCACCGTCGTCATCGTAGGTCTCAGCCTGTTTTCCGATGTCGGCGTCGGCCCCGCAATCGCGCAGAACCCGCGTGGCGACGACCCCGATTTTCTGAACACCGCCTGGACGATACAGGTGTTCCGGGGTTGCATGCTGTTTGCGGTGGCCTGCCTGCTGACGATCCCGATCGCCCGGTTCTACCATGAGCCCGACCTGGTCAAATACCTGCCGGTGGGCGCGCTGGCGCTGCTGGTTTCGGGCTTTTTCCCGACCCGGATCGAAACCGCGCACCGGCACCTGCTGGTCGGGCGCCTCACTGTGCTGGACCTGGCAAGCCAGGCTATCGGCATCGGCTTCATGGTGATCTATGCGGAACTCAACCAATCGGTGATGGCGCTGGCGCTGGGGGGCGTGGTCTCGGCCGTGGCCAAGTTGATCCTGACCCATTTCCTGCTGCCCGGCCCGGTGAACCGGTTCCGCTGGGAGCGCGCCGCCGCCGACGACCTGATCCATTTCGGCAAGTGGATCTTCCTGTCCACCGCGCTGACCTTTGTCATCAGCCAGGGCGACCGCGCCATCCTGGGCCGGTATCTCAGCATCGACATGCTGGGGATCTACAATATCGGCTACTTCCTGGGCAGTTTCCCGATGATGGCGGGGCTGTCGATGATCGGCCGCATCATGATCCCGGTCTACCGCGACAAGCCACCCGCCGAGAACGCGACAAACCGCCAGCACCTGAGTCGGCTGCGCGCCGGGATGAGCCTGTCGATCGGGCTGGCGCTGCTCTTGATGGCCGCAATCGGGCCGCAACTGGTCGGGCTGCTTTATGACGACCGCTACCAGCTGGCCGGGCCGATGGTGACGCTGATCTCGCTGGCCTTTTACCCCCGACTGGTCATCCTGACCTATGACAATGTGGCGCTCGCCATGGGCGACAGCCGGTCGTATTTCATCGTGATGATGGTGCGGGCGGTGTTCCAGATCCTGTGCATCCTAGTGGGGCTTGCGTATTTCGGACTGGTCGGCGGTATCGTGTCGCTGGCGCTGGCCACCATCGCCAGCTATCCGGCGGTGGTCTGGCTGGCGCGCAAATACGGAGCCTGGGACGCGCGCCACGATATCGTGGCGGTGATGGCCGGGCTGCTGGCCACGGCCCTGATCCTGTGGATGCACTGGGCCGATATCGCGCTGCTGGCGGGGTACTGAGGTTTTGGCCTGCGGCGCTATTCCGCCGGCGCGCGGGGCCCCCGGAACCGGCGGGTCAGGCGCTGCCACAGCGACCGACGTGGCGCGCTGGTATCGAGATAGGGCACCACCACCACCGGGCGGAACCCCAGCTCACGCTCCATCTGATCAGCACTGCGAAGCACCGGGTTGCGCCATTCCAGCACATAGGCCAAACCCAGCGCCACACCGATGCTGCCGGCCAGACCCAGCAAAGCAAGTTTCTTGCGGCTTTCGGTCACCGGATAGTCGGGTATGGAGGCTTCTTCGATCACCGTCAGGCGCTCGGCCTGACGCTCGGCCTCGATCAGGAAACCCATCTCGGCCTCGTTGCGGCGGCTTACCACCTGCGCCAACTGATCCCGCAACTGTTCGAGGTTGCGGTCATAGGCGCCCAGTGCTCTTTCTACCTCGGGGCTGCTCTCAATCAGCCTTTCCAGCGCGTTCTTACGCTCGTCCAGCAGGTCGCGCTGCGCGTCCAGTGTCGCCAGCTGCTCGCCCAGATCCTTGCGCAGACGTTCTGCCGTGGCGGGCCGCTCGCTCTGCGACGCCAGTTCCATCGCGCGTTCGATCCGTATGCGCTCGCGAGCGATGTCGAGCAGCCCATCGTTGATCGTACTGATCTCGTCGCGCCGCGCCTCGACCGCACCCGGCAGGCTCAGTTGATGAGTGGCACGATAGGCTTCGATCTCGGCGTCAAGTCTTTCAATATCCTGCTCTAGCGCAGCCTTCTGCGCATCAAAGAAGGTCAGCGTCGCCCGCGCGTTCTCGATCCGGGTCTGCTTGCTCAGCTCAACGGTGCGCTGACCGAATTCATGCGCCACCTGCTGCGCCAACTCGGGCGTCGACATCCGGGCGGTGATGCTGAGAACCGAAATCGCACCGTCGTCGGAATAGCCCTCGCGCGCCGCCGCGATCCCCTCGATCCGCACCGCGGTGCGCAACATGTTCACCTTGGCCTGCGGCTTCAGACTGGGCTGATCGTCGTAAAGCCCATACTTCTCGATGATTTCCAACATCGTGCCGCGGGTAGTCAGGATCTGCTGGATCAGCTGCAGCCGTCGCGCCGAAGATCCCTCGACCGTGCTGCGCGCCAGTTCATCCGACACCACCGGGCGGGCGATCTGGATGACCTCGTGGGATTCGTATTCGTGCTGATGGCGCATGGCCATGACCAGCGACAGCACAGATCCCAGCAGGATCACGAAAAGGATCAACCGCGCCCTGCGGCGCAGCATATCGATCACATCGCTGATCGAATAGATCGGCCCCATACGTGCTGTCTCACTCGTTTCAAATGCCTGCTCTGTAGCACGAACAAGACCACGGCATACCGACTAAAATATGGCAACCGGTTGCAAAAACGAAGGTCAAACCACGTAGTTTTCCTGACCGGCCTCGCGTCCCCTGTTCAGAACAACGCCCACAAGAGGGGCATTCGCGCCCAGTACCTGTTCGCAGCGGCGCACATGCTCTGAGGTCGTCATGGTGCCATCGGCGACCAGCAGGACACCATCGACACTTCCGACAAAGGCCGCCAGATCGTCATGCGCCAGCACTGCGGGCATGTCGCAAAGGATCACATCCGGCCTGAGTTCCTCCTGCATCTCGTCAAGCACCTCTCCTGCCACCTGCGAATGCAAAAGTTCCGACGCATCTCGGACCGCGCCGGCGCCTAGGCCCACGGCCAACGTGTCGCCGTAGCGGAACAGATGGTCCAGATAAGATTTCTCGCCACGTAGTAGGCCACGCATGTCACCCTTTGCCGTCATGTCCAGCGCGGCGGCAATACCTGGATCGCGCATGTTCATGTCCAGCAGCACCGTGCGGCTGCCCGGAACCCGCGCCATGCTCAGCGCCAGGTTCACCGCTGTGAAGGTCGCGCCGCAGCCCTCAGTCGGGGCGGCGATGGCTATCCGTGTCCAGCCCTTTGCCTTCAGCGTCTGAAGCAACCGCGTGCGCATCACGTCAAACGCCTTGGCCGCGGGATCAGTGCGGAACAGGTTGACCAATGGCATCCGGCCCTTTTGCGGCTGGCGTAATCCCATAGAGGTCTGCCTCAACCGCAACCAGGGTTCCGGAAGAGCCGCAGGCAGCATTTGCTTTTTTACGATTTCCGGCTTGGCCTTGGGCGCCAACACCGCGCGCTTGGTCGCAGACGGGCACTGTGCCTCGGCGATCAGCGCGGCCTTGCGCCGAAACGGACGGGTCTCCTTCCGCTCGCCGTCCGTGCCATCGTTCCGATCGCGCATATCCGCAGCCTTGTCCCACTCAGGAGCCAGTGTCTTGTCATGATACGCCACTTACCAACTCCTAGCCGATAATTACTAACGCGATTCCAATGATCAATAACCGGTGCGGCGCACAACCACCGATGCCGTCCTCAACAGCAGGATCAGATCATAGCCAAAACCGAGGTCGCGCGCATATTCGGCATCCAGCTTGCAGCGATAATCGAAGCGTGAGTTGTTCCGGTCAGACACCTGCCACACACCGGTAATGCCCGGACGCAGCGAAAAATAAGCCTTGCTGCATCCATAAAGGGGCAGTTGCTCGGGCATCATCGGACGTGGACCGACTAGGCTCATCTCACCTTTCAGTACGTTCCAAAGCTGTGGCAACTCGTCCAGCGAAGTCGCGCGCAGGAACCCGCCCACACGGGTGATCCGCGGATCTTTCTTCAACTTCTGGGTCGCGTCCCATTCCGCCCGCATGTCCGGATTGTCCTTTAGCAACCGGGCCAACCGCGCATCCGCGTCGATCACCATCGTGCGCAGCTTGACTATCTTGTACACCTTGCCGTTCCGGCCCAGGCGCGCCTGCCAATAGAACGGGTTGCCGCCCTCCAGCCACAGCGCCAGCGCGCAGAATGCCACGATTATTGCGGATACCGGTAATGACAGGAAAACGAAGGCCACATCCAACACGCGCTTGCCAAAGGACGCGTACCAGCCAGTTTGACCGAGAACCTGACCCCCCAGGTTCTCTTGGGGTTTCCTTGGCATTGCGCTTCCTCGGCCGGTCGCGACCGCATAGGCCGGGATCATCGCCGACCCGGATGCTCCGGGCACTGTGATCGCATGCGATGCGTCTTGGATGTAGTCCTTCATTTCCCCCCCTATTCACAGGGACCAGGGCCGCCGCACACCGCAACCGCGGAAGGGCAAAGCCGAGATACTCATTACATTTGTCCGGACCTAAGCAGTTCGCCCGGATAGTCTTGCGGTTTCCGTCCCGGATCGTTCCGCGCCCTACGCGCCAAATTCCGTCCGGTTCGCGGCCAAGTTCGGCCACATTTCCGCCACGATCAAACTACCCCGGCGCGGCTAAAAATTTTAATGAAATCCGTGTAAACAGAGTGTTTCCGTTTCTAACCACCCAAAACATTGGAGTCTTCCAAATTTCACCTGAAACAATCACAGACAATATCTTCCATTGTCCTGCCCTTATGGCCAATTGGTAAGGGGAATCATTGCTTCACTTTACCAGTGTCTCGCATAGCAACCTTTGCCACAATTGTGACAAGAACATACACTCGGGCGCTTTGACCGGCCCGACACTGCCGTGGCGACCGACCGGTCTGGCCAAGGAGCGCCAAGCCGAGGCCGCTCGGCCCCGGCTAGCGCGGCAACAACGGCAATCCCGGCAAACGACAGGCGGCTCAGGCTCATCCACAATTCGCACGCAGCCACGCTCGCTGTTAGCCCGACAAACAGCGTTCCGAACAGGGTAATAAATGATGCGGGTTTGAAAGCCGGTGCGCTAGATCAGACCCAGGATCTGGCGGCAGCCCGCTGCCGCCTCGGGGGTCTTGCCCGCCTCGACAAAGGACAGCACCCGGCCCAGCGCCTCTTTGCGCGACATCGGGTCCAACGGCCCGGCGGGACCCGACAGGTCCCGGCGACGCACGGTGAAATATGCAAGCCTGGATTCGTCGGAACCGAAACTGTACTTGTAGGGCTCGTTACCATGGCAGAAATCGTAGATGTCATGCCCCTGCCCGATGGACCATTCGATCGCCTTTGCGTGCAGCAGCAAGCCGATGAAATGCCCCTCGGCGCTTTCGTCCCGTCCGGCCACGATGAAATGCACCCGCCGCATGCGTGGATCGACAACGTGGCCCAGCGCGCCCAGAACCTTCCCGTCGCGTTTCAGAACAGGCAGGTACAGTAGCCCCAGCTGGCTGGCCACCGTCAGGATCCGCAGGTAATTCGCCGCCACCTGCCGCGCGACCTCCGACCCCTTGACCGGCGCCCATTTCCGCATCCACAGCCTGAGCAGCGCCGCGATGTCGGATTTCAGCTCGGGCCCCGAGGCATGGGTCAGCGTGCATTCGCCGCTGTCCAGATACCTGCGGGTAAAACGGCGGATCTTCTGGCGCGCGTTCTTGCTGGGACCGGTGGACAGCCATTCCTCGTAATCCGCGGGCAACCAAACCCGCGGGCAGATCAGGTTGTCGGTCTCGCCCTTGTTGATGAAATACTCCCGGTGCCGCGCCGAAAACGCCTCTGCGGGAAAGGCGGCCATGAACTTGGCCGCCCGTGCCCGCGACCCCTCGTACCGGATCGATAGCCGGACCCAGGGGCTCTGCCGCAGCGTCTCGGCCAGGGCGGCAAGCGCCTTGTCCTCGTAGGCCGGTTCGCACAGGAACCCGGTATACTCGCTCCACAAGAGCCGCCCGCCCGCCTCGATCTCGGACTGGAACTCCTGCCGCGAGGTGCTCCAGTGCACCCGGTATTTCAACGGAAACACGCAGACCAGGCGCGGCCCGTGAAACACCGCCAGCACCCGCCAGCGGCCCGGGTTGGCGGAAAACGCCTGCGCCAGCCAGTCCCAGGACAGATAGACCGTGCCCTCGGGGTCGCGCCCCTCCAGCGCCCGCCACCGGTCGCGCAGCGCGGTGAAATCCTCCATCCGCTCGATCGCGGCCACCCGCAGCCCGCGCGCCTCTATGGCAAGGCTCAGGATATCGGTGGCGCCATCCATGGTCAGGCGCTTTTGAGCGAGCGCCCATCCTTCAGGATCGCCCGGAAATAGTCTTGCGCCGCATCGAAATTGCGCGCCAGTGCCTCGGTCACCGGTGATTGCGCCGCGTAATAGGCGCCGACACCGCAGATCTGCATGGCAAACTCGGGATGCACACCGGCGTCGTCATATTTGCGCACCCGCTCCTTGGACAGCCAGCCGCGCTTTTTCGCCTCTTTCGTGATCAGCTTCAGCCGCTGGATCGCATGGAAGGTCAGATAGACCGACAGGTAATCCAGATAATCGCCAATCTCGTGGCCACAGCCGGGATCGAAGGCGTCGATCATCACGTCGGCCATCTGGTCGGGTCGGACCGGCCAGGCCTCGTCGCCGATCAGCCAGGCAAAATCCTCGGCCCCGTGGCGCAGGCCCGAATACTCGAAATCGAACCAGCGCAGCTTGCCCGTCCGGTCCAGCGCGGCATTGCCCGACCGGCAATCCCATTTCACGAACTGCCGCCCCGGATAGGCCAGCCGTTCCGCCGCTGCCGCCCGGTCAAATTGCGGCGAGATTCCCATCGAATAAGGCAACAATGTGTCAACCGCATCGACCAGATTGGTCACCCAGCCGTCATTGGCGCCTAGATGCGGCAGCATCCGGCCCAGGTCGGTGCGCCGGGCCGCGCTCTGGATACGAAAGATCGCCGCGACGGCCTCGGCCGCCAGGTCCAGACGGCCTTTTTCCTTGTGGCGCACGATCTCCTGGTTCAGGCGCCGGCGGCCGACATCAGACTGGAACATGACCTCGCCGACCACGCCCAGACACTCGGGCAGGTCGTCGGTATGGGCGCGCAACTGTTCCAGTACACAGGCTTCGAGATGGGTCCTGCGAAAGTTCGGGCGCAGCGTGGCGATCACGTCCATATCATTGAAATGCAACCGGAAACTCGACCGGTCCTCGCCACCCGGCGCGGTCACTTTCTGCACCGGCCGACCGAAATGGGCTTCTGCCGTATCTACGATACGTGTCAGCCTGCCGCTTTTCCTGCCGTCCGTCATATCGTGCCTCACCCTGTCACCAACACAAGTCGTCTAACCAGCCGGGTAACCTCGGTCCAAGAGCGCGACCCGTGGACATCGGCGATAGCACGATTGCCGATTCGCCCGCAGAACTAGCGCGATTCCCGACCTTATTGGCGGCTATTCCCCTTATAATTCCGGGTGGCTCCAAAGATTGTTTCCGCCCGCGCCGAACCGCCATGCCTTGAGCCACAATTTTGACACAAATTTTCCCAAGCTTGCCACATTTCCCTACTCTGCTCGTCACGCTTTTTTTGGCCACGTACCTGCCCGCTCTATCGCAGGGCGAGCGTCTGTTTCGAATGCCAGAGCCATTTTGGGGGATTGTGTGATGGGTTACGGAAGATGGAATTGGCATGGTGGCCAGTGCGGCTGGGGCACCAACAGCTATCATAACGGCGGGATCGAGGGGCACAGCTTTTCGTCTTGGTACGATTCACATATCGGCGGCCATTTCTCACATTCACACTGGCAGAACAGTGATGGAAACGAGCCTGATGGCTCCGGCGGCACCAAGGGCTCCGGTGGAACCAAGGGCTCCGAGATCGGCTGGGACGCGCCCTCGAACGCCCTGCCCGCCTTTACCGGTGAACCGTCCGATTGTAACGGAGAGGGCGAAACGGTGGTCTATGCCAGTGGCGGCACCTCGGGGCAGCACCCGACGCTGAACGACATCTTCGGGCTGATGACCCAGCCGATGGAGGATGACGAGATGCCACCCGAAGACCTGCTGGAAGATCCGGAAATGGATTTCGAAACGGTCTGACCCGACCGCGTAACCAGAAAGGACCGGCCCCGCGCCGGTCCTTTTCGTTCCCGCTCAGGCGCGCCGAATGGCCAGCCGTGCCCCAACCGCCGGATCGGGCGGCAACGCCCCATGCGCCGCCGCCATCCGCGCAATCCGCGCCTGGGCCCAGTCCGGAAACGGCGCGCCGCGCCCGGTCTGCTGGCTGACATTCATCAACAGCGCCTCCTGCGTGGCGCACAGGGCATCGTCCCGCTCCGAGAACATCCGGGCGAAATAGATCATCCGCTTGGCATCGTGATCGAGCAGCCGGAACTCCACCCGGAACCCCTCGCCCTCCAAAAGCTCGCGCCGGAACTGGACATGCGATTGCAGGATGTAAGGCCCGGCCCCCGCGGTCTCGGCATAGGTCTTGCCGGTGCCCAGATGCTCCTCCAGCATCACGTCCAGCGCCTGATCGAAGGCGACGCCGTAATAGCCCACATTCATGTGACCGTTATAGTCGATCCAGTCTGGCCTGACGGTGAAACCGCGCACATCGACCGGTGCCGGATAGGGGCCGTCATGGCCACTTTGCGGGATCTCTGCCACCATCGCGCTCAATCCTCGAAAATCGCCACCGCGCGGGTGAACCCCGCGCTTGCGCCTTTGATCTTGAACGGAAAACAGGAAATGGTGAAGCCTGTGGGCGGCAATTGGTCCAGGTTCGCCAGCTTCTCCATGTGGCAATACCCGATCTCCATCGAGGCGCGGTGCCCCTCCCAGATGATCGAGGCATCGCCGCTTTCGGCATAGGCCCGCGCGGTGAGCGGAAACGGCGCGTCCCAGGACCAGGCATCGGTGCCGGTCACCCGCACGCCCCGTTCGGTCAGATAGAGCGTCGCCGCGCGCCCCATGCCACAGCCCTTGATCAGGTAATCCGGCTGACCATAGCGCGCGCCCGCCGAGGTATTGACCACCACGATATCGAGCGGTTGAAGCACATGCCCGATGCGTTCCAGCTCGGCCTCGACATCTTCGGCGCTGACGACGTAACCATCCTGGAAGTGACGGAAATCCAGCTTGACCCCGGAGTTGAAGCACCACTCCAGCGGCACTTCGTCGATGGTGATCGCCCGTTCACCGTTGTTCATCGTCGAGTGGTGATGATAGGGCGCGTCCAGATGGGTGCCGTTATGGGTCGCCACGCTCAGCCGCTCCACCGCCCAGCCCTCGCCACCCGGCAGATCCTCGCGCTTCAGCCCGGGGAAAAAGGACATCACCTGTTCGGCGGTCTGGTCATGCGTCAGATACTCGATCTCGGGCAGCATGATCGGCGGGTCGGAAACGATACCTGTTTCCAGCGGGACGGACAGATCGACAAAACGGCGGGCCATGGACATTCCTTTGCGCAGGTTGCGCACAGGTTAGGAGCGCCGGCCGAGCCCGGCAAGCTGCAAAGGGGGCGCTGCCCCCTCGGCCCTGCGGGCCTCACCCCCGGAGGTATTTTTGACCAGAAAGAAGCATATGCGCGGTGCTGCTTCTTTCTGGTTCAAAATACTCCGGAGCGCGAGGCGGAGCCTCGCAAAAGACCTACTCCGCCGCCAGCGCTTCGGCTTTCTCGACGCGCACGGCCGAGTATTTGAATTCGGGGATCTTTCCGAACGGGTCGAGCGCCGCATTGGTCAGGATGTTGGCCGCCGCCTCGACATAGGCGAAGGGCAGGAACACGTTATCCTCGGCCACCGCCCGGTCAGCGCGCACCATCACCTGCACCGAGCCGCGGCGCGTGGTCAGCCGGATCGTGTCGCCGGGGGCGATCCCCATCGCACGCAGGGTGCGCGGGTGCATCGAGCAGTTGGCCTCGGGCTCGACCGCGTCGAGCACCGTGGCGCGCCGGGTCATCGAGCCGGTATGCCAGTGTTCCAGCTGCCGCCCCGTGATCAGCACAAAGGGATAGTCCGCATCGGGCCGCTCGTCGGGCTCGACGATCTTTGCAGGGGTGAACCGCGCCCGCTTGTTCGCACGCGGGAAGCCGTCGCCAAAGACGATGGCCTGGCCTGGATCCTCGGGGCTGAGCGAGGGATAGGTGACCGCCTCGCCTTCGAGCCGCGCCCAGGTGATATTGTCGAGCGATTTCATGTTGCGCTTCATCTCGGCAAACACTTCGCTGGGATGGCTGTAATTCCAGTCAAGCCCCAGACGTTTCGCCAGTTCCACCTCGATCCACCAGTCTTCGCGCGCCTCGCCCGGGGGCGTCACGGCGGGGCGGCCCATCTGCACCTGGCGGTTGGTATTGGTCACGGTGCCGGTCTTTTCCGCCCAGGCGCTGGCAGGCAGGATCACGTCGGCATAGTTCGCCGTTTCCGTCAGGAAGATATCCTGCACCACCAGATGGTCGAGCATCGCCAGCGCGGCCCGCGCGTGGTCGACATCGGGGTCGGACATCGCCGGGTTCTCGCCCAGGATATACATGCCCCTGATGTCGCCATCATGGATCGCATGCATGATCTCGACCACGGTGAGCCCCTTCTGGTTCGAGAAGTCGCCCGAGTTCCACACGCTGGTAAAGGCCGAGCGCACGCCATCATCCGTCACCGACTGGTAATCGGGCAGGAACATCGGGATCAGACCCGCATCGGAGGCGCCCTGCACGTTGTTCTGACCGCGCAGCGGGTGCAGGCCGGCGCCGGGCTTGCCCACATTGCCGGTCATCAGCGCCAGGCTGATCAGGCAGCGCGAGTTGTCGGTGCCGTGGATATGCTGGCTGACGCCCATGCCCCAGAAGATCATGCCCGCCTTGCCCGCCGCGAATGTGCGCGCCGCGGCGCGCAGCTCCTCGGCTTGGATGCCGCAGATGGCTTCCATCTTCTCGGGCGTGTAATCAGCCAGATGCGCCTTCATCTCCTCCCAGTTCTCGGTGAACTGGTCGATATAGGCCTGGTCATACAGCTCCTCTTCGACGATCACGCTCATCATCGCGTTCAGCATCGACACATCCGCGCCCGGCTTGAACTGCAACCGATGGGTGGCGAACTTGCCCATGCCCACGCCGCGCGGGTCGCAAACGATCAGCTTGCCACCGCGCTTGGTGAACTGCTTGAAATAGGTGGCCGCGACGGGGTGGTTCTCGATCGGGTTGCAGCCGATCACGATGGCCACATCCGCGTTCTCGATTTCGTTGAAGGTCGCGGTCACCGCGCCCGAGCCGACATTCTCCAGCAGCGCCGAGACCGAGGAGGCATGGCAGAGCCGGGTGCAATGGTCGACGTTGTTATGGCCAAAGCCCTGGCGGATCAGCTTCTGGAACAGATAGGCCTCTTCGTTCGAGCATTTGGCGCTGCCGAAACCGGCGACATAACTGCCCTTCTCGGCGCGCAGATCGGCCAGGCCCTTGGCAGCGAAATTCAGCGCCTCGTCCCAGCTCGCTTCGCGGAAATGCGTGAGCGGGTTGGCCGGATCGACGTTAAGCCCCTTGGGCGCGCCTTCCCGCCGGATCAGCGGCTTGGTCAGCCGGTGCGGGTGGTCGATATAGTCGAACCCGAACCGCCCCTTGACGCACAGCCTGTTCTCGTTGGCCGGGCCATCGACGCCGGTGACATATTTGATCTTGTCGTCCTTGATCTTGAAGCTCAGCTGGCATCCCACGCCGCAGAACGGGCAGACGGATGTGACCTCGCGGTCGTAATCCTTGCTGTCGCCATGCTGATAGCTGTCCAGCACGGTCGCAGGCATCAGTGCGCCGGTGGGGCAGGCCTGCACGCATTCACCGCAGGCCACGCAGGTCGAGGCGCCCATCGGGTCGTTCTGGTCGAACACCACCTGCGCCGTATGTCCGCGCCCGGCCATGCCGATCACGTCGTTGACCTGTACCTCGCGGCAGGCGCGCACGCAGAGATTACAGTTGATGCAGGCATCGAGGTTGACGCGCATCGCCACATGGCTGTCATCCAGCAGCGGCACATGCGCCGCGTCGCGCGCCGGGAAGCGGCTGTCGCTGACGCCGTTGGCCGCCGCCATGTCCCAGAAATGGCTGGAAACGTCATGCGCGACCTCGGGCTGGTCGGCGACCAACAGCTCGACCACCATCTTGCGCGCCTTCTCGGCGCGGGCGCTGTCGGTCTTCACCACCATGCCCTCGGCCACGGGCCGGATGCAGGACGCGACGAGCGTCCGCTCGCCCTCGACCTCGACCATGCAGGCACGGCAGTTGCCGTCCGGGCGATAGCCGGGACTGGGTTTGTGGCACAGATGCGGGATCACCAGGCCCCGGCCATGCGCGGCCTCCCAGATGGTCAGACCCTCGGGGACCGTTACGTCCTTGCCGTTCAGATTGAATGTCACCTGCTGGATTGCGTTGCCGTCTGGCATGGGTGAACTCCTGTCAATGGCCGGTATGACCCGCATGGTCATGGCTGTCGCCATAGCCGCGCAGGCTGTTATATGTCATTTTCTGGTGCCGGGTCAGAACCGGCCCCAGCGCGAGATGGGCGGACAGATGCGTCTGGCGCAGCTCGGCCCGCGCCCATTCCGCCGCGCCCAGCAGCTCGACAAGACGGCCCTCGTCGATCTCGCCACTGGCAAAGGCCGCGTCCAGCGCCGCCTCGGCGGCAATCAGCGCCTGCCCCTGTTCGACCGCCTGCGCACGCATGGCGTCATAGACCGCCTGCACCTCGTCCTGCTGCGCCTCGCTCAAGCCCAGCTCGTCGGCCAGGTCCAGCACATGGCGCGGCCCCGGCCAGCCGTTCAGCTCGGCCGGTTTGGCCAGGCCCCAGCCCGCGCCCGCGCGCAACTGCTCCAGGTCCTCGGCGGAAAAGGAACTTACCTCCCTCTCCTGCTGACCGGCATAAGGCGCGGTCTGCGCCAGCGCCGGGCCAGCGGCCAGAACCAGCGACAGGAGAACACCGCCGCGCATCAGATCTCGTCCGCGAAATGTTTCATCACCAGACGGATCGGGTTCGGCGCCGCCTGCCCCAGACCACAGATGCTGGCATCGGCCATCACCTGGCACAGATCCTCCAGCAGCTCGGTATCCCAGCGCTCGGCCTGCATCAGCTGCACCGCCTTTTCACAGCCCGCCCGGCAGGGCGTGCACTGGCCACAGCTTTCATCCTCGAAGAACCGCAGCATGTTCAGCGCCGCGTCGCGCGCGGTGTCCTGATCCGACAGGACCACCACCGCCGCCGAGCCGATAAAGCTGCCCAAGGGCTGTAAGGTGTCAAAATCGAGCGGGACGTCGTCGATGCGAGAGGGGAGGAGGCCCGACGACGGCCCGCCCGGCTGATACGCCTTGAAGCTGTGGCCCGCAGCCATGCCTCCCGCCGCATCAATCACGTCCAGAATGGTCGATCCCGCCGGCAGCAGGTAGACGCCGGGTTTCGCCACGCGGCCCGACACCGAATAACTGCGCAGCCCCTTGCGACCGTTCTTTTCAACCGAATTCAGGATCTGCGGCCCCTCGCGGCAGATCCGCGCGACCCAGTATAGGGTCTCGACATTGTGGACCAGCGTCGGCCGGTCAAAGATCCCCACCTGCGCCACAAATGGCGGCCGGTGGCGCGGCAGGCCGCGCTTGCCCTCGATCGACTCGATCATCGCGCTTTCTTCGCCGCAGATATAGGCGCCCGCGCCCCGGCGCAGGTCGATATAGCCCGGCGCCACCAGCCCCGCGCCCTCCAGCGCCGCGATCTCGCGCCGCAGGATCTCCAGCACCGCCGGATACTCGTCGCGCATGTAGATGAAACAGGTCTCGGCCTCGACCGCCCAGGCGGCGATCAGCATGCCTTCGAGGAAGAGATGCGGCGTGCGCTCCAGATAGAAGCGGTCCTTGAACGTGCCGGGTTCGCCCTCGTCGCCGTTCACCGCCAGATAGCGCGGCCCTGCATTGGCGCGCACAAAGCCCCATTTACGCCCAGAGGGGAAGCCCGCGCCGCCCAGGCCACGCAATCCGGCCGACAGCACGTTTTCCTGCACCGCCTGCCAGTCGCCGTTTGCGCGCAGCGCCTTCAGGCTCTCATAGCCGCCTTCGGCCACATAGGCGTCGAACGCCTGATAGTCGGGCAGATGCGCGTGGGTATCCCCAGCCGCAATCGCCGCCATCACCTTCTCCGGCGTCGCATGGTCGATATGGTTATGGCCGATCTCCAGCACCGGCGCGGTATCGCAGCGACCCATGCAGGGTGCCCGCAGCACCCGCACCTGGGTCGGGTCCAGCCCATCCTCCAGCGCCTTTTGCAACTGCTGCGCACCCGCCATCTCGCAGCTCAGCGAATCGCAAACCCGGATGGTCAGCGCGGGCGGTGGCGCCTCGTCTTCCTTGACCACGTCGAAATGCGCGTAGAATGTCGCGGTCTCGTAGACCTCGGCCTGCCCCACCTTCATCTCATAGGCCAGCGCCGCCAGATGGTCGGCGGACAGGTGGCCATGGGCATCCTGGATCAGGTGCAGAAACTCGATCAGCAAATCGCGTCGGCGCGGGCGGTCACCCAGCAGGCGCTGCACCTCGGCCAGCGCCTCGTCCGAATAGATGCGGCCCTTGGGCGTGCGCCGCCCCTTGCCCTTGCCCGATTTCCAGACGCCCTGTCCGTCGCCCGCAGGCTTGCTGTCCAATGGTGCCATGCTGCCCTCCGATTCAGAGCCCGTGTCTCATCAGCCATACATATCGTCAAATCGTCATTATCAATCGCACGATAACGACACCTTATCACCGCAAAGAGGTCACCACGTCCCTCAGCGCCGCCAACACCGGCAGTTCCGGGTCGCGCTGCAAGGTCGCCATGCAGATCGGTTTCGACACCACCGGATCGACCAGCGGCAGCACCCGGCACCCCTCCAGCGCGCCCAGCGCCCGCACCAGAACGCGCGGCACCACTGCCGCCGCCAGCCCCTCGCGCGCCATCACCATGGCGGCGGTAAAGCCGCTGGTCTCGGCCACCACGCGCGGATGCAGCCCCTGCTCGGCAAAGATCCGGTCCAGGATGCGCCGGTTCTGCATCTGCGGCTCCAGCAGGCACAGCGGAAACTCGGCCACCCGCGCCCAGGGGATCGGCCCGGTCGCATCGGTCATGTGATCCGGCACCAGCAGCACATAGGTTTCCTCATACAGCGGCTGCACATGCCGCAGATCGGTGCCGATACTGTCGCCATAGGTGATGCCCGCGTCGATCGTGCCGTCATCCAGCCCCTGCTGGATCGCGGTCGAGGACATCGAATCGATCCGCGCCACGATGCGCGGATGCGCCTGATGCAGCCGCCGCACCAGCCGCCCGGTAAAGGCCAGCGCGGTCGGGATCACCCCCAGCACCAGCGCACCCGATATCTCGCCCCGGATCGCCACCACCTCCTGTTCCAGCGCCCGTGCATCGCCAAGGATGCGGCGGGCGCGGCGCACGATCATCTCGCCCTCTTCGGTCAGCCCCTGAAACCGGTTGGCCCGGCGCACGATGGTGACACCCAGCCGCTCCTCCAGGTTGCGGATGCGCATGGAAAAGGCCGGTTGCGAGATACCGCAATCCTCGGCCGCCTTGGCAAAATGCCGGTGCCGCGCCAGGGCGCTGAGCAGTTGCAGGTCGCGCAGTTCGATCAAGGGCCCAGGCTCCGGTTGCAGGTTTGCCCAACAATAGCGCAGCCCCGCGCGGGTGAAACCCTCCTTCCGCATGCGGCCAACACAGGGAATGGAACTGGGGATTGACACGAATCGAACCCCGGGCATACCGTTTGCATACTAACAAGATTGGCAACCACAGGACGGGACCGATCCAAGGATGCACTATCACGCGCCCGAGACACTGGACGATGCCCTGGCCCACCTGACCACCGGCAACGTGACCATCGTGGCGGGGGGCACAGATGTTTATCCCACGCGCGGCGCGGCGCCGCTGAAACGCGACCTGCTCGATATAACCCGCATCGCGGGCCTGACCGGCATCACCCACGGCACCGGTGGCTGGCGCATCGGCGCCGCCACCACCTGGACCCGGATCGCCCGCACCGACCTGCCCGCTGCGTTCGCCGGGCTGCAAGCCGCCGCGCGCGAGGTGGGTAGCATCCAGATCCAGAACGCGGGCACCATCGCGGGCAATCTCTGCAACGCTTCGCCCGCCGCCGATGGCGTGCCACCGCTCTTGACACTCGATGCGCAGGTGGAACTGGCCTCGCTCGACCGCCGTCGGCTGCTGCCGCTGTCCGAGTTCCTGACCGGCGTCCGCCGCACCGCGCTGCAACCGGCCGAGATGGTCACCGCCATCCTGCTGCCCGATCCGCCCGCCCATGCGGCGGGTGCCTTCGACAAGCTCGGCAGCCGCCGCTATCTGGTGATCTCCATCGCCATGGTCGCGGTTGTCATCGGGCGCGACGCCAGCGGCCGGATCGACCATGCGCGCGTCGCGGTCGGCTCCTGTTCACCCGTCGCACAACGCCTGACCGAGCTGGAGGCCGACCTGATCGGCCAGTGCCTCGGAGACATCCGCGTCACCCCCGCGCATCTCACCCCGCTCTCGCCCATCGACGACGTGCGCGGCAGCGCCGGATACCGGCTGGACGCGGTGGCCGAACAGATCACCCGCGCCATCCGCGCCGCAGGAGGACAGTGATGGACCGTCCCTTGTCCACAACAACGGATTTCACCCTGAACGGCGCGCCCGCGCGCGCCACCCCGCAACCGGGCGAACGCCTGTCGCGGATGCTGCGCGAGCGTTGCGGCGCGCGCGAGGTCAAGGTGGGCTGCGACGCGGGCGACTGCGGCGCCTGTACCGTGCTGGTCGACGGCGCCCCGGTCTGCGCCTGCCTGACGCCCGCGCATCAGGTGGCGGGCCGCCGGGTGGATACGCTCAAGGGGCTGGCCTCCGACCCGGTGGCGCAGAAGCTCAGCGACAGTTTCCTCGCCCATGGCGCGGCGCAGTGCGGCATCTGCACGCCCGGCATGATGGTGGCGGCCACCGCGCTGTTGCGGGAAACGCCCGCCCCGACCGAGACACAGGTTCAGGATGCACTTGGCGGCGTGCTGTGCCGTTGCACCGGCTATCGCAAGATCATCCAGGCGGTGATGCAGGCGGGCGCATCTCTGCCCGTCGCCCCTGCGGACGACGGGCATTCCGGCGCCGCCATCCCCCGGCTCGACGGCGCGGGCAAGGTGGCGGGAACCGAGGCCTATGGCGACGATGTCGCCCCCATGGGCACGCTGGAGATCCTGCTGGTGGGCGCGCCCTACCCCCGCGCGGGCTTCACGCTGGGCGATATCGAGAGCTGGCACAGCGCCAATCCCGGCGTGGTGGCGGTGCTGACCGCCGCCGACGTTCCGGGCCGCAACCGGTTCGGCGTGATGCCGGGGTTCGAGGATCAGCCGGTGTTTGCCGAAACCGAAACCCGGTTTCGCGGCGAACCCGTCGCCGCCATCGTCGCCCCGCCCGATGTGGCCGCAACGCTCGACCTCACCCTCTTTCCAGTGACATGGACCCGCCTCGACGCGGTGGAAAACGTCGCGGACGCCACCGCCCCCGGCGCACCCCTGCTGGACCCGGACCGCGCGGGCAATGTCATGGTCACCGGATTTGTCGCCTGCGGCGATGCCGAGGCGGCGCTTGCTGCCTCGGACGTGGTGGTCGAGGGGCGCTATGCCACCCCCTTTGTCGAACATGCCTATATCGAGCCCGAGGCGGGCTATGCCTATCTGGACGGCGACAAGGTCGTGGTCCACGCCTGCACCCAGGCCCCGGTGCTGGACCGCGACGGGCTCCAGATGGTGCTGGGCTGCGGCCCTGATCGCATCCGCATCATCCCCACCGGCGTCGGCGGCGGTTTCGGCTCGAAACTCGACATGTCGGTGCAGCCCTATCTGGCGATAGCGACGCTGAGAACGGGTCAGCCGGTGCGGCTGGCCTATAGCCGGGTGCAGTCTATGCAGATGAGCACCAAGCGCCACCCCTCCGAGCTGCACCTGCGCATCGGCGCCACGGCCGACGGGCGGCTCAAGGGGTTCAGCCTGCAAGGCCGGTTCAACACCGGCGCCTATGCCAGCTGGGGCCCGACCGTGGCCAACCGGGTGCCGGTGCATGGCTCCGGCCCCTATTTCATCCGCGATTACCGGGCCGAGGCGCAGGGTATCCACACCCATTGCCCTCCGTCCGGCGCTTTCCGCGGCTTTGGCGTGCCACAGGCCGCCATAGCCCAGGAAACCCTCTTCGACGAACTGGCCGGGAAACTGGGGCTGGACCCTCTGGAGTTCCGCCTGAAAAACGCGCTGAATACCGGCCAGCCCACTGTCTGCGGCCAGGTGTTCACCCAGGGCGTCGGCATCCGCGCTTGTTTGCAGGCGCTGAAACCCGACTGGGCCCGCGAACGCGCCGCGGCCGAGGCATTCAACGCCGAAAACACGGTCCTGAAACACGGCGTCGGCATCGCCGCGGGCTGGTATGGCTGCGGCAATACCTCGCTGCCCAACCCTTCGACCATCAAATGCGGCATCCGCGCCAATGGCACACTCGTGCTGCATCAGGGCGCGATGGATATCGGCCAGGGCGCCAATACCGTCATCACCCAGCTTTTCGCCACCGCGCTTGGTATCCCGACCCACCGGATCGAGCTGATCGGCCCCGATACCGACCTGACCCCGGATGCCGGCAAGACCTCGGCCTCGCGCCAGACCTTTGTGACCGGCAATGCGGCAAGGCTGGCAGGCGCCGCCCTGCGCGCCGCGATCCTAACCCGCGTCAATGCCGGGCCAGAGGCGACCTTGACGCTTGAACAGGGCCGGATCCATGTCACCGAAGCGGACCGCGCCCATGTGATCGACCTTTCCGACCTGCCCGTCGACGCCGACGGCTATGTCCTTGGCGCCTCCGAAACCTATGACCCGCCCACCAAACCGCTCGACAAAAACGGCCAGGGCGTGCCTTACGCCCAGTTCGGCTATGCCGCCCATCTGGCGGTGGTCGAGGTCGACACAAGGCTGGGCACCCTCCGCCCGCTCCGCTTCACCGCCGCCCATGACGTGGGCCACGCCGTCAACCCCGCCCTGGTCGAGGGCCAGGTTGAGGGCGGCATCGCCCAGGGTCTCGGCATGGCGCTGATGGAGGAATATATCCCCGGTCGCACCGACAACCTGCACGACTACCTGATCCCCACCATCGGCGACGTGCCTCCGATCGAAACCCTGATCATCGAGGACCCCGACGAACACGGCCCCTATGGTGCCAAGGGCTTGGGCGAACACGCCCTGATCCCCACCGCTCCCGCGCTGCTGAACGCGATCCGCCACGCCACCGGCGTTTCGATCCGCCAGACCCCCGTCACCCCCGCCCGCCTGCGCACCGCGCTGAAGGAAGCCGGACATGACTGACCGTATCCGCCCCGAAAAGATCCGCTGCGACGCCTGCCCGGTGCTCTGCTATATCGCCGATGGCAAATCCGGCGCCTGCGACCGCTATGCCAACCATGGCGGCGAGCTGGTCCGCCTGGATGCGCTCACCGTGATCGAAAGCGGCAGCACCCGCGTCGTGCCTTTCCTCAAGGATGCGCAGACAGGCGATGACTGGGACGGCAACATCGTCCAGCAGAACCGCGCCTTTGTCACCGCCGTTGGCGCTGGCACCACCTATCCCGATTACAAACCCGCCCCCTTCATCGTCAGTCAAGAGGTCGAGGGAGTCGACATGGTCACCGTGGTGACCGAAGGCATCTTCTCCTATTGCGGCGTCAAGGTGAAGATCGACACCGACCGCCATATCGGCCACGAACGCGACGTGGTGCGGGTCGATGGCGAACCCATCGGTCATGTGATGACCAGCGAATACGGCTCCAAGATGCTGTCGCTGGGCGGCGTCGAGCACCTGACCGGCGGCTCCAAGAAAGAGGGCCGCGTCACCTGTGACGCGCTCCTGCGCCTGTGCAATTGCGAAGCGGTCGAGATGGTGATCGGCGAGCCGGGCCATGAAACCACGCTGATCGTGCAGGCAGGCCGCGCCCCCATCATCAACGGGGTCGAGGAAAAGCTGATGCGCGTCGGCTGCGGGTCCGCCGCCATCGGCATGTTCGCCAAGCAATGGCTGGGCCATGCCGATGACGTGGTGGTGGTCGACGACCACATCACCGGCGTGCTCAGCGAGCATCAGGCGGGCAAGATGCTCGACGTGCCGCCCACCGGCATCCGCATCAAGGGCCGCCGCTCCACCCCGGGCCGCTATTTCCAGGTGGCCGATCCAGGCACCGGCTGGGGCGGCACCGATGTCGAGGACCCGCTGGTCATTCTCGACAAGTTCAAGCCAGACGTGGCCTGGCCCGGCCTGCGGCTGATGATGGTCTCCACCACGGGCGAGCAATTCGCCTATTACGAGCTGGACGCCGATCTGGTGCCGCAGCCGGTTCCGATCCCCGAAAAACTACGCGCCTCAGCCGAGTTGATCGCGGAAAACTGCGAACCCTCGGTCTGTTCGGTTCTGTTCATGGGCGGCGCGGGCGGCTCCTTGCGCGCAGGCGTGACAGAGAACCCGGTGCGCCTCACCAAATCGGTGAAATCCTCTCTCACCCATGTCTCCTGCGGCGGGGCGGCGGCCTATGTCTGGCCCGGCGGCGGCATCACCGTGATGGTGGACGTGACCGAGATGCCCTCGAACTCTTTCGGCTATGTGCCCACGCCCGCGCTGGTGGCGCCCATCGAGTTTACCATGCGGGTCAGCGATTACGGCACGCTCGGCGGGCATGTCAGCGAGATCAAACCGGTGGCGCAAGTGGTCTCGGAACGCGACCGCAAGCTGGCCAGGCGCGAGAAACAGCCCGACCCCAACGCGCGCGAGAACTACCGCTGGTCTCGGGGAGATGCCGGATGACCGGAGCCGCAGCCGCCCTCTTGCCCGATGGCAAACGGCTGCATTTGCAGCACGGGCCCATTGACCTGATCGTCGGGGCCGAGGGCGGACCGCGCGCGCGCGAGGCGGCGTTTGCCGCCGCGACCGCGCGATTTGCAACGGTGCTGGAGGAACTGGTCAGTGAACTGCCGCTCCTGAAAACCGAACTTGTACCTGACGCGCCCCTGCCCCTTGGTCCGGTTGCGCTGCGCATGGACGCCGCCTGCCGCCCGCTGTTGGCTTTGCGCCTCACCCGAATGGCCGCCGTTGCCGGGGCTGTCGCCGACGAGGTGCTGGCCGCAATGCTCTCCTCCACGCCGCTGACCCGTGCCTATGTGAACAACGGCGGCGACATCGCGCTGCACCTGTCAGGCGACGCCCGATTCACCCTCGCCATGGCCACGCCCGACGGGCGCGACCTTGGCCGCATCTCGGTCGGTGCCACCGACGGGGTCGGCGGCATCGCCACCTCGGGTCTGGGCGGACGCAGCCTCAGCCTCGGCATTGCCGAGAGCGTCACGGTACTCGCCCGCAGCGCCGCCGCCGCCGACGCGTCGGCAACGCTCATCGCCAATGCGACCGACCTGCCCGGCCACCCGGCGATCCACCGCGCACCTGCCAACACGGTGAAGGACGACAGCGATCTGGGCGACAGGCTGGTGGTCACGAACTGCGGTCCGCTCACCGAAAGTGAGGCGGAAACCGCTGTACAAAACGGTCAATCGCTGGCCGAATCCCTGTACAAAACGGACAGAATCCATGCCGCCCACCTGTACCTGCGCGGATACACCGCCACGGCGGGCGCGCGGCAACCGATAGCCCCAATTCACCGGGAGACCCTTGAACATGCCTGACGTCATTGTGCGCAAGACCGTGTCTGCGCTGGAGGAAATCTATCACGAAGGCGGGCCGGTGGCGGAAACGCCGCTGCGCCGGGCTTCGGTCATGACGATCATCAAGAACCCGTTCGCCGGGCGTTATGTTGTTGATATCCAACCCTTTATGGAAGACCTGAAACCGCTGGGCCTGAGCATGGCGCAGCAACTCCTGGACATGCTGGGCGGCCCCGACAACATCCAGGGCTATGGCAAGGGCGCCCTGATCGGCGAGGCGGGTGAGCTGGAACACGGCGCGCTCTGGCACGCACCGGGTGGCTACGCCATGCGGCAGCTGCTGGGCAAGGCCAACGCGATCGTCCCTTCTGCCAAGAAAGTCAGTGGCTTAGGGGCACGGCTCGACGTCCCGATCACCCATATCAACGCGGCCTATGTGCGCAGTCATTTCGACAGTATGGAGGTCGGCTGCAACGACGCGCCGCGCGCCGACGAGATGGCGCTGATGCTGGTCATGACCACCGGCCCACGGGTGCATTCACGCTCGGGCGGGCTCGAGGCCTGGCAGATCAAGGGAGAGGACGGACTGAGATGACCAAGATCCGCAAGATCGCTGTAATCATTGAAGAAACCCGGATCGAAGCGGGCCGCCAGATCGACCCGCCCACCCGCAAGGCGGTGGCCGTAGCGGTGATCGAGAACCCGTTTGCCGGGCGCTATGTCGATGACCTGACAGAGCTGATGGACACCGGCGCCGAGCTTGGCGCGCTGTTGGGCGAACGCTGCGTTCAGGCGCTGGGGATCCGCCCGGAACAGGCTGAAAGCTATGGAAAATCCGCCATGGTCGGCGAGAATGGCGAGCTGGAACACGCCGCCGCCATCCTGCACCCAAAGCTGGGCGCGCCCCTGCGCAAGGCGGTGGAAAAAGGCGCGGCGCTGGTGCCCTCGTCCAAGAAGATGGGCAGCCCTGGACAGGTGCTGGATGTGCCGCTGGGCCACAAGGACGCGGCCTATGTCCGCAGCCATTTCGACGGGATCGAAGTGCGTCTGAACGATGCGCCGCGCGCCAATGAAATCATGGTCGCGGTGGCCGTGACCGACAGCGGCCGACCCCTGCCACGCGTCGGCGGTCTGACCCATGCCGAGGCCGAAGGCAAGGATGGGTTGCGCTAACATACTGAAACCAATTTACTTTCATCGATCAAACTTGCAGAAGTCGGAGCAACCGGCCGCACTTATCAGATCAACAGGAGGACTGAAATGACACTGATCAGACGTACCGTTCTGGGCGCTCTGGCCGCATTGCCGCTGGCGGCACTGTCGCCACAACTGGCCCGCGCCGCCGAAACCATCGTGCTGGGCGAGGTGAACAGCTATACCCGCCTGCCCGCCTTTACCGAGCCCTACAAGAAGGGCTGGGAACTGGCCATTGAACAGATCAACGCCGGTGGCGGCGTGCTGGGCAAGGAGCTGGTCGTGGTCAGCCGCGACGACACCGGCGACCCGGCCACCGCCATCCGCATCGCCGAAGAACTGATCGCCAAGGAAGGCGCGGTGATGATCTTTGGCACTTTCCTGTCCAATATCGGGCTGGCGGTGTCGGATTTCGCCAAGCAGAAACAGGTGCTGTTCCTGGCCTCGGAACCGCTGTCCGATGCCATCGTCTGGTCCAAGGGCAACAAGTACACCTATCGCCTGCGGCCCTCGACCCATATGCAGGCCGCGATGCTGGCCGAACAGGCGGCCAAGCTGGAAGCGGTGAAATGGGCCACCGTGGCGCCCAACTATGCCTATGGTCAGGACGCGGTCGCGGCCTTCAAGGCGGAATTGACGCGCCTGCGCCCCGATGTGGAATTTGTAGAGGAACAGTGGCCGCCTGTCTTCAAGATCGACGCCGGCCCCACCGTGCGTGCGCTTGAGGCGGCCAAGCCCGATGCGATCTACAACGTGACCTTCGGCGGCGACCTGGCCAAGTTCGTGCGCGAAGGCTCGTTGCGTTACCTGTTCGACGACCGCCCTGTGGTATCGCTCTTGACCGGCGAGCCGGAATACCTGGAGCCGCTTCAGGGCGAGACGCCTAATGGCTGGATCGTCACCGGCTACCCCTCGACCGACATCGACACGCCGGAGCACAAGGCATTCGCCGAGGCCTATATGGCCAAGTTCGACGAGGCGCCCAAGACCGGCTCGATCGTGGGCTATAACTCGGTCCTGTCGATTGCGGCGGCGATCACCAAGGCAGGCTCGACCGACACCGACGCCCTGCTCGCCGCGATGGAAGGTCTGGAAGTGACCAGCAGCCCGACCGGCCCGTTCATGTTCCGCGCCGCCGACCACCAATCGACCATGGGCGCCTATGTGGGCAAGACCGCGCTGGTCGATGGCCAGCCCAAGATGGTGGATTGGACCTATGCTGATGGCGCGACCTATCTGCCGTCGGAGGAAGAGGCAGCCAAGCTGCGCCCGGCGGAATAACGCCCTGAAACCCGAGGGGCCACGCGCCCCTCGGGACCCTGACCTGACCAGAGGAAGACCGGCCTGATGGGCTTTTATCTCGCACAATTGCTGACGGGACTGGCGAACGCGTCCTCGCTGTTCCTGATCGCGTCGGGCCTGTCGATCATCTTCGGCGTGACCCGGATCGTGAATTTCGCCCATGGCTCGTTCTACATGCTGGGGGCCTATCTGGCCTATACGCTGGTCACCACGCTTCAGGGCGGCATACCGGGCTACTGGTTCAGCGTGCTGGCGGCGGCGGTGCTGGTAGGCGGCATCGGGCTGGTGGTCGAGATGACGATCCTGCGCCGCATCTACCGGGCGCCGGAACTGTTCCAGCTGGTCGCCACGTTTGGCGTCGTGCTGATTGTACAAGACGCGACGCTGGCGATCTGGGGGGCCGAGGACCTGTTGGGTCCACGCGCGCCCGGCCTCGACCGCGCGGTGCGCCTGATGGGTGAACCGATCCCCGAATACGACCTTGCCCTGATCGCCATCGGCCCCGCCGTGCTGGCGGCGATCTGGCTGGTATTCCACCGCACCCGCTGGGGCGTGCTGGTGCGCGCGGCCACGCAAGACCGCGAGATGGTGGGCGCCTTGGGCGTCAATCAGGCCTGGCTGTTCTCGGCCGCCTTCGTGCTGGGCTCGGCCCTGGCCGGGCTGGGTGGCGCATTGCAAATCCCGCGCGAGGCGGTGTCGCTGCAAATGGACCTGTCGATCATCGGCGAGGCCTTTGTGGTGGTGGTGATCGGCGGCATGGGCAGCGTCACGGGCGCCTTTGTCGCCGCTGTGCTGATCTCGGTCCTCAATGCCTTTGCCATCCTGATCTTTCCGCAGGTCTCCATCGTGCTGCCCTTTGTCGTGATGGCGGCGGTGCTTATCGTGCGGCCCTATGGGCTGTTCGGCCGCCCCGGCAGCGAGCATGGCGGCGCGGAAGAGCCGGAACAGCCGCTGCGCCTGCTCGACCAGAGATCGACCATGGTGCTGCTGGCGCTGGTGGCGATGCTCGCTTTCAGCCCGGCGGTTGTGTCGGATTTCACCACCATCCTGCTGGTCGATGTCATGGTGGCGACCCTCTTTGCGGTGTCCCTGCATTTCATGATGGGCATCGGCGGCATGGTCAGTTTCGGGCATGCGGCCTATTTCGGCGTCGGCGCCTATGCCGCCGCGATGGCGGTCAAGATGCTGGGCTGGGGCATGTTGCCCGCCATGGCGCTGGGGCCGGTGGCGGCGGCGCTGGCGGCGCTCTTCTTTGGCTGGTTCTGCGTACGCCTGTCCGGCGTCTACCTCGCCATGCTGACCATGGCTGCGGCACAGATCCTGTGGGGCGTCACCTTTCAGTGGCAGGATGTCACCGGCGGTGACGACGGCATTCTGGGCGTCTGGCCCGCCGAATGGGCCTCGTCCGACCGGGTCTATTTCTATCTGGCGCTGGTCTTGTGCCTGGGCGGGATCTGGCTGCTGAGGCGCGTGGCGCATTCGCCCTTTGGCTATACCCTGCGCGGGGTGCGCGACAGCCGTATCCGGGCCGAGGCCATTGGCATCGACACAAGGTTTCATCAATGGATGGGCTTTACGCTGGCCGGAACGCTGGCGGGGCTGGCGGGCGTCGTGTTCGTGTTCTCCAAGGGCTCGGTCTTTCCCGACGCGCTCAGCATCGGGCACAGTATCGACGGGCTGATCATGGTCCTTCTGGGCGGCATCCATGCGCTGGCGGGGCCGGTCTATGGCGCCATGGCGATGGTGCTGATCGAGGATTGGGTCAGCCGGCTCGACTATTGGCGCTTCATCTTTGGCGGCATCATCCTGACCGTGGTCCTGCTGGCGCCTGACGGGATCGCGGGCGGGGTCCGGCGGCTGATCCAGCTGGTGCGGAGGGATGCGGCATGACCCCGGTTCTTGAGGTACGCGGCCTATCCAAGGCCTTTGGTGGGGTGCAGGCGGTCGACGATGTCAGCTTTGAGTTGCGACAGGGAGAGTTCCTCGCCCTGATCGGCCCCAATGGCGCGGGCAAGACCACCTGTTTCAACATGCTCAACGGCTATCTGCCGCCCAGCGCGGGTTCGGTCAAACTGAACGGGCGCGAGTTGATCGGCACCCCGCCGCGCCGGATCTGGCGGCTGGGGGTCGGGCGCACCTTTCAGATCACCGCGACCTTTTTGTCGATGACGGTGCGGGAGAATGTGCAGATGGCGCTGATCTCGCATCACCGCCAGGTCTATGACCTGTTTTCGCGGGCGACGCGGATGTATCTGGACGAGGCGATGGCGCTGCTCGATCTGGTGTCGATGCGCGAACAGGCGGACCGGCCCTGTTCGGAACTGGCCTATGGCGACTTGAAGCGGCTGGAACTGGCGATTGCGCTGGCGCATGAGCCGGCGCTCTTGTTGATGGACGAACCCACCGCCGGAATGGCCCCGTCCGAGCGCGTGGCGCTAATGGGGCTGACGGCGGATATTGTGGCACGCGGCAAGGTCTCGGTGGTCTTTACCGAACATGACATGGACGTGGTGTTCGCCCATGCCCACCGCATTCTGGTGCTCAATCGCGGCCGGTTGATCGCCGAAGGCACGGGTGCCGAAATCCGCTCTAACCCGCTGGTGCAAGAGGTCTATCTGGGCGGTGGTCGCCTGTTCGAGAAGGAGCGCGGCAATGCTTGAGATCGACGGCCTGACCGCCCGCTACGGGCGCGCGCAGATCCTGAACGGCGTGTCGCTGACACTGGGCGACAACGAGGTGGTGGCGCTCTTGGGTCGCAACGGTGCGGGCAAGTCCACCACGATGAAATCGGTGATGGGTCTGGTGCGCCAGACCGGCGGCAGCATTCGCCACGACGGGCAAGAGATCAGAGGACGAGCGTCCCACACCATCTGCCGTGCGGGCATCGGATACGTACCCGAAGACAGGCGCATCTTTGGGGAACTGACGGTAGAGGAAAACCTGGAAGTGGGCCGCCGCCCCGCCCGCGAGGGCGCCCCGCAATGGACCACCGAACATCTGTTCCAACTGTTCCCGAACCTCGCGGAACGGCGGCGCAACCTGGGCAAGCAACTGTCGGGCGGGGAACAACAGATGCTGACCATCGCGCGGACGCTGATGGGCAACCCCTCGCTGGTGCTGCTGGATGAACCCAGCGAAGGCATCGCCCCGGTAATCGTCGAGCAGATGGCCAACGTGATTTCAGAGCTCAAACGCGAGGGGCTGTCGGTGCTGATCTCGGAACAGAACCTGCATTTTGCGCGCGAGGTGTCGGACCGGGCCTATATCATCGAAAAGGGGACGATGCGGTACGAGGGGAAGTTTTCGGACCTGGATGCGAATCCAGAGATTTCAACCAAATACCTTGCCGTGTGACTGGCCATTGGGCGAGAGACGCGCACCTTTGCGGGCGCGGTACTGACCGGAGAGAAGAACAGATGGACGACAAGGCAGACCATGACAGCGGACCCTACCTGCTTGACGATCAGGTGGGCTACATCCTGCGTCTGGCCAGCCAGCGCCACGCGGCGATCTTTCAGACTCATGCCGTCGAAGGGTTGACCGCCACCCAGTTCGCCGCGCTGGTCCGCCTGTCAGAGCATGGCAAATGTTCTCAAAACCGGCTGGGACGGCTGGCGGCGATGGATGTCGCCACCATCAAGGGCGTGGTCGACCGGCTGCGGCAAAAGGGGTTTACGCTGACAGAGCCCGACCCCGACGACAAGCGCCGGACGCTGATTTCGCTGTCGCCTGAAGGCGAAGCGCTGGTCGCGCGCATGAAAGAGGTGGGCGCGCGGATTACCGAAGAGACGCTGGCGCCGCTCAGCCCGGCCGAGCAGCGCAACCTGATCCGGCTCTTGCAGAAGATCTCATGACCGGGCGGGCTTCTTCGGCGAGGCCCGATCCAACACAAGTTCGGAACGCGAAAACCGGATCGGTGTGCGCAGCCCCGGCACGCCCTCGGGGTCGATCCGCATGCCGCGATGGGCGATCTGCGGGTCGGCCAGCGCCTCGGCCACCGAATTGATCGGCCCACCCGGTACGCCGCCCTTTTCCAGTGCTTCCAGAAGGTCGGCTTTGGTCCATTTCAGGCAGGCTGCGGTGAGCTGCTCGGTCATCTCTGTTCGATGTGCGACCCGGTCGGGATTGGTGGCAAAGCGTGGGTCATTGATCAGTTCGGCCACCCCGAGGATGGTGCAGAGCGTGCCATACTGCCGGTCATTGCCGCAGGCGATGATGATATGGCCATCGGCCACCGGAAACACCTGATAGGGCACGATATTGGGATGGGCATTGCCCAGCCGCGTCGGGCATTGCCCCGAAGCGAGAAAGTTCATCGCCTGGTTGGCCAGCACCCCGGTCATGCAGTCGAGCAGGCTGAGATCCACATGCTGGCCAAGGCCCGAGCGCTCGCGTTCGGCCAATGCCGCCTGAATGCCGATGACGCCGTAAAGCCCGGTAAAGATATCGGCAAAGGCAACGCCGATCTTTTGCGGCTCGCCCGCCGGATCGCCGGTCAGGTCCATGATGCCGCTCATGCCCTGGATCAGAAAGTCATAGCCCGCCCGATGAGCATAGGGGCCATCCTGTCCGAACCCGGTGACCGAGCAGTAGACAAGGCGCGGATTGACCTCTTTGACGCTGTCATAGTCGAGGCCGAATTTCTTAAGCCCGCCGACCTTGAAATTCTCGATCAGTACATCCGCCTCGCGGATCAGGTCGAGCAGTTTGTCGCGGTCCCCCGCATCCCCGAAATCCAGCGCGATCGAGGTCTTGCCCCGGTTGGCGCCATGGAAATAGGCGGCCGAGCGGTCGCCCTCGCGCTCGATGAAAGGGGGGCCCCATTTGCGGGTGTCGTCACCCTCGGGGCTTTCGATCTTGAGCACTTCGGCGCCCAAATCGGCCAGGGTCTGGCCAATCCACGGCCCCGCCAGAATACGGGCCAGTTCGACCACTTTCAGCCCTTGCAACGGTGCGCTCATATTTCCTGCCCTTTCCCTGCCGGTGACGTCAGGGCAGGTTCTGCCCTAGCTGACGATCCGGGGCAAGCGGGTTGCGGGCGGGGTATTGCGGCTGCGTTCACTGCGCACCACCCCGTCGATCACAGTCATGCCGACGCCGGGCAGGTTACCCAACTGCACCGATTCAAGAATGGTCTTGCCCGGCGCATGCTGCGCCTGATCCATCAGCACGAAATCGGCGGCATAGCCCCGTTCCAGCAGGCCGGTATCCAGCTCGCGCTGACGGGCGGTGTTGCCGTTGGCAAAGCAGAACGCGATCTCGGCCGGGACATTGCCCAGCGCCGACAGTATCGCCACCATCCGCAGGATGCCCAGCGGCTGCACGCCCGAGCCCGCAGGCCCATCGGTGCCCAGAATGATCCGGTCCATCTGCTTCAACTCGCGCGCGGTGTTCAGCGTCAAAAGCGCCGCGCGCTCGTTGCCGTTATGCACGATCTCAAGCCCGGCGGTGCAGCTTTCGCACAGGCACATGATCTGATCGTCCGGCAACGCCGAATGGCCGCCGTTGATATGGCCGATCACGTCAGTACCGGTTTCCAACACCATGTCGGCGTCTATCAGGCCCGATCCCGGGATCGAGGGGCCACCGGTATGAATGGTGGACTGGATGCCGTATTTGCGCGCCCAATCGACCATCTGACGAGCGGTCTTGCCGTCCTTGACGGTGCCCAGACCGACCTCGCCCAGCAGCTTCACCCCGGCATCAGCCAGTTCCTTGAAATCCTGCTCGACCATACCGTGCTCGATCACCGGGGCGCCGGCCATCACCTTGACACCCGAGGGGCGGAAATTCTCGTACCAGCGCTGTGCCGCGATCGCCATCGCCTTGAGGCCGACGATATCCTTGGGACGGCCCGGCATATGCACCTCGCCCGCAGAAATCAGCGTGGTCACGCCGCCATGCAGGGTGCTGTCGATCCAGTGGAGCTGCTGCTGGCGCGGGGTATAGTCGCCCACCACCGGGTGGACATGGCTGTCGATCAGGCCCGGCGCCAGGGCGACGCCATTGGCGTCGATCAGCGTGTCGGCGCCTTCGGTGTCCAGATCGGCCTCGTATCCCCAATCCGAGATCCGCCCGTCGATGGCGATGACGCAATCGCCGTCATAGATCGGCTCTTCCATCTTGCCCGACAGCAACAGGCCAATATTGGTAATCACAAGCTTGCCCGACATGGCGCCCTCCGCGAAACGAGAAACTCGTTAGCACGCTAACATAGTCGCGGATTCGGTCAAGCGCCGGTTGGGCGGCCTCAAGGATCAGGTGTTGAACAGGAAGTGCAGTACGTCGCCATCCTTGACGATGTAGCTTTTGCCTTCGGACCGCATCTTGCCAGCCTCTTTGGCGCCCTGCTCGCCGTTACAAGCGATATAGTCGTCATAGGCGATGGTTTCGGCGCGAATGAAGCCCTTTTCGAAATCACCATGGATCACCCCCGCGGCCTGCGGCGCAGCGGTGCCCTGACGGATGGTCCAGGCGCGCGCCTCTTTCGGGCCGACGGTGAAATAGGTTTCCAGGTGCAACAGCGCATAGCCCGCCTTGATCAGCCGGTCGAGTCCGGCCTCTTCCAACCCCATCTCTTCGAGGAACATGGCGGCTTCGTCATCTTCGAGCTGGCTGATTTCTTCCTCGATCTGGGCCGAGATGATCACGTGGCTGTTGCCCTGAGCGGCAGCCATTTCGGCGACGCGGGCTGAATGGGCGTTGCCCTCGGCCGCCTCGGCCTCGCCCACGTTGCAGACATAGAGCACCGGCTTGGTGGTCAACAGTTGCAGCATCTTCCACGCCTTTGCGTCTTCGTCGCTGACTTCGACCACGCGGGCGGGCTTGCCCTCTTCCAGCGCGGTTTGCGCCATGGCCAGCAGCCGGTCCTGCTGTTGCGCGTCCTTGTCATTGCCCTTGAGCTTGCGCACCAGATTGGCGCGACGCTTCTCGATACTTTCCAGATCGGCGAGCATCAATTCGGTCTCGATGGTCTCGGCATCGGCCACCGGGTCGACGCGGCCCTCGACATGGGTCACATCGCCATCCTCGAAACAGCGCAGCACATGGGCGATGGCGTCGACCTCGCGGATGTTGGCCAGGAACTGGTTGCCCAGCCCCTCGCCCTTGGAGGCGCCTTTGACCAGACCGGCGATGTCCACAAATGTCATGCGGGTCGGGATGATCTGTTTCGACTTGGCAATCGCGGCCAGCTTGTCCAGCCGGGCATCGGGCACGCCCACCTCGCCCACATTGGGCTCGATGGTGCAAAAGGGGAAGTTTGCCGCCTGCGCCGCTGCGGTGCGGGTCAATGCGTTGAACAGGGTCGATTTGCCCACGTTCGGCAGACCCACGATACCCATTTTGAAACCCATGACCGTCTCCTGATGCCATCCGACGGGGCCTTCTAGGCGGGAGCGGGCAAATGCGCAAGCCATGTGGCCAAACCACACGGCGGCGCGCTCACGAAACGTCGAGCAATCGTGAAACCTGGATGCCTTGCGGGTTTACAGGTCGGTACACCATTTGAGGGCGGAAGCAACATTCCCGATCGAAGGCCGCCATGAAATTTTTCGCACACATCGCTCTGCTGGCAACCTGCTGTGCCGCTCCGCTCCATGCGCAATCCCTGATCCTTGGAACGGGGTACGCAGATTTCCAATATGAACGGTCAGAGGATCAGGCCGTCCTGTCACTGGAGTACCAGCACAAGCCGTTCTGGGAACGCGGCCGATTCAGTGCCCGTTTGGCGGCAGCGGCCACACTTCACAGCAACGGCGATTTTCATCTGGGTGGGGGTGTTTCGGGAGAATATGCGTTTGATCGCAACTGGTTCATCGAGGCGAGCGTTCTACCCGGCGTCTACTTTGAAGGCGAAGACAGCAACACACTGGGCAGCCAGTTCGAGGTCCGCAGCCTTCTGGGCGTGGGCTATCGATTCAACAATGGTGATGCCGTGTCGCTGGCGATCACGCACAAGTCGAACGCCTCGGTGTCCGAGTTCAACCCCGGCGTCAACACGGTCCTGCTGCGGTTTCACCGCTCTTTCTGATCCGTCTCGCGGGTGTGGGATTGATTTTCCGAGCGGTTTTCTGCACATCGGGCCGATAGCAGAACGCAAGGACGCCCGATGACCCGTATCGATGCCAAATTCGCCGAGTTGAAAGCCCAAGGCAAAAAGGCCTTTGTCTCTTATGTGATGGCAGGGGATCCGGATTTCGATACCTCGCTGGAGCTGGTCAAGGGCCTGCCCGGCGCGGGTGTGGATATCATCGAACTGGGCCTGCCCTTTACCGACCCGATGGCGGACGGCCCGACCATCCAGCTGGCGGGTCAGCGGGCGCTGGATGGTGGCATGACCTTGCAGCGGACGCTGGATCTGGCGACCGAGTTCCGCAAGACCGATGACATCACTCCCATCGTGATGATGGGCTATTACAACCCGATCTACAGCCGCGGCGTCGACCGGTTCCTGGCAGATGCCAAGGCCGCCGGGATCGACGGGCTGATCGTGGTGGACCTGCCGCCCGAGGAAGACGCCGAGTTGTGTCTGCCCGCACAGGCGGCCGGGCTGAACTTTATCCGTCTGGCGACGCCGACGACCGACGACAAGCGCCTGCCGCGCGTGCTGCAAAACACCTCGGGCTTTGTCTATTACGTGTCGATCACCGGGATCACCGGGTCGGCCGAGGCGCAGGCGACCGATGTCGGCCCCGAAGTAGCCAGGATCAAGGCTGCGACCGATCTGCCGGTGATCGTGGGGTTCGGCATCAACACGCCCGAGAAATCACGCGCCATCGCCAGCGTTGCCGACGGCGCCGTTGTCGGTTCGGCCATCGTGGCCCAAATCGGCGCGGGCAAGCCGGTGGCCGAGGTGCTGGCCTTTGTCAAAACCCTGGCGGACGGCGCGCACAGCGCCTGACCGTCAGGGCCGACGCCGTAGGATGTTGAAGCCCGAGTATTCGGCGACCTTCTGGCCATCCTGATTGTAGATCTCGCTGAGCACCGTGATCCGGCCCCGGTCGGGTCGCGATCGCGACGCCATGCTTTCGGTAACCGTCGCCACGACGCGCAGCATGTCGCCCGGGCGCACGGGCACCACCCACTTTACATCGGTCATACCCGGCGAACCCATCGAGGCCTCTGCCCAGAGGCCAGAGGCATACCAGCGCTCGAACGCGGTGACGAGCGTGTGCCAGCCGCTGGCGATGATGCCACCGAAGGGTCCGTCTTTGGCCGCCTCGGGGTCGATATGGAACGGCTGTGGGTCCCATTTGCGCGCGAAATCCATGATCTCTTCGCCGGTCATCTCCCAAGGCTCCGATTCGTAGCGGAAGCCAACGGGAAAATCCTCCCAATACTTTGTCATGCCACTTGCCCAAGCTTGATCGTCAGGGGCACAGTGTCGCGGTCGGGGCGGATTGCCAAGCGATGAAATGATTGGTAAACAAAACTAACCAATTTCGAGGAACTGCACATGGCCGTCATTACCAATATCGAAGACCTCAAGCGGATATACGAACGCCGCGTGCCGCGCATGTTCTACGACTATGCCGAGAGCGGCAGCTGGACCGAGCAGACCTTTCGCGAGAACTCTTCTGACTTCGACCTGATCCGCCTGCGCCAGCGGGTGGCGGTGGACATGTCGGGCCGCTCGACCGCCAGCCAGATGGTAGGACAGGACGTGGCGATGCCGGTGGCGCTGGCGCCCGTGGGGCTGACGGGCATGCAGCATGCGGATGGTGAGATCAAAGCCGCCCACGCCGCCAATGAATTTGGTGTGCCCTTTACGCTCTCGACCATGTCGATCAACTCGATCGAGGAGGTCGCCGAGGCCACGGGCCGCCCATTCTGGTTCCAGCTCTACACCATGCGCGACACCGACTATACCAGCCGTCTGATTCAGCGGGCCAAGGCCGCGAAATGCTCGGCATTGGTGATAACGCTTGACCTGCAAATCCTGGGCCAGCGCCACAAGGACCTGAAGAACGGCCTGTCCGCCCCGCCGAAACTGACACCCAGAACCATCGCCAACCTGATGACGAAATGGGCCTGGGGGATCGAGATGCTGGGCGCCAAGCGGCGCAACTTCGGCAATATCGTGGGCCATGTGCAGGGTGTGTCCGACACCGCCAACCTGGGTGCCTGGACGGCTGAACAGTTCGACCCGACGCTCGACTGGGGCAAGGTCGCCAAGCTGATGGAGCAATGGGACGGCAAGGTAATTCTGAAAGGCATCCTGGATGCCGAGGACGCCAAGATGGCAGTCAAGTTGGGCGCCGATGCTATCGTGGTGTCAAACCACGGTGGCCGGCAGCTTGATGGCGCGCTGAGTTCGATCCGGGTCCTGCCCGAAATCATGGACGCAGTGGGCGGCGATATCGAGGTGCATCTGGACAGCGGCATCCGCTCGGGTCAGGACGTGCTCAAGGCGCTGGCACTGGGGGCCAAGGGCACCATGATCGGGCGCGCCTTTGTCTATGGTCTGGGCGCCATGGGGCAAAAGGGTGTATCCACCGCGCTAGAGGTGATCCACAAGGAGCTGGACACCACCATGGCGCTGTGCGGCGAAAAGAACGTGGCCAATCTCGGCCGTCACAACCTGCTGGTGCCCGAAGATTTCGGCGGCCGCTGGGCCTGATCCGGCAATCAGGAGGAATTTGGGCAAATCCCCCCTTTCCTTTCGACGGGATCCGCTGTAAGAGCGCGGCTTCACGCGGGGCTACAGCCTTGGAGGAGCCCCGCCCTAACATTGGAGATACCAACATGGCTGGAGAGATTACTGATCTCGTAGCTCTGGAACGGACGGGGACAGGCAAGGGCGCCGCTCGTCAGGCGCGCCGCGACGGCATGGTTCCGGGGATCGTTTACGGTGGCGACAACGACCCGCTGCCGATCAACATCCCGTTCAACAGACTGCTGAAGATGCTGAAAGCAGGCCGTTTCAAGTCGCAGTTGTTCAACCTCAAGGTCGAAGGCCACGAAGACGTGCGCGTGATCTGCCGCAATGTGCAGCGCGATGTCGTCAAGGACCTGCCGACCCACCTGGACCTGATGCGCCTGCGCCGCACCAGCCGGATCAACCTGTTCATCCACGTTGATTTCATTAACCACGCAGCGGCACCCGGCATCAAGCGCGGTGGCGTTTTGACCGTGGTTCGTCCCGAAGTCGAACTGGAAGTTACCGCCGGTGACATTCCGGAAAAGATCACCGTGGACCTGACCGGCCTGAACATCGGCGATGTCGTCACCATCTCGATGGTCGACCTGCCCGAAGGCGTGAAGCCGACGATCGACCGCGACTTTGTGATCGCCAATATCTCGGCCCCGTCGGGTCTGGCCGCCTCTTCGGATGAAGAGGAAGGGCAAGACGAGGACGGCGAAACCGAGGAGTAATCTTCGCAGGCGTCAACAGAAACGAAGGCGGGGCATATGAGGCCCCGCCTTTTTCATTTGCCGTGCCCCGGCAACATCTGGCCTTTTTGGTTCACAGGCGGCAAGAAGAACCCACCACAGGCAAAGCAAGAGGCCCGACATGCGACTGTTCGTCGGACTGGGAAATCCGGGCGCAAAATATGCCCGCAACCGGCACAACATCGGCTTTATGGCCGTGGACCGGATTGCCGAGGACCACGGGTTCGCCCCCTGGAAAACAAAGTTCCAGGGGCAGATTTCCGAAGGTCGCCTGGGCACCGAGAAAGTTCTGCTTTTGAAGCCCGAGACATTCATGAACCGCTCTGGGCAGTCGGTGGGCGAGGCGATGCGGTTCTACAAGCTCGACAGCACCGATGTGACCGTGCTGCATGACGAACTGGACCTGGCACCGGGCAAGGTGCGGGTGAAGGCGGGCGGAGGTCATGCGGGCCATAACGGGCTGCGGTCGATCCACGACCATATCGGCGCGGCGTATGATCGTGTCAGGCTGGGTATCGGCCATCCCGGCCGCAAGGAAGCCGTCGCAGGCTACGTCCTGCACGATTTTGCCCGTGCCGACGAGGACTGGCTTGAAAACGTACTGCGCGGTATTTCGGACGGAGCGGCCGCCCTTGCCGCCGATGACGGCGCCCGGTTCATGAACGCCGTTGCCCTGCGCACCGCTCCGCCCAGATCCTCGACCGGAACAGAGCGGCAGACCGAGGCCAAGACCATCAAAGCGGAAGACCCAGGCCCCGCCCCCGTGGACAATCGCAGCCCGCTTCAGAAACTGGTCGACCGGTTCAAGTGACGGCTGCCGCCACGTAGGTGTTGCCGTATGGCGACGGCGTCGCCACTCTGTGCTGTAAAACGCGCGGGAGAAAACGATGAGAACATTCGGCAAATGGTTGGGGCGCATTCTGCTTGCACTGGTACTGGCGGCCGCTGTCGTCGGCTTCTGGAAGCGCGAGGAGATCACCCGGCTTCTGGCGGTGAACTCGCTGTTCTCCGCTGAAAAGATCGTCGATAACTTCTCGCATATGGACGCCGCGTTTCTGACCGCATCCGTACCGCGCGGGCCGCTGCCAACCTCTGATCTGCCTTTCGGGGAACCCTTTGAACTGCCGTCAGGCGGAGCAGACTGGATTGAGGATCGCGCAGTGACCTCTCTGCTGATCCTCAAGAACGGCCAGATCCGCTATGAGGAGTATTTTCTGGGCACCGGCCCGGACGATCGTCGGATCTCCTGGTCGATTGCCAAGAGTTACATATCGGCCTTGTTCGGGGTGTTGCTGGACGAGGGCGCCATCGCCTCGATCGACGATCCGGTTGTGAAATACGCCCCCCAGCTCAAGGGCAGCGCCTATGAGCCCGCGAGCATCCGCAACGTGCTGAACATGGCCAGCGGCGTCACCTTTGACGAGGATTATTTCGACAAGAATTCCGACATCAACCGGATGGGTCGGGTGGTGGCCTTGGGCGGCACGCTGGACGATTTCGCCGCCAGCTTTACCGAAAGTTTCGCCGCCCCGGGCGAGACCTGGCAATACGTCTCGATCGACACCCATGTGATCGGCATGGTGATCCGTGGCGCTACGGGGCGCAGCGTGACCGACTTGCTGGCGGAAAAGATCATCGCGCCGCTGGGGCTGGAACGCGACGGCTATTGCATCACCGACGGTGCTGGCGTCGCGTTTGTGCTGGGCGGGCTCAATTTCACCACCCGAGACTATGCCCGGTTCGGCCAGATGATCATTCAGAACGGCGCTTATGGCGGCAAACAGGTGGTGCCGGCGGATTGGCTCACCGCCTCGACCACCGCCAGCGCCCCGACGGCCCCAGACAAGATTGGCTATGGCTATCAATGGTGGATCCCGGTGGGTGCCGGTCCGGGCGAGTTCCTAGCCCGTGGCGTTTATGGCCAATACATCTATTTCGACCAGCCGCGCGGGGTTGTGATCGTCACCACCGGTGCTGATCGCGGCTTTCGCGGCAAGGGCGTGAACGAGGCCAACATAGAAATGTTCCGCAAGATCGCGGAAAACCTCTAGGATCGGATCATGATACCCGACCCGAGTCTCAATGTTCTGGGCGGGGCGCTGGCGTCCTGCTCGACCAATCCTGTTACCGGATTTTTCCGCGACGGGCATTGCAATACCTGCTTGCAGGATCGAGGCAGCCATACCGTCTGTGCGGTGATGACGGCCGAGTTTCTGGCCTATTCCAAATATGTGGGCAACGACCTGAGCACACCCCGGCCCGAGTTCGACTTTGCCGGGCTAAAACCCGGCGACCGCTGGTGCCTGTGTGCGGCTCGTTTCATGCAAGCCGCCGACGAGGGCTGCGGCCCGCAGGTGCATCTGGAGGCGACCCACAGACGCGCGCTGGAGGTTGTCCCGTTGGAGGTTCTGGAACGTCACGCGGTCCGGCGCGACTGATCCTTGTCCTTTTGCTCCGGCACCAGGTCACCCGCCATCAGATACTCGATGAACAGGCCCAGCAGCTGCGGCCGCCCCGACACGCCCGCCTTGCGATAGATCGCGTTGGTCTGCGCCTTGACTGTCCCTTCTGACGTATTGCGCAAAGCCCCGATTTCCTGAAGGCTGCACCCCTTTATCGCAAAGAGCGCCACGTCCCGTTCGGCCGCCGTCAGACCCCAGTCGTCGAACCTTTCATCCAGCAACTCCATGAACGCGCCCGATGCCGCGCGTAGCTTTGCCTCGGCCCGGCGCGCCCGGCGCCAGGTCCGGCTGAGCGCCAGCCAGCCCAGGACTACTCCTAGAAGCAGGCCAACCGCCGCCCCTATTTCCAGCAACTCGCGGGTCTGCCAACTGATCGGGGTGGTACGCAGCCCGATCACCGTCAGCAGAATATCGGACACGAAGAAGACGGCACACACCGTCTGCACCAGGGCTATCGCCAACAGGATCCCAGCGCCCTTCATGTGCTTTCCATCCGACCGTCGATGGTGTGTACTCGGTCAATCATCACCGTCACTGCCCGAGCCGCTGTTACCGTCATCACCGCCGTGACCGCTGTTCCCGCCGTCGTCGCCTCCGTCCTCGCCATCAGAGCCCGACCCGGAACTCGAATCCTCGCCACCTCGGCCACGACCACGCCCCCGGCCCTGGCCCCCGTCATCCTCTGTCTCGGTCTCAGTCTCCGTCTCGGTTTCCGACGACCGGTCGAGCAAACCCCCACCAGTGGAGGTTTTGCCACTCTGCCAGTAATCCCGCAAAATCTCGCCAGTGCGCGGATTGACGATGATCTCTCGCTGCTCGCCCGGCCGCCGCGCGACGATGCGCGCGCGTCCAAGCAGCGTTCGGCTGACCTCGATTGACCTGTAACCCTGCGCCCTGAGCTGCCGGGTGATGGCATCCGTCGCCGATTGCGCCTCGGCCGCACCGGCCCCGAGAGGCAACGCGAAAACCGACATGATAAAGCTTCTGCGATGCATTTGCTTACCCGGTCAACAATGCTCCTGCCCGGGTCAGGGCAGGAGCTGCGGCCAGCTTGCCGCTTCCAAGGGTCATGGCAACCCCCGGTCTGTCAATCATCGTCGCCTGGGCCGTCATCCCCATGCCCACCATGATCATCGCCCGCGTCATGACCCGGGCCATCATCGGCGCCACGCCCGCGCCCGCCGTGGTCATCCCCCGCTTCGTGGTCTGGACCGTCATCCGCCCCACGTCCGCGCCCGCCATGGTCATCCCCTGCATCGTGGTCCGGACCATCATCTGCTCCACCTCCACCATGGTCGTCACCCGCATCGTGACCCGGACCATCATCCGCGCCACGTCCACGACCCCGGCCGCGCCCGTCGTCCTCACGACTTGCAAGCGCAAAGCTCCCGACCGCGGTTTCCGCAGCCGCGGCGGTCAGGCCAGTTTGGTTAGGTGCAATCATGTCGGTCTGCACCACACTTGCCTCGGCCAGACCAACCAGCCCGCCGACAAGGATTGCCCCGGCCAAAATCGCAACCCTGGATGTCATCGTCTTTCGCATTTTATACCTCCGTCACCAATGCATGCCGTTGGAAACCAACCGGAAGAGGTCAGGCTGCACGCCTGGCGCGACGTTGAAATGGGTCTGCTGTTTAGAAAGGCAGCAACAGGGCGAACTGCAGGAAATAAACAAATGTTTTCATTTTTTATCAATGCGTTCGAAGAAAGTGCCTCCAAGAATACTGACCCTGAGAACGAAAACAGCGGCCCCAACAGCCGCTGTCGTAACCCTTTGGTTTATCCTGGCGGGGTCAAAACCGCTCGCCAATATGCGCCTGGAAAGCGCGACTCAGTCGTCCGCATCGCGCCCTTCGGTGTCGGACATGTCAAAGCCCAGGAACTTGGCCACGGTAAAGATGTCTTTGTCACCCCGGCCACACATGTTCATGATGATGATGTGATCCTTGGGCAATTCAGGTGCGATCTTCATTACATGAGCGAGGGCATGGCTGGGTTCAAGCGCCGGGATGATCCCCTCGGTCGCGCAGCAAAGCTGGAACGCCTCCAACGCTTCTTTATCGGTGATCGAAACGTATTTTGCGCGGCCGACCTCGTGCAGCCAAGAATGCTCGGGCCCGATACCTGGATAGTCGAGCCCCGCCGAGATCGAATACCCTTCGAGGATCTGACCATCGTCGTCCTGTAGCAGATAGGTCCGGTTGCCATGCAGCACGCCCGGGCGCCCACCGGTCAGCGAAGCGCAATGCTCCATCTTCTCGTTGACGCCCTTGCCGCCGGCTTCGACCCCAATGATGTTGACCGATTTGTCGTCAAGGAAGGGATAGAACAGGCCCATGGCGTTCGATCCACCACCGATGGCCGCGATGATGGTGTCAGGCAGACGGCCCTCGGCTTTCATCATCTGTTCCTTGGCTTCCTTGCCAATGATCGACTGGAAATCGCGCACCATCGCCGGATAGGGGTGCGGGCCCGCAACCGTGCCGATGCAGTAGAACGTGTCGCGGACATTGGTCACCCAGTCGCGCAGCGCGTCATTCATAGCATCCTTGAGCGTGCCCCGTCCCGAGGTGACCGGGATCACCTCGGCACCGAGCAAACGCATGCGGAACACGTTTGGCGCCTGGCGGCGCACGTCATGGGCACCCATGTAGACCACACATTTCAGGCCAAACTTGGCGCAGACCGTCGCGGTCGCCACACCATGCTGTCCAGCACCGGTTTCGGCGATGATCCGGGTCTTGCCCATTCGGCGCGCCAGGATGATCTGGCCCAGCACGTTGTTGATCTTGTGCGCGCCGGTATGGTTCAGCTCATCCCGCTTCATATAGACCTTGGCGCCGCCCAAATGTTCCGTCAGACGCTGGGCAAAATAGAGCGGCGATGGTCGACCCACATAATTGGCCCAGAGATCATCCATCTCCGCCCAAAAACTTGGGTCGGTCTTAGCCTTCTCGTATTCCTCTTCCAGCGACAAGATCAGCGGCATCAGTGTTTCGCTGACAAAGCGCCCTCCGAAAATGCCAAACCGGCCCTGTTCGTCAGGCCCGGACATAAAGGAATTGAAAAGGTCGTTGGCCATGGCGTGCTCCCTTGTATCGCGGTTCAGCACTAACGGGACAACGCTCAAAGGTAAAGCGGTCAGACTTTCATGAAAGCTTGTTCTGACGCGGTGATCAAGCGAACCGGTTCGGCATTGCAGAATACGTTCACCTGCCCGGCTTTATCGACAGGGGGAAAAGCCACGGCGCTTGATCTCGGTCAGAAACGCATCGCGCCCGACCCATCGTTCCATGTCGCGCACTTTGCGACGCACCACGCTGCCAGCGCGGGCCGATTTGGCAGTGAACAGATGGTCAAACCATTGTTCCGGGGTCTGGGGCGGCAAGGCGCAATTCAGACCGACACCCTGCGAGAATCTCGGCAAAAAAACGATTACTCTGCTTTTACAGCCGCTAGAAACGCCTGGATCAACCCAGAATCCTTGATCCCCGGTGCTGTCTCGACGCCAGAAGAGACGTCGACCTGTCGTGCCCCGGTCAGATGGATCGCCTCCGCAACATTCTCCGGGGTCAAGCCTCCGGCCAGCATCCAAGGCTTGCGCCAGTACTTCCGCCCGGCCAGCAAGCGCCAGTCAAAGGCCAGCCCGTTCCCGCCGGGCAACTCCGCCCCTCGGGGCGGTTTGGCGTCGATCAGCAACTGATCGGCAACGTCCGAATAGAGGTCGATCTGCGCCAGATCCGACGCCTCGGCAATTCCGATGGCTTTCATCACCGGCAGACCGTAGCGCGTCTTGATTTCCGTCACCCTGCCGGGTGTCTCCTTGCCGTGCAGTTGCAACATGTCCAGCGGTACCGAATCGACGATGGCGTCCAGTTCCGCGTCCGAGGCGTTCACCGTCAGTGCCACCTTGGCCACGCCGCCAGGAACGCCTACCGCCAGGTCGATCGCTCGGCGCAGATCCAGATGCCTTGGCGATTTGGGAAAAAACACAAAACCCACATAGCGCGCCCCGGCCTCAACCGCCGCGTCGACATGGGCGGGTTCGGACAACCCGCAGATCTTGACCGAGATGTCAGAAGGCATCCGTCGTCAGGCTACATCATCGAGAAGCGCCAGAATATCGTCCTTGTCGCCGCTCTGCTTCTGTTTCAGCGACTTCACCTCCCGCTCAAGCTTGCGCACTTCGCGGTGTTTGACATCCGCCGTGCGCCGATGCTTGTGCTCTCGCAGCCATTCCCAGACGAACCCGATGACGACACCGGCGGCGATGCCGCCGAGCACCACCAGAAACAGCGGCAATGTCAGTGCGAAGTTGAAGCCAAGCAGGTGGGCCAGATCCTCGGGCAGCAATTGCAATGTTACCACCTGGCGATTGGCCAGCGACACCGAAACCAGAATGATTCCAAGTGTTCCGAGAAAGGCGTAGCGAATGTAACGCATCATGAGTTCAGGCTTTTCCGTTCAGACGATCCCTGAGCAGCTTGCCGGTCTTGAAGAACGGCACGTGCTTTTCCTCTACATCGACTGTATCGCCGGTTCTGGGATTGCGACCAATGCGCGCGTCCCGCTTCTTGACCGAAAAAGCGCCAAATCCGCGCAGTTCCACCCGGTCGCCGCGAGCCATCGCATCGGTGACCTCTTCAAAAACGGTGTTTACGATCCGCTCGACATCCCGCTGATAGAGATGCGGGTTCTCGTCGGCAATCATCTGGATCAGTTCCGATCGGATCATGCGCCTGGCCCTCCCAACGCCAAAGGTCGTCTCTTTTCTTTTTGGAACTATAGGCAGAAAACCGTTCTGCGGAAACAGGTTACCGGTCTCCACAAAGCCATATTTCGACATTGGAGGCAAATAACCGGCAACAAACCGGCCAACCACCAGAACGTTTGGGCCTGAATACCGATCGACAGCCCGGGTCAGATTGCTTCGCGGACCAATTGCCGCAAGTGCGAAAGCGCTTGATTCGGATCACCCGGATCAGGCAGCGGGGTGCACCACCCAACCAGAACTTTGCAGGAACTTCCATTTTGCCACGGCAAGAGGATACGGCTATGACCTGACGTTGAAACCGGCCCGGAGAAGGCCCCTACCATGGAATTCACCACCCTTCTGGAGGGTATCGTTGCGAGGATGCGGACCGCCCCTGACAAGGGCCGGGTCGCCGATTACATCCCCGAACTCGCCTCGGTCGACCTCGATCAGTTTGGCATCTCATTAGCCCTGGCCGACGGCCGCTGCTTTGCCGCGGGGAACGCAGACACGCCGTTCTCCATCCAGTCGGTTTCCAAGGTCTTTACGCTTGCCCTGGCGCTCGGCCGGTTGGGTGACCGGCTTTGGCATCGGGTTGGACGGGAACCATCGGGCCTGCCGTTCAATTCCATCCTTCAGCTTGAGCATGAGGAAGGGATCCCGCGCATTCCCTTCATCAATGCCGGTGCGCTGGTGGTCACCGACGCCATTCTCGCCGGCCACCAGCCGCGCGAAGTTCTGGGGGAGATATTGCGCTTTGTGCGTGCCGCCGCCGATGACGAGCATATCCATATCGACGAGGCGGTGGCGCGGTCCGAAACCGAACATGGCCAGCGCAACATGGCGCTGGCGTATTTCCTCGCCGCGCATGGCAATTTCGTGAACAGCCCAGAACTGACCTGCGGCACTTACTTCCATCAATGCGCGATCGAAATGACGGTGCGGCAACTGGCCATGGCGGGACGTTTCCTTGTCGGTGGCCCGGGCACACCCAATCTGATCTCACGCGACAGCGTGCGCCGCATCAATGCCTTGATGCTGACTTGCGGGCACAATGACGGGTCGGGCGATTTCGGCTATCGCGTGGGTCTTCCCGGCAAGAGCGGTGTCGGTGGCGGGATTCTGGTCATCGCACCGGGCAGGGCGTCCGTTGCGGTTTGGTCCCCGGGGCTGAACCAGCACGGAAACTCTGCCCTTGGAACCCTTGCCGCGGAGCATCTGGCGCGCGAGACGGGCTGGTCGATCTTTGGATAGGACGGCGCCGAGCGACCACAGCGAAACGAAAAGCCCCGCAGGATCGCACCTGCGGGGCTCTTTGTCATTTGGCAGTCAGGGTGGACTTACTTGTCGCCTTTCAGCGCGGCACCCAGGATATCGCCCAGCGATGCGCCCGAATCGGACGAGCCGTACTGTTCCACGGCTTCCTTCTCTTCTGCGATCTCGCGCGCCTTGATCGACAGGCCCAGACGACGGGTCTTGCTGTCCACGTTGGTCACACGGACATCGACCTTGTCACCGACCGAGAAACGCTCGGGGCGCTGATCGGCACGGTCGCGCGACAGATCCGAACGGCGGATGAAGGATTTCATGCCTTCGTATTCCACCTCGATGCCGCCATCTTCGATCGCGGTCACGTTCACGGTGATGACCGAGCCGCGCTTCACGCCGCCAACGGCTTCGGCGAACTTGTCGCCGCCCAGCGCCTTGATCGAGAGCGAGATGCGCTCCTTGTCGATGTCGACTTCGGAGACCACTGCCTTGACCATGTCGCCCTTGCGATAGTTCTGGATCGCGTCCTCGCCCCGCTCGTCCCAGCTGAGGTCCGAGAGGTGAACCATGCCGTCGATGTCGCCGGGAAGGCCGATGAACAGACCGAATTCGGTGATGTTCTTTACTTCGCCTTCGACCTCGGTGCCCTCGGGATGGGTCTCGGCAAAGACTTCCCACGGGTTGCGCATGGTCTGCTTGAGGCCCAGCGAAACGCGACGCTTGGCGCCGTCGATTTCCAGAACCATGACTTCCACTTCCTGGCTGGTCGAAACGATCTTGCCGGGGTGGACGTTCTTCTTGGTCCAGGACATTTCCGAGACGTGCACCAGACCTTCGACACCCGGCTCCAGCTCGACGAACGCGCCGTAGTCGGTGATGTTGGTCACGCGGCCCGTATGCACCGATTCCAGCGGATACTTGGCACCAACCAGATCCCACGGATCTTCTTGCAGCTGCTTCATGCCCAGGCTGATACGGTGGGTGTCCTTGTTGATCTTGATCACCTGGACCTTGACGGTCTCGCCGATGTTCAGGATCTCGTTGGGGTGGTTCACCCGGCGCCATGCCATGTCGGTCACGTGCAGCAGGCCGTCCACACCGCCCAAGTCAACAAACGCACCGTACTCGGTGATGTTCTTGACCACGCCATCGACGGTCTGACCTTCGGTCAGGTTGCCGATAACCTCGGCGCGCTGTTCGGCGCGGCTTTCTTCCAGGATGGCGCGGCGCGACACAACGATGTTGCCACGGCGACGGTCCATTTTCAGGATCTGGAAGGGCTGCTTGAGACCCATCAGCGGGCCGGCGTCGCGCACGGGGCGCACATCGACCTGCGAACCGGGCAGGAAGGCCACGGCACCGCCCAGATCGACGGTAAAGCCACCTTTGACGCGGCCAAAGATCGCGCCTTCGACGCGCTGATCGTCGGCATAGGCTTTTTCCAGACGGTCCCAAGCTTCCTCGCGGCGGGCCATCTCGCGCGAGATGACGGCTTCGCCACGGGCGTTCTCGGCGGCGCGCAGGTAAACTTCGACCTCGTCACCGACGGCAATCTCGGGAGCTTCGCCAGGGTTTGCGAATTCTTTCAGATCGACGCGGCCTTCCATCTTGTAGCCGACATCGATAATGGCCTGGCCCGCTTCGATCGCGATGACCTTGCCTTTGACAACCGAACCCTCTTCGGGGGTGTCCATCTCGAAGCTTTCGTTAAGGAGCGCTTCAAACTCTTCCATTGTGTTTGCCATGTGGCGTCGTTTTCCTAACTATCTACGTTTTTCTGGCCGAGCGGTTGTCTCCGCCGGTCTTGATTCATGCCCGCCTTGAGCGGAACGGATTGGTCAGGCGTCGCGCTTTTCTTGCCATAAAACAAAGAGGGCCGGTGTTCCCGACCCTGCTCGTCTCTTTTTTCTATGGCTCACTTCGCCTTGTCGACGTCGCGCGGTATATGCCGATGCAGCCCGAAAGGCAAGCCTGACTTGACCCGCTCAGCAATATCGCTCGGGTCCAACCCATTGTTCGTCGCTGTAACGGTCGCCATGGGCCCAGCCGACCGGCAGGACGGCCTCGATCCGGGCCATGTCTTCATCGCTGAGAACCCGTTCGGTGCCGGTCAAAAGCTCCTTGAAATGCTCAACCGACCGCGTGCCGGGGATTGGGATGACATGGTCGCCGCGGTGCAGAAGCCAGGCAATGGCCAGCCCCGCCGCCGGTATGCCCATCTCGGCAGCAAGCGCCCGGAACCTGTCGGTCAGGGCGATGTTGGCCGAGTAATTCGGTTCGTTGAACCGGGGGTTCGGGCGCAGGAAGTCCAGCGATTGCACCGCATCGAGCGACAGCGGCGTATCTGTGAGAAACGACCGCCCCACCGGCGAGAAGGCGACCATCGCCACCCCCAATTCGGCGGTGGTCTGCACCAGGCCAAGATCGGGAAAACGGGTCGACAGCGAGTATTCCGATTGCACCGCCGCCACCGGATGCACCGCAACCGCCCGGCGCAACGACGAGGGCGCAATCTCGGAAAAGCCGATAGCACGGGCCTTGCCCGCTTCGACCAGTCGCGACAGGTTTCCTGTGGCTTCCTCGATGCTCATCGACGGGTCGCGGCGATGTGCATAAAACAGGTCGACACAGTCCACGCCCAGACGTTGCAGCGACTTGTCCAGTTCGGCTTCGAGATGGGTCTGGGAGTTGTCAAACTTGCGCTTGCCCTCCGCATCCCGAGTGATCGTCGCCTTTGTGGCGATCACGAAATGATCGCGCGCGCCCGGGTTTTTCTTGAAATAACTGCCGATCACCTCCTCCGATCGGCCCATGCCATAGACATTTGCCGTATCCAGATGGGTAACACCGGCCTCTATCGCCAGATCGAGAACGGCATGACTGTCCTGTTCGGTCGTCGGCCCATAGAAGTTCGTGAACGACATGGCCCCGAAACCAAGCGCCGAGATCTCGGGCCCGTTCCGCCCCAGTTTCCGTTTCTGCATCCGGCCTCTCCCCTTCCCGTCGTGCTTGGAAAGTTATGCCGGTTTTTGAATGCGGCAACAACCGTCGCAACCACCCGATGCGTCGCAAACGGGCCAGCGCAAGCCGGACAACCGGTCAAGGATAGGGGTCTAGCCGATGGAGCAAAGACATGTCCCGTGCCCTGAATTTCCTGGTTCTGATTTCCGACGAACACCGCAAGGATGTCATGGGTTGCGCCGGTCATACGATCGTCAAGACCCCGAACCTCGATGCCCTGGCGGCGCGGGGAACGATGTTCGCGGCGGCCTATACGCCCTCTCCCATGTGCGTACCCACCCGCGCCGCACTGGCGACCGGCGACTGGGTGCACAAGACCGGTCACTGGGACAGCGCCACGCCTTACGCAGGTCAGCCCCGCAGTTGGATGCGCCAGCTGCGCGATACCGGGCGCGAGGTCGTGTCCATCGGCAAGCTGCATTTCCGCTCGGCCGAGGACGACAACGGGTTTTCCGCGGAAATCCTGCCGATGCATGTCGTTGGCGGTGTCGGCTGGGCCGTTGGCCTGCTGCGGGACAATCCGCCGCCCTATGACTCGGCGGCGGAGCTGGCCGCCGATGTCGGTATCGGGTCCAGTACATATACAGATTACGATCTGGACATTACGGCAGCAGCCGAGGTCTGGCTTGCCGATCCGGCCCGGCGCGGCCAGCCCTGGGTTGCGTTCGTTTCGCTGGTCAGTCCGCATTATCCGCTGACCTGTCCGGAGGAATGGTACAATCTGTACGATCCCGCCGCCATGGACCTGCCGGTGGGGTATGGCGCGGGCCTGCCCGACCATGCCGAGCTGCGCAACATCGGCGCATTTTACAATTACGACGACTATTTCGACGAACAGAAGATGCGCGAGGCCAAGGCCGCCTATTACGGCCTGACCTCCTTCATGGACCACTGCATTGGCCGCGTGATCGCGGCGCTAAAGGCCAGCGGGCAGCTAGAGAACACGGTCGTGGTCTATGTCTCCGACCACGGCGACATGATGGGCGATCAGGGCTTCTGGACCAAGCAGGTGATGTACGAGGCCAGCGCCGGCGTGCCGATGATCGCAGCCGGGCCGGGCATACCCGCCGGCCAAAAGGTGGCAACATGCAGCAACCTGACCGATATCGCCGCTACCGCGCGGGATGTGTGTGGTCTTGCCGATGACGCCGGAAATGCGGGCCAACCCGGCATATCGCTGCGCAAGCTGGCCAATTCGCCCTATGACCCCGACCGGACCGGGTTCAGCGAATACCACGATGGCGGGTCAAAAACCGGATCCTTCATGGTCCGGTGGCGGGACTGGAAATATGTCCATTACGTTGGCCACCCGCCGCAGCTATTCGATCTGGCCTCGGACCCGCATGAACTGGTCAATCGCGCGAGGGAGGGGGTAAACGACCCCGCGATTGCGGCCGCCCTGGCCGAAGGCGAGCGGCGCCTGCGAGCGATCTGCGATCCGGACGCGGTCAATGCCCGCGCCTTTGCCGATCAGCGGCGCCGGATCGAGGAGCTGGGGGGCGAGGAGGCCTGTCGCACCGCCTTTGTCTTTAACCACACGCCAACCCCTTCGGAACAGGCGAAGATGCGCGAAGGCAGTCCTTTGTAATCCGGCGCGGTTACCCGTCCGAGGTCAGGATCGCATAAACGCCCGCCGTGCAGAATGCGATCAGCCGGTCCAGTCCGACCGCATCGCTGCCGGGGCTGAGCGCGCCAATCCGCCAGGCCGAATGCACATGCGCCAGCATGGCCGATACCGCATAGACCTGGCCTGCGGCGACGGTGCCCGGTGCGGCACCGGGGAACAGGGCCGCAATCTCGGCAATGAAGCGCTGTGCGGTCGGGTCGAAACATTCGGCCGCCAGATCGTGCCAACGCGGGTCGGCCGAGACATGCGCCACCAACCGGCCATAAGCGACCCAATGCGGGTCCCCCCCCTGCGCCAGCTCCACGTAAGGCCGAATGAAACAGTCGAGGATGCACGCCAGATCGAGCGGACCGCGAGCGCGGGCGGCCTCCAGCGCATCTATGCGGAGGCGCGACAATTCCCCCGCACGGCGCGCGACGATCAGGTGAAACAGCTCTTCCTTGCTGCCACCGTGATGGGCCACCAGCCCGCCCTGCACCCCCGCCGCTTTGGCGATGTCGCGAATCGACGCGCCCTCGAAGCCGCGCGCGGCAAAGAGCTGCTCCGCCGCATCCAGAATACGCGCCCGTGTCTGCAAGGATCGCGCCGATGGCGCCCTTTGCCGTTGTTTTTCCAAAACAAACATCCCTTTTGCAAATTATCTTGCCTTATTTTGAACAGTCGTTCAACTTAAGAACAACGGGAGGATACAGATGACCGAAACGCGCGACAGATTTGCCCTGATCGGGGCAGGTCCGATGGGGCTGGCCATGGCAAAGGTGATGCTGGAACAGGGCATCGCCTTTGACGGGTTCGAGCTGCATTCGGATGTGGGCGGGCTTTGGGACATCGACGGGCCGCGCTCGACCATGTACGACACCGCGCATCTGATCTCCTCCAAGCGGATGACCGAATTCGCCGATTTCCCGATGGAGGATGGGGTTGCCGAATACCCCTCGCACCGGGAGCTGAAGCGGTACTTCAACTCCTTTGCCGACCATTTCGGGCTGCGCGAGCATTACCGGTTCGGGGCCGAGGTGCTGCGGTGTGAGCCGCTGGGTGGGCCGGGTGACGGATGGCGTGTCACATGGCGCGACGCAGAGGGGGAGCAGGCGAGCACCTATGCCGGGGTGATGATCGCCAATGGCACGCTGTCAGAACCCAACATGCCGGAATTCAAGGGAAAATTTGACGGCGAACTGATCCATTCCTCGACCTACCGGCATCCCTCGCAATTCGACGGCAAGCGGGTGCTGATCGTGGGCGCGGGCAATTCCGGCTGTGACATCGCGGTGGATGCGATCCATCACGGGGTGATGTGCGACCTGTCGATGCGGCGCGGATACTATTTTGTACCGAAATATGTCTTTGGCAAACCAGCCGATACGCTGGGCGGCATGATCAAGCTGCCGATGTGGCTGAAACGGCGGGTCGACGGGATGATCCTGAAATGGTTCGTGGGCGATCCGCAGAAATATGGATTTCCCAAGCCCGACTACCAGCTTTACGAAAGCCACCCGGTGGTCAACTCGCTGGTTTTGTACCACGCCGGACACGGAGATTTGCGGATTCGTACCGACATCGAGCGGCTGAATGACCGTTTTGTACACTTCACCGACGGCAGCAAGGAGGAGTACGATATGATCCTCGCCGCCACCGGATACAAGCTGCATTACCCGTTCATCGACCGCGACCTGCTGAACTGGCAGGGCGATGCGCCGCATCTTTACCTCAATGCGATGCATCCCGAGCGCGACGACCTCTTTGTTCTGGGTATGGTCGAGGCCAGCGGGCTGGGCTGGCAGGGCCGGCATGAACAGGCCGAGATGGTGGCCCGCTATATCACTGGGTTGCGCAGGGGCAGCGCAGCGGCGACAGAGCTTAAAGCGGCCAAGGCGGCAGGGTTCGAACGGGCGACCGGCGGCATGAACTACCTCAAGCTGGCGCGCATGGCCTATTACGTGGACAAGGCCACCTATCGCGGCGCGGTCACCGGCTGGATCAAACGGCTGAGGGAGGCGCGGGCATGACCGGCATCGACGATATCCTGCTGAATTTCTCGCCAGCCTCGCTGATGCTGCTGAACGCGATTCTGGCGGTGGTGATGTTCTCCATCGCCATCGACCTGACGGTCGAGGATTTCCGCCGCCTGTCGCGCGGGCCGAAACCGGTGCTGGTGGGGCTCTTCTCGCAATTCGTGGTGCTGCCGGTGCTGACGTTCGCGCTGGTCTGGGTGACCACGCCGCGCCCGTCCATCGCGCTGGGCCTCATTCTGGTGGCGGCTTGTCCGGGCGGCAATATCTCGAACTTCATCACCCATCGGGCGGGTGGCAATGCGGCGCTGTCGGTGTCGATGACTGCCTTCGCCACCGTTGGCGCCATTATCATGACCCCCGCCAATATCGCGCTGTGGGGGAGCCTGTATCCGCCCACCCGCGCCATCCTGCAAGAGACCCGTATCGACCCGGTGCAGATCGCCATCACCGTTGGGCTGATGCTGATCCTGCCGCTGATCCTGGGGGTTGTGCTGAACATGCGCCGCCCCTCGCTGACCGCGCGGCTTCGGCGGCCTCTGCAACTGATCTCGATGGGGATATTCATCGCGTTCATCATACTCGCTCTGGCTGCGAACTGGGGGTTCTTCCTGAGTTTCGCCGGAGCTGTCGCCGGGCTTGTGATCGTTCACAATGCCCTGGCCCTGGGGGGCGGCTGGGTTGTGGCCACTCTGACCCGGCTGTCCCCTTATGACCGGCGCGCGGTGACGATTGAAACCGGTATCCAGAACTCGGGCCTTGGACTGGTGTTGATCTTTGCCTTTTTTCAGGGGCTGGGCGGCATGGCAGTGGCGGCGGCCTTCTGGGGGATCTGGCACGCGATCTCGGGCCTTGGGCTGGCCATGCTCATGTCGCGAACCGAGGCCAGGCGATGAGCCGCATCCTGATCACCGGCGCGGCGGGCATGGTGGGACAGGCGCTGTTGGCCGAACTGTCGGGCCAGCAGGTCTTTGCCACCGATCTTGCGCGGCCCGATCCGCTGCCCGAGGGGGCGGTCTATTTCAAGATGGATGTGACGGGGGGTGATCCTGACCGGGTCATTGCCAAGGTGCGGCCGGATGTGGTGATCCACCTCGCCTCTATCGTGACGCCGGGTGTGGCGCGCGAGGTCGCGCATCGCGTCGATGTGGGCGGCACACGGGCGGTTCTGGATGCCTGCCTGGCGCATGGGGTGCGGCGGCTGGTGGTGACCTCGTCGGGCGCGGCTTACGGATACCATGCCGACAATCCGGTTCCGCTGCGCGAAAGCGACCCACTGCGCGGCAACCCCGAGTTCCCCTATGCCGATCACAAACGGCAGGTTGAGGAGATGTTGGCCGAGGCGCGTCGGGATGCGCCTCAGCTGGAACAGGTGGTGCTCCGCGTGGGCACGGTTCTGGGCAAGGGGACCGAGAACCAGATCACCGCCCTGTTCCGCAAGCCCCGTCTGTTGGCGGTGCTTGGGTCGGAAAGCCCGTTTGTCTTTATCTGGACCCGCGATCTGGCCCGTATTCTGGCCCGGGCGGCGGGCGATGGACCTGCGGGTATCTACAACGTTGCGGGCGACGGGGTGATGGGGGTCAGTGACCTTGCACGCGCCATGGGCAAGCCGGTGCAGCGTCTGCCTGCACTGGCGGTAAAGGCGGCACTTGCGCTGGCGCGCCCGCTGGGCCTGTCGCGCTATGGACCCGAACAGGTGCGCTTCCTGCAATACCGCCCGGTGCTGGCCAATGACGCGCTGAAACAGGTGTTCGGCTATGTGCCCGAGCTGACCAGCGCCGAGGTCTTCGACCTCTGGCGGCGCGAGGCGGGGCTGTGAAGCGCGCGGTGATCTCAGGGGGAGCTGGCGGGCTGGGTCGGGCGCTGTCGGATGCGCTGCAAGCGCGCGGCTGGCATGTAACGCTGCTCGACCGCGATATCTCGACCATCGAGCCCGGCGAGACCCAGCGGGTCATTCAATGCGACCTGACCGACCCCGGTCAACTGGCCGCGGCCTGCGCCCTTGCCGTCGGCCCGCAAGGGGTGGACCTAGCTGTCTACAATGCGGGCATCACTCAGATCGGCCTGTTTGCCGATGGCGACGAAGCCAGCCACCGCCGGGTGTTCGAGATCAACTACTTCGCTGCCGTGAACATGACCCGCGCCCTGCTCGACCCGGTGCGGCAGGCGCGCGGCACCCATCTGGCGATCTCTTCTGTGGCGGGGTTTGCGCCGCTTTATAGCCGCACATCCTATGCCGCGTCGAAACACGCTCTGGAGGGGTTTTTCAAATCGTTGCGGTCCGAGGAGCGCGCGCATGGCGTGCGGGTACAGATCGCGGCTCCCTCGTTTGTGGCCACCAATCTGGGCAATGCGGAGGCGCAGCCCGATGGCATCGCACGGCCGGGGTCTGCCACCGACGGGATGGATTACATGACGCCCGAGGCTGCGGCGGCCACCATCCTACACGGCCTCGACCGCGGGCGTGACATGATCCCGGTGGGTCGGGTGGCACAGCTGGCCTGGTGGATCAACCGGCTGTCGCCGGGTCTTTATCAGCGCCTGATGGAACGCAATATCGGGCGCGGGTGAGATTTTTTCCGGCACACCCCTTGACCTTCCCGTGACTGGAAGCCCCATCTGGAGGGTGACCAGAGGACAAGGACGAGTCGCATGTCAGCACAAACCACATCGCTGAAGATCACCGGCATGAGCTGTGCCGGCTGCGTGGGCCGGGTGGAACGCGCCTTGCAGGCGGTTCCGGGCGTGGCCGAAGCGAGCGTCAATTTCGCCAACCGGACGGCGCAAATCACGCATGAGGGGCCGGTGGCCGATCTGACCCAGGCCGCCGCCAAGGCAGGCTATCCTGCGGAACTGACCGAGGCGGTTCTGGATGTCGAGGGGCTGAACTGCGCCTCGTGCGTGGGCCGGGTCGAGCGGGCGCTGAACGCGGCAACCGGCGTGGTCGAGGCGCAGGTGAACCTGGCCAATCGCAGCGCGCGGGTGACCTATGCCATGGGCGCGACCGATCCGGTCGCGCTGGCCGCGGTATCGACAGCGGCGGGATATGCCGCGCGTCCGCATGCCGAGGCCGGGGATGATGCGCCGGCGCATGATCACGCACAGGCGGAAATCGCCGAGTTGCAGCGCAGTACGCTGTTTGCGGCCGCGCTGGCACTGCCGGTGTTCCTGCTGGAGATGGGCGGCCATGTGATCCCGGCCTTTCACCATTGGATCGCGGGAACGATCGGGATGTACACCAGCCAGCTGATCCAGTTCGCGCTGACCACCGTTCTGCTGTTCGGGCCGGGGCGCGTGTTCTATGCGCGGGGCATCCCCGCCCTGCTGCGCGGCGCACCCGACATGAACGCGCTGGTGGCTTTGGGCACGGGGGCCGCCTATGGCTTCTCGGTGGTGGCAACCTTTGCCCCCGGCCTGCTGCCTGCGGGAACCGCCAATGTCTATTTCGAGGCCGCCGCCGTCATCGTTGTGCTGATCCTGCTGGGCCGCTGGCTGGAGGCGCGGGCGCGCGGGCGCACTGGCGCCGCAATCGAGGCGCTGGTGGGGCTGCAACCCCGCCATGCGCGCGTCGAGCGTAATGGACAGGCGGTCGAGGTTGACATCGCCGACATTCAAACGGGCGACACACTGATCATCCGACCCGGTGAACGCATCCCGGCGGATGCGGTGGTGCAGGACGGACAAAGCCATGTTGACGAGAGCATGATTACCGGCGAGCCGGTGCCGGTCGCCAAGGCGGCGGGCGATACACTGGTGGGCGGCACCGTGAACACGGCAGGTGCCCTGCGGGCGCGGGCCGAAAAGGTGGGCGCCGACACGGTGCTGGCCCAGATCATCCGCATGGTGGAACAGGCACAGGGCGCCAAGCTGCCGATCCAGTCTATGGTGGACCGGATCACCCTGTGGTTTGTCCCCATCGTGATGGGGATCGCCGCGCTGACCGTGTTGGTCTGGCTGGCCTTTGGCCCCTCGCCCGCACTGGGTCATGCCCTTGTCGCCGGTGTTGCGGTGCTGATCATCGCCTGTCCCTGTGCCATGGGACTTGCCACCCCGACCTCGATCATGGTCGGCACGGGCCGGGCCGCCGAACTGGGCGTGCTGTTCCGCAAGGGCGACGCGCTGCAACGGCTGCAAGAGGCGCGCGTCATCGCCTTTGACAAGACCGGCACGCTGACGCTGGGCCGGCCTGAACTGACCCACCTGACCCCTGCCCAAGGGTTCGACCGTGATGGCGTGCTGCGTCTGGCGGCAGCGGTCGAGGCGCACTCGGAACACCCGATTGCCTCGGCCATTGCCCGCGCGGCCAAGGGCGGCGTGCCTGCGGTGGACGGGTTCCAGAGCCTGACCGGGCTGGGCGCCCGCGCCGTGGTCGAGGGCCAGGACGTGCTGGTCGGCGCCGACCGGCTGTTCGCCCGCGAAGGTATCGACCTGGGCCCGCTGGCCGAGATCGGGGCGGGTTGGGCCGCCGAGGGCAAGACACCGCTTTATGCCTCGGTCGGAGGGCGTGCGGCGGCGGTGCTGGCGGTCTCGGACCCGGTGAAACCCGGCACGGCCGAGGCGATCGAGCGGTTTCACCAGATGGGGCTGACGGTTGCCATGATCACCGGCGACAACACTCGCACGGCACAGGCGCTGGCGGCGAAACTGGGGATCGACGCGGTCACCGCCGAGGTGATGCCCGAAGGCAAGGTCGCGGCGCTGGATGCGCTGCGGGGGGATCATGGCGCGCTGGCCTTTGTCGGCGACGGCATCAATGACGCCCCCGCCTTGGCCCATGCCGATACCGGCATTGCGGTTGGCACCGGCACCGATGTAGCCATCGAGGCCGCCGATGTGGTGCTGATGTCGGGCGATTTGCGCGGGGTGGCCAACGCGCTGGAGGTCAGCCGCGCCACCATGGGCAACATCCGCCAGAACCTGGGCTGGGCCTTTGGCTATAACGTGCTGCTGATCCCGGTGGCAGCAGGCGTGCTCTATCCGTTTGGCGGGCCGATGCTGTCACCAGTGCTGGCGGCGGGTGCGATGGCCTTGTCGAGCGTCTTTGTCGTCACCAACGCCTTGCGTCTGCGGCGGGTGCGGGCCGCGTTGCCTGCCACGCGGCAGGCCGCGACCCAGACCCCAGCAGCGACCCCTGCCCCGGCGGAATGAGGAGACTGGCATGAACATCGGAGATGTTGCGACCCGCAGCGGCCTGCCGGCCAAGACCATCCGCTATTACGAGGATATCGGCCTGATCGCGCCGCAGCGCGACCTGAACGGATACCGCAGGTTCCGTGAACGGGACCTGCACAAGCTGAATTTCCTGGGTCGGGCCCGGGCGCTGGGGTTCACCATCGAAGACTGCCGCACCCTGCTTGCACTGTACGAGGATCAGAGCCGCGCCAGCGCCGATGTCAAACAGGTGGCACGCGATCACCTGGTCCGGATCGAGACCAAACTCGCCGATCTGATCGCCATGCGCGAGACGCTGACGGAACTGGTCGATGCCTGCGCGGGCGATCAGCGACCCGATTGCCCGATCCTGCGCGATCTGGGCGGGGAAAGCTGACGCGCGGGGTTGCCCTTTGACCTGCGTTTTGCTTTGTCTCTCGGGGATATCCCGGACGGGGGGAGCCGCCGGGCAACAGAGAGGATCCGGACATGGCAAAAGTTGCATTCCTTGGCCTGGGAGTTATGGGCTATCCGATGGCGGGGCACCTGAAGGCCGCCGGTCATGAGGTGACCGTCTATAACCGCACCGCGGCGAAGTCGGAGAAATGGGTGACCCAGCATGGCGGTGCGATGGCCGCGACGCCGCGCGAGGCCGCCGAGGGCGCCGAATTCGTGATGGCCTGTGTCGGCAACGATGACGATCTGCGCGGCGTCTGCAACGGGCCGGATGGCGCGCTGGCGGGCATGGCCGCGGGCAGCGTGTTTGTCGACCATACGACGGTGTCGGCCAAGGTCACCCGCGAACTTTATGCCGCCGCCAAGGCGGGCGGCGCGAGCTTTGTCGACGCGCCTGTCTCAGGCGGTCAGGCCGGGGCCGAGAACGGGGTTCTGTCGGTGATGTGCGGCGGCGACCAGGCCGAGTATGATCGCGCCGAACCGGTGATCGCCGCTTATGCCCGCATCTGCCGCCGCATCGGCGAGAGCGGTGCCGGACAAGTCACCAAGATGTGCAACCAGATCGCCATCGCGGGTCTGGTGCAGGGCCTCGCGGAATCGCTGCATTTCGCTGAGAAGGCCGGTTTGGACGGGCGCGCGGTGGTCGAGGTGATCAGCCAGGGCGCCGCTGGCAGCTGGCAGATGGCCAACCGGTACGAGACCATGCTGGACGACCACTGGACCCATGGCTTTGCGGTCGACTGGATGCGCAAGGATCTGGGCATCTGCCTGGACACCGCCGACGAGACCGGCGCCAGCCTGCCGGTTACGGCGCTGGTCGACCAGTTCTACAAGGATGTGCAAAAGATGGGCGGCGGGCGCTGGGACACCTCGAGCCTGCTGGCGCGGTTGCGCAAGCTGGGCTGAGGCAAAGGGGGCGCTGCCCCCGTCCCCTGCGGGGACTCCCCCGGAGTATTTTTGGCGAAATGAAGAACCGGGGGGCAATGGCCGCCTCGGCACGAAGGTGATGGGAGACCGGCGGTGCTGACGGAGTTCTGGGCAGAGGCCCTGCGGACGCATTGGGGGATCGAGGCGGCGCTGGAGCGGCTCGATGGCGAATATGACCTGAACTTTCTGGCCCGGGGCCGGAACGGGCGGGACTATGTGCTGAAGGTGATGCGGCCCGGATGCGAGGCCGGGTTGGTCGAGATGCAGGTGGCGGCGCTGGAGCATATCGCCGAGGCCGCGCCCGGCCTGCCCTTTCCCAAGGTCTTTGCCGCGCTGGACGGTGGCATGCTGCCCGAGATCGCGGATGAGACGGGCGCGCCGCGCCGGGTCTGGCTTTTGGAACGGCTGCCGGGGCGCTGTTACGCGCGGGCCTTGCCGCATTCCGAGGATCTGATCCTAAAGCTGGGTCGGGTGCTGGGTGCCACCGACCGGGCGCTGGAGGGGTTCGAACATGACGGGCTGGCGCGGGATTTCAAATGGAACCTGATGCAGGCGGGCTGGATCGGCGCCGAGTTGCAGGCGATTGCTGATCCGACGCGGCGGGCGCTGTTGGAGAAGATTGCAGCAGATTCTTCCGGGCTGCGCGACCAACTGGCCGCCCTGCCGGTGCAGGCGATCCACAATGATGTCAACGATTACAACATCCTGGTTGAGGGTGGGCTGAACGAGACCCGCAAGGTCTCGGGCCTGATCGACCTGGGCGACATGTGCGCCGCGCCGCGCGTCTGCGATCTGGCGATTGCCGGGGCCTATGTGGTGCTGGACCACCCAAAGCCCGAGCGCGCCTTGGCGGCGCTGGTGCGCGGTTATCACGCGGCCAACCGGCTGAGCGCGGAGGAGGTCGATCTGATCTGGCCCCTGCTCCGGATGCGGCTGGCCGTGTCGGTGGTGAACTCGACCCTGATGGCGGCGGAAAACCCGGACGACCCCTATGTGACGATCAGCCAGGCCCCGGCCTGGCGGTTACTGGAAAACGCCTCGGTCAATGGCGGGCTGATGGCGGCGCGGCTGCGGGTGGCCTGCGGCTTGCCGGTGACCGATGGGGCCGAGCGGGTGCAGGCCTATCTGGACGCGCACCGGGGCAGTTTCGCGCAGATGTTCGGCACCGATCTGGGCGCGACGCCGATGGGCTCTCTCTCGGTCGAGAATTCAACCTGGCCGCAGAACCCGTTCCACATGCCGCTGGAAGAGGCCGCGCGCGTGGGCGAGGAATTCGGCACCGGCCTGTGGCTGGGTTATTACAACGAGCCGCGCCTGATCTATGCCGAGCCGGGTTTCTGCAAGGGGCCGTGGAAGGCCAGCGACCGGCGCACCGTGCATCTGGCGGTGGATGTGTTTGCGCCTGCCGGAACCGTGCTCTACGCGCCGCTCAGCGGACGGGTCGAGGTGGTCGAGAACCGGACCGGGCATCTGGATTATGGTGGCGTCGTGATCCTGCATCACGAGACACCGCGGGGCGATGCGTTCTATACGCTTTACGGACATCTGGACCCCGAGGTCTGCGATCGGCTGAAACCGGGCGATCCGGTGGCGCAGGGCGCCGGTTTTGCACGGCTGGGCGATGCCAGTCAGAACGGCGGCTGGGCGCCGCATGTGCATTTCCAGCTGGCGCTGACGACGCAAGGCATGGAGGCCGACTGGCCCGGTGTCGGCGACCCGGACGAGATGGACCTGTGGCACGCAGTCTGCCCCAACCCGGCGGCGCTGCTGAACCTGCCCGATGACAAGGTGTTCTATCGCCCCACCGCCAAGGCCGCCGTGCTGGCCGGACGGCGGGCGCATTTCGGCGGCAACCTGAGCCTTACCTATGACGATCCGGTGATGCTGCTGCGCGGCTGGAAACATCACCTGTTCGACGAATGGGGTCGCCCCTATCTGGACGCCTATAACAACGTCCCGCATGTGGGGCACGCGCATCCGCGTATTCAGGCGGTGGCGGCGGATCAGCTGAAGCGGATGAATTCGAACACCCGATACCTGCATCCGGCGCAACTGGCCTTCGCCGAAAAGGTGCTGTCGAAACTGCCCGCGCGGTTCGAGGTCTGTTTCTTCGTTAACTCGGGGACCGAAGCCAACGAGCTGGCGCTGCGGCTGGCGCGGGCGCATACGGGCAACATGGGCATGGTGACGCCCGATCACGGGTATCACGGCAATACCACCGGCGCGATTGCCATCTCGGCCTACAAGTTCAACAAGCCGGGCGGCGTGGGTCAGGCCGATTGGGTCGAACTGGTCGAGGTGGCCGACGACTATCGCGGCCGTTTCAAACGCGACGATGCGGAGCGCGCCCGGAAATTCGCCGATCTTGTCGATCCCGCCATCGCGCGGTTGCATGATAAGGGCCACGGCGTGGCCGGTTTCATCGCCGAGACCTTTCCCAGTGTCGGCGGCCAGATCATTCCACCCAAGGGCTATCTGGCTGCGGTCTATGACAAGATCCGCGCGGCGGGCGGGGTGTGTATCGCAGACGAGGTGCAGACCGGGCTGGGGCGGCTGGGTGAATACTACTTCGGTTTCGAACACCAGGGCGCCGAGCCCGATATCGTGGTGATGGGCAAGCCCATCGGCAACGGGCATCCGTTGGGGGTGTTGGTGACGACGAAGGCGATCGCCGAAAGTTTCGACAACGGTATCGAGTTCTTCTCGACCTTTGGCGGCTCGACCCTGTCCTGCCGGATCGGCAAGGAGGTGCTGGATATCGTCGATGACGAGGGCTTGCAGGAGAACGCCCGCCTGATGGGCGAGCGGCTGATGACCGGTTTGCGCGCGCTGGAGGGTGAATTCGGCTGTGTCGGCGATGTGCGCGGCATGGGGCTGTTCCTGGGGGTCGAGCTGATCAACCCGGACGGATCCGAGGGGACCGATATCTGCCGATACGTCAAGAACCGGATGCGCGACCACCGCATCCTGATCGGCAGCGAAGGGCCCAAGGACAATATCCTGAAGATTCGCCCGCCCCTGACCATCGAGGCCGAGGATGTGGACATGATCCTGTGGGCGCTGCGCACGGTGCTGGCCGAGGTCGGCGACTGGGCGCCTGCCCCGGTCTGCGATCACGATCATCATCACGCGGGCTGCGGATGCTGCTAGCAGGCTAGTGCAAACGCCCTGCCCGGCTCTCTAACGTGCGACTCTGCGCCGTCGTGACCATCGGGCGACGGTGCAGCGCCAGTCCCAGCTGTTCACTCAGCGCCACCAGCGCAGGCGCCAGATCGTGCCGGACGATGAGGGCCGCCAGCATCAGCGCATCCTCGCGCGCGCCGGTGGCGGCGGCGGCCACCATATGGGCAAAGCAGGCCTCGTCCGCGCCCAGACAGGCGCAACCAAGGCCATGCCGCATCAAAGGGCGCCGTCCGTAGGACGCGCAAAGCCCGCAGATCTGCTTCAACAGCTCGGTCGAGCGTCCTTCGGGCAGGGCCACGTGCCCTTCGGCCGCATCGCTCCACAAGCGCAGGCAATGCACCGCCGAGGCCTCGAGCGCGGGCAGGTCGGCCAGGTGCCCGACGGCGGCGGCCCCCCGGTGAATCTCGGAACTCATTTGGTCAGGATCAGCTTGCCCGCGCGGGTGATGCGCAGGGTGTAGAGCTGATCGCCCAGCCGGATATGGGCAAGGTTGCCGCCCTTTGTCAGGTCTTCGGCCGAGTATGACGGCAGGACCGGCGTGGCGTATCCGGCAAGGGTCGGTGGGGTCTGAAAGGTCATCTGGCGGTCTCCCGAACTGCGGAACGAGCTTTTGGCTGCCGGGAGATCCGGTGGCTTGCCTCTTATATCTGACTTTTTAACTCAGGTATGTCAATTGCCTTCTGCCGGGGCTGGAAATCTATCGCCGGACCATAAAATTCATGTTAATGAATGCGAGAATATCTGAAGGAGCCTGCCATGATACTGACCCGCCGCACCCTGATGTCCCGCCTTGGCGCTGGCCTGGCGCTGAGCGCCGCGGCCCCGCTGCGGGTCTGGTCCGCTGTCGAAACGCAAATGGGGACGGCGCGCATCACCAGCCTGTCGGACGGTTATCTGACCCTGCCCGCGTCTTTCATGTTCGGGCCGGTGCCGCAGGTCGACCTGCCCCCCCTGCTGGAGCGTTTTGATTTGCAGGGCGACATCCTGAAACCGGACTGCAATGTGACGCTGTTGCAGGTCGAGGGCCGCAATGTGCTGTTCGACGCAGGATCCGGCAGCGCGTTTCAGGACAGCGTGGGACAGCTGGTCGATGCGCTGGATGCGGTCGGACTGGCCCCCGACGACATCACTGACGTGATCTTTACCCATGCCCACCCGGACCATTTGTGGGGGGTGTTGGACGATTTCGACGATCCGCTCTTTGCCAATGCCCGCCACATGATCGGGCGGGCGGAACGGGATTATTGGCTGGACCCGGCGACGATCGATGCGATCGGGGCCGATCGCGCCGCGTTTGCGGTGGGCGCAGCGCGGCGGCTGGAAGCACTGGAAGACCTCGAGACCTTTGAGGATGGCGACGAGATCCTGCCCGGGGTCGCTGCGGTGGCCACCCATGGCCATACACCGGGGCATATGTCGTTCGAGATCCGCTCCGGCTCCGAGGCGCTGATGGTGGTGGGGGATGCCATCGGCAACCACCACCTGGCCTTTGCCCGGCCCGACTGGCCATCGGGCGCCGACCAGGATCTCACGGCGGGCGCCGCGACGCGCGTCGCCTTGATGGACCGGCTGGCAAGCGAGCAGATGACGATGATCGGCTATCACCTGCCCGATGGCGGCATGGGCCGGGTCGAGCGCGGCGAAGACGGCTATCGCTTTGTCCCGCTGGGGGGCTAACCCAGCACCGAAAAGCTGCTTTCGTCGTTGATGGGCCGCTTGCGCGAGTAGAAGCCCACGTCGATGCTGCGCCCGATATAGGGCAGGTCGAATTGCAGCGGCGCGGTGTCGTGATCGCCACCCTCCTCGCAATAACGCACCAGCGCGGCCATCATCTTGCCCGCGATGGGCGCGTTCTTGTACTGGTTGCCGCTGGTGCCGCAGGCCATGTAGAACCCGGGCAGAGACGACTTGTCATAGATCGGGATCCAGTCGGTCGAGGCATCGTAGAGATCGACCACACCGCGGGTTTTCGAGGGGATGCCGAGGCTGGGCACCCTTTGGGCAAAGCGCATCACCTGGGTGGTCCATTGGTCAGTGAAATCACGGTTGTACTGCATATCGTCCTCGCACCACTGATGCGGGTCGCATTCCGGGTCCTCGGACCCAATCAGGATGTGATTGCCGTGTTCGGGACGGCAATAGCAGGCGATATCGCTGTCCGAGACGATGGTGCCCTGTGTCTCAAAATCGAACCCTTCAGGCGCGGGCACATGCACCACCTCTTGCCGCAGGGGGCGGGTCTGGATGGTCATGTCCCCGGTCACACCCGCCATTCGGTTGATGACCGACGAGCCCGGCCCGGCGACGTTGATCACAACCGGCGCATGGATCTCTTTGCCCGAGGCCAGCCGGACACCGGATACCCGGCCGCCCGCTTGCAGGATCGCGGCCACCTCGGCCCCTGTGCGGACCCTTGCGCCATGCCGTTCCGCCGCCGCCATCAGGTTCTGCGCGCTGAGCGCGGGGTCGGTGACATAGCCGCCATTCGGCCAAAAGACCGCGCCGCCCATGCGACCGCCGTTGGGTTTGCCAAACTCCGGGTCGTCGAGGCGCCGCGCGGGCGCGAAACTGTCGAGCGCGTAGATCGGCAGGCGGGTGAGCACCTGATCGGCGGTCCATTCCTCGAACGGGATACCCAGATCGGCCGAATTACGGATGTGCTTTTCCAGGTTGCCGTTGGCCTCTGTCTTCATCACCAGACAGCCAGTCTGACGGAACTGCGCCAGCGGCACATCCGACGGCAGGCCCAGATAGACCGCCCAGTCGCGCCAGTAATGGTAGCCCTCCCAGGCAAAGGCGGTACCGTCGAAAGTGGAGTAATGCATCCGGATGATGGCACAGGACCCGGCGGTCGAGCCATGCCCCACCTGTGCGTTGCGGTCCAGGGACAGGGTTTTCCACCCGGCCTTGGCCATCTCGAATGCAATGGCCGCGCCGATCACGCCGGTGCCGATGATGATCGCGTCGGGATTGCTCATCTCTGTCTTCCTTCCCAGAAACCGCGCGCAAAGGACTGGAACGCTTCAACCTCCTCTTCGCGCGGATGCACGCCGGTGAACACGAACAGATAGTGCCGCACAAAAGACAGCCGCTGGTTGATCGGCTCGTAGAGCTGCGCCAGATCATATCCGATCTGCATGTAATAGAGCACGCGGGCGCGGGTTTCGGCCTCGACCCGCGCATATCCGTAGCGCAGGAACATGTCGGTCAACGCGTTCAGCCGTTGGGTATCCGACTGGTCCAGCATCCGCCGCACCGTGCCCGAGCGGCGCGCCCAATCGCGCACCGCAAAATCCAGCGCGGTGTCGAACAGGGCCGGGTCGACCACGCAGTGAAACAGGTTGCAGACCGCGCCGGTGATGGATTCTGCCGGAAGCTCGGTCTGGGCGATCAGGCCAGCGGTATTGGTGGCCTGCCATTTCGACAGCAGGGCATCCAGCAGGTCCTGTCGCGACTTGAAATACCAGTAGAACGAGGAGCGCGAGACCGCCATCTGCTCGGCCAGGTTCAGGACCTTGACCTGCTCGACCCCGTCCGACACCAGCACATCCATCGCCACGTTCAGCCAGTCGTCACGCGTCACCTTAATGTTGCCCACCAGTGGCTCGGCGCTGGGATCGTCGCGATGCAGGATCGGTTTGCTGCCCATGGCGGGTCTCCTCAGCTTTCGGGCGGGGCGCCCCCTTCGGCGGTTCGGCGCGCGATGAAGTCTTGCAGCGCCGCGACCCGGTCCGGGTCCATGGGCGGTGGTTCGAAATTATCCACGATCCCGCGCCAGATGCCAGTGGCACGATGATTGGCATCGACCGCCCCGCGCTCGGTCCAGGCACCGAAGTTCGACCAGTCTCCTACCAGCGGCTCGTAGAACTGGGTCTGATAGCGAGCCATCGTGTGTGCAGCGCCAAAGAAATGGCCCATCGGTGGCACCTCGCGCAGGGCATCCAGCGCGATATCGGCATCGGTGGAGGGCGTGCCCGCGCACAGCTCGGCCACCATTTGCAGCACCTCCAGATCGGTGATGATCTTTTCGTATGAGACGGTCAGTCCACCTTCGAGCCAGCCTGCCGAATGGATCGTCACCGTGGCCCCGGCCAGCAGACAGCCCCAGAGGCCGAACTGCGTCTCGTTGGCGGCCTGGGCGTCGTTGATATTGGCGGCACTTCCCCCGGCGCAGCGCCAGGGCAGGCCGATGCGCCGCGCCAGTTGCCCGGCCACCAGCGAGGCTGTGAAATGCTCGGGCGTGCCAAAGGCAGGGGCGCCCGATTTCATGTCCACATTGCTGGTAAAGGTGCCATAGCAGACCGGCGCGCCGGGCTGCGCCAGCTGGCTGAGCGTGATGGCGGCCAGCGCCTCGGCATGGCTGAGCGTCATGGCGCCCGCCACCGTCACCGGCGCCATCGCCCCCATCAGGGTAAAGGGGGTGATGATCGCCAACTGGCCATGGCGGGCAAAGTCGATCAATCCCTGCGCCATCGGCAGGTCGATGGTGCGCGGGGAATTGGTGTTGATGATCGTGTAACACCAGCTTTGCGCGCGGAACTCGGCATCGGACAGACCCCGAAAGTCGCGGATCATCTCGAACCCGTCCATCACCTGCGGGGTGCCGCGCGCGTAAAGAAAGGGCACCTTGTCAGACTGTGTCAGCTCGACCTCGGTCATCGCCATGTGGCGCAGGTGCATCGGCACGTCCTGCGCCTCGACCAAAGGCGGCACCATGTGCAGCACGTCGAAACTCTGGGTGATCTGCACCAGTTCACGGAAATCGGCGATGGTGCCGGGGCGGCGGCCGCGCGTCAGGTCGGTGGCATGCGGGCAACCGGCACCGGGCTGGAACATCATCCGGCCCAGTTCCATCGTCAGATCCCGTTCAGGTACCGCGCCTTTCATCGCAAAGGAACGCGGCGCGCTGGCCAACGCTGCGGCCACCATGTCACGGCCTATGTAAGCCATCTCACCGTCGATGCGGGCACCGCCCTGCCGGTAGAGATCACGCGCGCCGGGGTGCAGCACCTTGATGCCGAGCTCTTCGAGAACCGTCAGCGACGCCTCGTGCAGCGCCTCGATCCGGTCATCGGAAAAGGCCGCCATCGGCGGAAACGGGTTGCGCAGGTTGCGATAATCGACCTTGCGGGCGGGGGCCGAGGCATCGGCCCGTGCCCGCCTGCCCCGACGCCCCGCGCTCATCCGCGCATCGCCTTGCCCTCGGGGTCATAGGGCGAGGGCGCGATGATCACGGCGGGTCGTTCGACACCCACGACATGCACGCTGACCTGCGTGCCCGGTTGCGCCTTGTCCCTGTCCACCAGCGCCATTGCGAGCGACTTGCCGGTGTAATGGCCATATGCACCCGAGGTGACAAAGCCGATCTGCTTGCCATCGACCCAGACTGGTTCATAACCCGAGGCGTCGGCGTCGGCCGCGTCAACCTCCAGCGTCACCTGCACCCGTGCAGGGCCGTTGCCGTCGCGCTCGGCGATGGCCGCGTCGCGGCCGATGAAATCGCCCTTGTCCCAGGCGATCCAGCGGTCCATGGCGGTCATGCCGGGGGTGCGGTCCTGGGTGAACTCCGCCGACCAGATGCCAAAGCTCTTTTCGATCCGGGTCGAGAGCAGGGCGTTGAAACCGACCTCGCGGATGCCCTCGCCCGCCCCGGCCTCCAGCAGCATCCGGCGCAGCGCGATATGCTCGCCATAGCGGCAGTTGATCTCGTATCCCATCTCGCCGGTGACCGACATGCGGGCAACGCGGGCGCGGACCAGGCCGATGTCAAAGCTGCCGCAGCCCATGAGTTTCAGGTCCGAGATATCCTGTTCGGCCAGTTTCTCGATCACTGCACGCGATCTGGGGCCGACAAGACCGAAACCGCAGATCTCTTCGCCCAGATCACGGACCGACACCTCATCGTCGAGGTGATCGTTGAACCAGCGCATGTGCCAGGCCCGCAGATGGTAGGACCCCATGATCCACCATGTCCCGTCGCCCCAGTTGAGCAGCGTCAGGTCGCCCTTGAGGCGGCCCGTCTCGCTGAGCATCACGGCAAGACGCGCGCGGCCCGGTGCGGGCAGCTTGGTGGCAAAAAGCTTATCCAGCCAAGCTTCGGCGTTGGGTCCCGAGACCTCGAACCGGGAAAAGCCGGTGATGTCCAAAAGACCCACGCCCTTGCGGATTACACGGCATTCCTCGGCCACTATCGGATGCGCGTTCGAGCGTTTCAGCGTCAGGTTCTCGACGAAATTCTCGGACGGCGCAAAGTAGAGCGGCACCTCGAGATCCCAGCTGATGCCCCACCGGCAGCCCGCGGCCGTCATCGCGTCATGCGCCGGGGCCATTTTCAGAGGGCGGCCTGCCGGAAGCTGCTCGTTCGGGTAAGACATGACGAAGCGGCGCGAATAGAACTGGCCGGTGGTTTCGCGGATATAGCGCTTGTTCTGGGCGTAGTCGCCATAGCGCGCCACATCCATCGACATGGCGTCCGCCTCGGGCTCGCCATGGATCATCCATTCGGCCAGCGTCTTGCCGACGCCGCCGCCCTGAAGGAAGCCGGCCATGACCGCGCAGGCCGACCAGTAACCGCGTTTGCCCGGCACCGGGCCGACCAGCGGATTTCCGTCGGGCGAAAAGGTGAAGGCGCCGTTGACCCAGGTCTTGATGCCGACATCCTGGATCGAGGGGTAGCGGGCAAAGCCCAGCATCAGCTCGTTCTCGATCCGGTCGAGCTGTTCCTGGAACAGCTCCTCGCCATAGTTCCACGGCGCGCCGTCCATTGCCCAGTGCTCATGGTTGATCTCGTAGATACCGACCAGAATTCCCTTCTGGTCCTGCCGCATATAGGTAAAGCCTTCGAGGTCGACGGTCATCGGCATTTCGAAATCTGCCGCTGCGACCTCGGGCACCGTATCGGTGATCAGATAGTGGTGTTTCAGCGGCGACAGCGGCAGTTCGACGCCGGCCATGCGCCCCACCTGCTTGGCCCAGAGACCGGCGGCATTGACCACATGCTCGCAGGTGATCGTGCCCTTGTCGGTGACCACCTGCCAGCCATCGGCGGTCTGGACCAGACGCTCGACCTTGGTGTCCTCGTAATACTCCGCGCCGCGCTTGCGGGCGGCGGTGGCATAGGCCTGCACCGTGCCGGTGGTGTCGATGTAACCCTCGCGGTCGGCCCACATCGCGCCCAGAACACCTTCGGTCGACATGATCGGGCAGCGGCGCTGTGCCTCTTCAGGGGTCAGAAGCTCGCAATCGTCGATGCCGATGGACTGAAAGATGCGATAGTTCGCCTGCAACCACTCCCAGCGTTCGGGCGTGCCCGCCAGCGTCAGACCGCCGGTCATGTGCAGCCCGATGTTCTGGCCCGATTCTTTCTCGATCTCGGACAGCAGGTCGATGGTATAGGCCTGCAAGGCCGCCATGTTGGGATCGGCGTTCAGCGCATGAATACCGCCAGCCGCGTGCCAAGAGGAGCCGGACGCCAGCCGCCGCCGCTCCAGCATCACCACATCGGTCCAGCCGAACTTGGCCAGATGATAGAGAACCGAGGCGCCTACCACGCCGCCCCCGATGACCACAACGCGATAATGAGACTTCATCCGGACTCTCCTGATTGGATGTCAGCAGGCTAGTGGCAAGCGGAAAACCTGTCTAGACACTTATGTACAGTACTGAAAATCCCGTTCCAACTTGCCCAAAAACGCCGGATATGTTGAGATTTGCGCGCATTTTATGTTCTGGGATTATCATGACCAAACCTGTGCGATTGTTCTGCATCCTGTTGCTACTTCTGACGTTGACCGCCTGTATCGGCATCGAGAAATACGGCAGCGCGGACTATTACGACCACCTTGTTCCCGAGGAAATCGAGGTGATCATGCCGCCAAACGCCCCCTATATCTCGGAACAGTTCCGCTATGACGGCGAAAAGATCCATCAGGGGATCGACATCTGGGGCAAGCGGGGGACGCCGGTTCTGGCGGCGGCGCCCGGCAAGGTCAGCAAGAGCTTCTACGAGCCTGCCTATGGGCACCGTATCGTCATCGATCATGGCCTGGCGCCGAATGGCGAGCGGCTCTTCACGGTGTACAAGCATCTCGACCAGCGCCTGGCGCGAGAGGGCGATACCTTGGCGCGGGGTCAGCAGATCGCCACCATGGGCGATACCGGCGCTCTGGGCATGCTGGTGCATCTGCATTTCGAGACCATGCGCTGGTCAAAAACCAAGGGTGAAATCTATTACGATCCGCATCTGGTGTGGATGGACGGGGTTGGCCGGGTGACCTGTTTCGAGACCGGCAAGCGTTATGCGGATGAACCGTTCCGCACGACCTATCCGGTGCGGTGCAAGTGACGGCACCCAGCGGTATTCTCCATGTCCGTTTGGGTGTATTCTGGCGGCAGCATTCCGCATCCTGAAACTGGGGGGCTTGATGTTTCGCGACCGGAACGATGCCGGACAGCAACTGTTACACCGACTGCCACCGCTCGACCCAGCCGAGACGGTGGTGATCGCCCTGCCCCGCGGTGGCGTACCGGTGGCCGAGATCATCGCACAGGGGATCCCTGCGCCGCTTGATGTTGTCTTTGTGCGCAAGGTCGGACTGCCGAGCCAAAGGGAATTGGCGGTGGCAGCCGTCACCAATGGGGATAACCCCGTGCTTACGGTCAACGAAGAGGTTGCCCGGCATGCGGGGCTGGATAGCGAACGGATCTGGGTTCTGGCACAAGCGGAGCTGGAGACAATCGCCCGGCGGCGCGCACAGTATCTTGGTACGCGCGCGCGCGTGCCGGTGAAAGACAAGACCGTTGTCGTCGTTGACGATGGCATCGCCACCGGCGCGACGATGCGCGCGTCGCTCAGGTCTCTGCGCAAACGCGGGGCGGCGCGGCTGATCGTGGCGGTTCCCGTCGGACCTGAGGAAACGCTGGTGGAATTGCAGGGCGAGGCAGACGAGATCATCTGTCTTGCAACACCGCGCCCGTTTCGGGCGGTCGGCCTCCATTACCAGAGGTTCGATCAGGTGACGGATGAGGAGGTAATTGCCGCCTTGTCCCGCGCGACGGCGCGTTAGGCGGGGGCTTATTTCTGCGCCGAAGGGCGCGCTTTGATCGCCTCATACCAGGCCTGGGTGGCGGCATGCCCCTCGGGAACGCGCATTTTCACCACCCGTGCGAAATCGACAAAGACAAAGGTCGAGATATCGGCCAGCGTGAAGTGGTCGCAGGCGATGTAGGGGCTATCGGACAGGCGTTCTTCCAGCAGGTCGAAAAACCGCCCGATCCGGTCAAGACCGCGCTGTGCCAGTTCCGGGATCTGGGCATAATTCGACGGCCCGGGGATGGCACGGTCCGCGAAGGCGGGGTGCGAGTTGCGCAGCGCCTCGGCAACGGGCATCCCGCCCTGCTGCTCGGCAATCGCGTTCCACATCATCACCAGACCCTTTTCATCGGCCGTGCGCCCCATCAAAGGCGGCTCGGGAAATTGCGCCTCGAGATAGGCGGCAATTCCCAGATTCTCGGTCAGGATCGTGCCTTCGTCAGTCACCAGAACGGGGATCGTGGCGCGCGGGTTGACGGCCTTGAACGCGGGCAACAACTGTTCGCCCTTGGCGATCGAGATGTCGCGTGTTTCGATCGTCAGCCCTTTTTCGCCGATGAACATGCGGGCGCGGCGCGGGTTCGGCGCGGTGGAGCAATCGTAGAACAGCATGGCGGGCGTCTCCTTCTGGCTTGCGGCAGAATAGGCACGGCGCCGCGCCCGCGCCTAGGGATACGCGCGCGTGACCCTACGGCAGATCACCCCGGCGTTATCCGCGCCGGTAGATGAAACAGCGCCCTTCGACCGCGCCGGGCGGCAGCTGCAGTTCCTCCAGCCCGTCGAAATACATCCGGTCGCTCGACACCATCAACCCGCCAGGTGCCAGGTGCGGTTCGACAAGGGGCGAGACCATGCGCGCGAACTTGTCGTTCTTTTCCCGGTTGTGGCCGCCCAGATCGGCATGGATCAGGCTGGCGACGGGACCTGAGCCGGCCAGCGTGGCGGGAAGCGTCTCGCGGATATCGCCAAGAACCAGCCGGTCATCGGGTGGAGTGGAATCGGGATGCGAGGCGACGGCACGTTCGAAGACAAAAATATCGCGCCCGAATATGTGTTGGGCCAGATGGTGATAGGTCCGACCGTTGCCCAGCCCCAGTTCGTAAACCGGGCCTGCCATCGCCGCGGTCAGCGCGATGGCATGATCCAGGCAGGCTCGCTGCGACACCATTCGGTCGATGAAAAGGTCCAGTCGACTTTGTTCTGTCCCGGTCACGTCTGCTTTTCTCCACTCTGGCACAGGCCTGTGGCACCCGCGCATCCCCTCATGCCAAATTGCTCGGACCAATGGTAGCCGAAGATACACACATTCTGCCATTTTCGTGAGGTCAGTCTTGAAATTGAGGTTTGACGAACCGGCTCCGGTCGCGCGACAGTGCTGATATAAAAAAGATCGCTGGGGGTACTGAAGAGATAATGTCGTTTTCTGGCCAGTCGGGTGGGACACCTGAATGACCCCTTTGTTGTCTGTTGAAAACCTCAGCATCGGCTTTGGCGCTGCGGAACCGGCTGTTCGGGGCGTCAGCTTCGAAGTCATGCCTGGTGAAACCCTGGCATTGGTCGGAGAATCCGGGTCCGGCAAGACGATCTCGTGCCGCGCGGTTCTGCGCATCCTTCCCAAGGCGGCCCAGATTCACACAGGTCGGGTAGCCCTGAACGGCGAAGACGGGACAACGATTTTGTCGGACCTCAGCGAGCGGCAGATGCGCCGAATTCGTGGCAACCGTATCTCAATGATCTTTCAGGAGCCGATGCGTTCGTTGTCGCCGCTGCACAAGATCGGCAACCAGGTCAGCGAGGTTCTATGGCTGCATCGTGGAGCCAGCGAGCGGCAGGCGCGGCGGACCGTCATGGAACAGTTCGAGCGCGTGGGCTTTCCCGACCCCGAACGCGCCTATAACTCCTACCCTTTCGAGCTGTCGGGCGGCATGCGGCAACGAGCGATGATCGCCATGGCGATGGTGGCCAAGCCCGATCTGCTGATTGCGGACGAGCCTACAACGGCGCTGGACGTGACAACACAGGCGCAGGTGCTGGGCCTGATCAAAGATCTTCAGCGTGAAACCGGCATGGCGCTTATCCTGGTTACCCATGACTTGGGCGTGGTGGCGAACATGGCCGAAAAGGTCGTGGTCATGCACAAGGGCCGCATCATGGAAAGCGGTTCCGCTGCCGACATCCTGCGATCACCCGCGCACCCCTATACGCAACAGTTGTTCGATGCGGCCCCGGCCATTCCGGACGCACAGATCGTTGGCTTACCACCGTCACAAGAGGATCTGATCCTTGAGATGAAGGCCGTATCCAAGACCTACACCATGCGGTCGGGACGTGGGTGGAAGGCCGAAAAGCTGATCTATGCCTGTCGCGGAGTCGATTTCAAACTGCCGCGTGGCCGGACATTGGCCATCGTCGGCGAGAGTGGCTCGGGCAAGACCACCGCCGCGCGGATCGCCTTGGGGGCGGAACCGCCGGACCCGGGCGGCGAGGTGCTGTTTTGCACCCAGCCCGGAGCCGAACCGCTAACCGTGCACAAGATGGACCGCGCCCAGCGCACCGCGTTCCAACGTCAGGCGCAAATGGTGTTCCAGGATCCGTTCAGCTCACTCAGCCCGCGCATGCGCATCCAGGATGCCATGACCGAACCGCTGGAGATTCACCAAATCGGCACCCGCGCCGAGCAACGCGAGCGGGCCTCGGAAATGCTGTCGCGGGTGGGGCTGAACCCCGACATGCTGAAACGCTATCCGCACGCGTTTTCCGGAGGCCAGCGTCAACGCCTGTCCATCGCTCGCGCCATGATGCTCGATCCGTCGATGATCGTCTGCGACGAGCCGACCTCGGCGCTGGATGTGTCAGTGCAGGATCAGATTCTGAATTTGCTGGAAGAACTGCAAGAGACATTGAAGCTATCTTACCTGTTCATCAGTCACGACTTGGCCGTGGTTGCCCGCATCGCGGACGAAGTGGCCGTCATGCGCCAGGGGTTGGTTGTCGAACAGGCGCCGCCCGAGACTCTGTTCCACAATCCGCAGCATCCCTATACTAAGGCGCTGATCGCGGCGCAGCCCGAACCGGATATCGACCGCCCCATCAACCTGAAACTGGTCGCGCTTGGCGCAGGGTCCCCGGATACCTGGGCCGAAGCCTTCCGTTTCACCGACTCCGTGATACCCTCGCTGGTGGAACTGGAGCCAGGACACAAGGTACGTTGCCATGTTTGAATTGCCCCGACGATCCTTTTCGCTTGCGTTGACACTGGTGCTTGCCGGGCTGTCATCGGCAGGCGCCCAGTCGCTGCCACCGTTGCAGGAGACAACGTTTTGGGAGCCCGAAGTGCAGGCCGGAGATCTGCCGCCGATCGACCGACGCATTCCCGAGGAACCCTTGATCGTAGATCTCGAAGCCAAGGCGCGGGAATTCGGCACGCAGGGCGGTGTGATGCGCACCATGATCACCCGGTCCAAAGACGTGCGCCAGATGGTGGTTTATGGTTATGCCCGCCTGGTCGGCTACAACGACAAGTACGAGCTGGTCCCGGATATCCTCAAGTCGTTCGAAAACGAAGGTAACCGCAAGTTCACCCTCCATCTGCGCAAGGGTCACAAATGGTCCGATGGCAGTGCCTTTACCTCGGCCGATTTCGAATACTGGTGGAAAGACGTCGCGAACAACCCGCTTCTCAGCCCAGCAGGCCCGCCCGATTTCCTGCTGGTCAAGGGCAAGCCCCCGCGCGTAAGCATTCCCGACGAAACCACAGTGATCTACGAGTGGGACGACCAGAACCCCAGTTTCCTGCAATCCTTCGCACAAGCCAGCCCGCCGTTCATTTATCGGCCCGCCGAATTTCTGAAACAGTATCACGAAGATTATGCCGACCCTGCCAAACTGGCCGCCGAGGTCGAGGACCACAGGGTCAAAAGCTGGGCCGCGCTGCATAACAAGCTGGACAATATGTACCAGTTCGACAACGCGCAGCTGCCGACGCTGCAACCCTGGATCAACGCCAGCGAAGGCAAGAAGATCCGCCACAATTTTGTGCGCAATCCCTACTATCACCGCATCGACGCACGTGGGGTGCAGCTTCCGTATATCGACATTGTCGAGATGGAGATCGTAGCCCCAGGTCTGGTCGCCGCGAAATCCAATGCGGGCGAGGTCGACCTTCAGGGGCGCGGACTTGATTTCCGCGATGCCTCTATCTTGAAGAAGGGCGAGGCGACCGGAAACTACAAAACCGTTCTGTGGCAGACCGGGGTCGCCTCGCAAGTCGCGATCTATCCAAACCTAAACTATGAAGACGATGCTTGGCGTACCGTGTTGCGCGACGTGCGTCTGCGCCGGGCCTTGTCTTTGGCGATTGACCGGGCATCGATCAACCAAGCGCTGTTTTTCAAGCTGGCCAAGCCAGGCGCAATGACAGTGCTGCCCGCTTCGCCCTTCTTCAAGGAAGAGAACCGCAGCGCATGGGCCGCCCATGACCCGGCGCAGGCCAACGCGCTACTGGATGAAATGGGCCTGGACAAGCGGGACGGCAACGGCACCCGCCTGTTGCCCGACGGCCGCCCGATGGAACTGGTGATTGAAACCGCGGGCGAGCGGCAGGAGGTGGAGAACGCCCTTCAGATCGTGACCGACACGTGGCGCGAGATCGGCGTGAAGCTGATCATGCGGCCACTGGACCGGGACATTCTGCGCAACCGTGTTTTTGCCGGAACCACCATGGCGTCGGTCTGGTTCGGTTGGGACAACGGCATTCCGCAGGCCTATACTTCGCCCGCTTATCTTGCACCAACCGACCAAGTCTTTCTGGCCTGGCCGAAATGGGGCCAGTATTACCAGACGGCAGGCCAGGTCGGAGAACCGCCAGACCTGCCGGCGGCCCAGCGCCTGATGGAACTGCTGGCCATGTGGGAAGCCGCAACCGATGATGACCAACGCTCGGCCGCCTGGACCGAAATGCTGGCCATTCACGCCAGCGAAGTCTACGGTATCGGCATACTGGCCGAAGCGCCGCAGCCTATCGTCGTATCCAACCGGATGCGCAACGTGCCCAAGAAAGGCATGTGGGCCTGGGACCCCGGTGCGCATTTCGGTGTGCACCGAATGGATGAATTCTTTGTCGTGGATTGACGGAACCGGCTGAATGGCAATCCTGCGCTACTCGATCTACCGGTTTGGAACCATGCTGCTGACGCTGTTGGTGGTGTCGGTTCTGGTCTTTATCATTATCAACCTACCACCGGGCGACTATCTCTCGAACCAGATCAACGAGCTCAAGGCATCGGGGCAATCCGCCGGTGTGGCCAAGGCCGAATTCCTCAGGAAAGAATACGCGCTCGACCGCGCCCTGTGGGAACAATACATGATCTGGATGGGGTTCATGCCCGGCCCACACGGGTTTTCTGGTATGATCCAGGGCAATTTTGGCTGGTCCTTCGAGTTTGATCGTCCAGTGTCTGAAATTGTCGGCGACAGCCTGTGGCTCACGGTGTTGGTCAACATGGCTGCTGTTGTCTTCGTCTACGCGACGGCGCTGCCTTTGGGGGTGATCGCTGCCGCCAAGGCGCGGACCTGGGCCGACTACACATCGGCTTTCGTGGGCTATCTCGGGCTTGCCACGCCGAACTTCCTGCTGGCACTGATCCTCTACTATTACGGTCGCAAGTACCTCGACATTCCCATCGGCGGGCTGATGGACCCCGCCTTCGAGGGCCAGCCAATGAGCTGGGCCAAGATCCAGTCGGTGCTGGTGCACCTGATCGTTCCGACCATCGTGATCGGCACCGCCGGCGCCTCGGCGATGATGCAGCGGCTGCGCGCCAACATGTTGGATGAGTTAGGTAAACCCTATGTCGAAACCGCCATCGCCAAGGGCATGTCGCCCAGCCGCATGCTGGCCAAGTACCCCCTGCGGGTCGCCTTCAACCCGTTCGTGGCCGATATCGGCAACCTGTTGCCCTCGATGGTCTCGGGTTCGGTTCTGGTCTCGGTGGTGATGGGCTTGCAGACCATCGGCCCGACCCTGCTGACCGCGCTGAAAACCCAGGATATGTTCCTGTCCGGCTTCGTGCTGATGTTCGTGGCCCTGCTGACTCTCATCGGCACCATGATTTCCGATATCCTGCTGGTCATGCTTGACCCGCGCATTCGATACGAGGGGCGCGACGCATGACCGATCTTCCCGACGGGCGCTTTGTCGATGACGCGCCGTACGACCCACAGCAGTCGATTCTGGAGCTGGAACGGCGCGATCTGGATGCGCCCAACTGGCTCTTGGTCTGGCGCAAGTTCCGCACGCACAAGCTGGGCCTGGTTTCGGGCGTCTTTCTGCTCCTCAGTTACCTGTTGCTGCCGTTCATGGGGTTCATCGCCCCCTATTCGCCGAACTATCGGAACGCCGACCACCTCTATGCCCCGCCACAATCCGTGCGCTGGGTACACGAGGGCGAATTCATCGGCCCGTTCATCTATCCGATCACTGCCGAGGCGGACCTGGAAACTTTCCAATGGAAATTCGTCCCTGACGAAAGCAACCCGCTTCGCATTCCGTTCCTGTGCGAGGGCGACAGCTATAAGCTTTTCGGCCTAATTGAAAGCGACACGCACCTGTTCTGCGCACCCGAAGGTGCGACCCTGTTTCTGTGGGGGTCCGACCGGCTGGGCCGCGACGTGTTCAGCCGCATCCTTTATGGCGCGCAGCTTTCGCTGACGGTAGGCCTTATCGGGATATCGGTATCGTTCTTCCTGGGCATCCTGTTCGGCTCGATCGCGGGCTATCTGGGCGGCAAGACCGACTGGCTGATCAACCGGATGATTGAAATCCTGCGCTCGCTGCCGGAGTTGCCGCTGTGGCTGGCACTGTCGGCTGCAGTGCCGTCCAACTGGTCTCCGGTAGCCGTGTTCTTCATCATCTCGGTGATCCTGGGCATCCTCGACTGGCCGGGACTGGCCCGCTCGGTCCGGGCCAAGTTCCTATCCCTGCGCGAAGAGGAGTACGTGCGCGCCGCCGAGATGATGGGTGCCAGTTCGGCCCGCGTCATCCGGCGGCACCTGCTGCCCAACTTCATGTCGCACCTTATCGCCAGCGCCACCCTGTCGATTCCGGCGATGATCCTGGGCGAAACCGCGCTCAGCTTCCTCGGGCTTGGCCTACGGGCGCCGGCAGTCAGCTGGGGGGTGATGCTGAACGACGCGCAGAACCTGGCAAGCATCGAGCTTTATCCTTGGACAGCGATACCGATGCTGCCCATCGTCGTGGTGGTGCTAGCCTTCAACTTCCTGGGCGACGGGTTGCGCGACAGTCTCGATCCCTACAGCTGATCAAGAAACAGACCCACCGGGATCAGCGATCATCTTCCATCATGTCATCCAGCACGTCCTCGTCGATGGCGGCCTGAACCGCCCCGGCAACGGCCTCTTTCTGTGCCGGTGTCAGGTTTTGGGCCTGTTCATCCGCTAGTCGCACGGTGACTTCGCGATGCGCGAATTTCACGCCTTCGCGGGCGAACAGGTGCCGGATTTCTTCGTAAACTTTCTTGCGCACCAGCCATTGATCGCCGGGCTTAGTCATGAACTTGACCCGGATGATCATCGCGGAATCCTGCATCTCGATCACGCCCTGTGACTTGAGCGGCTGGATGAAATTCTCGCCGATCACCGGATCCCTGAGCAATTCCTGCCCGAGGTTCTTGATAAGCTTGCGCACCTTTTCCACGTCGGTGTCATAGGTCACCCGCAGCGGCAGCTTCATGATAACCCAGTCGCGCGAGAAATTCGTCAGCACCTTGATTTCGCCAAAGGGAATAGTGTGCAGCGCTCCCAGGTGATGACGCAGCTGGAAGGACCGGACAGAGATCTTCTCGACAGTGCCTTTCACATCGCCGATGTCGATGTACTCGCCCTTTCGGAACGCATCGTCGAGCAGAAAGAACGCGCCCGAGAAAATGTCACGGACCAGCGTTTGCGAGCCGAAACCTACCGCCAGACCAACCACACCGGCACCGGCAAAAAGCGGGCTGACGTTAATGCCGATCTCCATTAGCGCGATCAGCGCGATGGAGACCACCACCACAGCCAGAATTGCGCCACGGAACAGCGGCAGAAGGGTCGCAAGCCGGCTGGCGCTGGACACACCGCCCTCGTCACCCAGCTCACCTTCGGGGGTGTCCACGGTTTCCTCGGCGATCTTGCTGTCGATCCAGATGCGAAAGAAGTGAAAGACAATATAGCCAAGAAAGATGATGACCATTACGTCCAGCGCCCGGTCCAGCGGCAGGTCGCCGGTCCAATCCATATCCGGGTTCCAGATCAGCACCAGCGCATAGGTGCCAACCACAAATGCAAGGATCCCGGCGACCCGGCGGGCCAGGTCTTCGAAGCTGGCAATCGGATGGTTGCGATGGGTCGAGATGCCCCCCAGCGCGGTCTCGTCTGCCTCGGCCTGCGCCAGGGCTTCGTTCATCTGCTGCACTTTCCGGGTACGGTCGAAATACCGTTCGAGCAGATAGTTCATCGCCCCATAGGTGATGACCACCGACATGAAGATCCCGTAAGTGCCCGCCATCAGCGGCACCGGAATGGGGCGCTCCAGCACCAGGTCAAAGGCCAGCCGCAACCAGCTGTAGCTGACGTAGACTATCACCACCGGCGCCCAGCTGACCGAGACCAGCCGCAACAGCCAGGATACCTCTTCCTTGCTCCGGTTGCCGCGGATCGCATTGGAAATCGCCCGGCCATTGAACAGGACCATCAGCAGGTTGCCCAAGGCGCCCACAGCGGTGAGCGAGCCGTAGACCATCGCATAGACGTTGTAATTCAGCCCGAAATCCGCGACCCAGGTGGAAAACATGACCGTGGAAATGTCATAGGCCGCCAGGGCAGCCGCCCAGATATAGAGCTGCTTGGCATCGCGATCGGAAAACGGCGGCAGCCGGTATTGGCTGAGATAGGGCGACAGCACCATGCGCCACAGATCCGACGCCGTACGGATCAGGAAAAACGCGGTAAAGATGGCGGTGGTGGTGAACTGGATGGACAGGTCTTCCATCCGGCCAAAGACCAGATATCCGATGATAAAGGCAAAGATCATCGCAAACAGGGTCCCGCCGACCCCCATCACGAACCGAAATACGAGGAACGGCATCTTTTCGCGATAGCCGCGCGGCGCCTCCTTGATGCGCGACACCACATAGTTCCGTGCGATCCGCTTGCCATATATCTCGACCGACAACCAACGCCCGATGAGCAGCAGCACCAGATTGATGCCCAACACCTCCAGATAGGTTATAATCCGACCGTCCGGGCTGGTCTGGCGCAGGATGTACTGCACTTCGAAAACCGAATAGGGCATCGCGGCAAGGCGCGATTCCAGCGCCGCTACAAACTCCGACACCCGCGACTGCGCCTTCATCAGCTGCGAGCCGTCGCCCATCGGGTTGGCACTCGCTGCGCTGCCCTCGTCAGGCTGCGCCGCGCCGCTGGCACCGGCCACCCGCCCGGCGCTGTCGATCACGATGACCGAGGCCCCCGCCTCACTCGCCGAGCGGATCGCATCGGCCAGCGCCTGCTCGGACGCGGCAGCTTCGCCTTTGGACGAGGTATAAAGCGAAACCTGCGCTGCCGCCGGCGCGGAGATCACGCCCAGGACACAAAAGCACAACAGGCACAGTCGGAAGATCAGGGATTTCATCAGGCAGGTTCCGGTCTTGGGATTGCCGGAGAGCCTATATAACTGTGGAACCGCGTTCAAACGGCAAGTTTCGGGCAATGATCGTCGCGTCGCGCCCTCTTCGACACCGTCAGACATCAGAATCGTGTTTTCAAGACAGTTTGATTTGACTAGTACGGTGCTGCCTGCGGACCGAGGGAAACCAGAGGGCAGCGACGACCGGAAGCGCCCGGCCGCCGGAATGACAGAAAACGAAAAAACCGGGTAGTCACGCATGGCGCGCCATATCACACAGGACCGCATCGCCGTGCTCGGGTTGGGCTATGTCGGCCTGCCCCTGGCTCTGGGGCTGGCGCGTGCCGGATATCCGACCCTGGGGTTTGACACGGACGCCGCCCATGTGGCCGCCCTGCGGCGTGGCCATGATCGCAACGGCGAGGTATCAGAGGCCTCGCTGGCCGCGACGACCGCGACATTTTCGTGTGACGCATCCGATCTGGGCGACTGCACGGTTTACATCATCGGGGTGCCGACACCGATCACCGATGCCAAGACCCCCGATCTGGACCCGCTGCGGGGCGCCTGCCGGATGATCGCACCACATCTCGCCCCGGGCGACCTGGTGATCGTCGAAAGCACAGTCTATCCCGGCGTCACCGAAGAGGTCTGCGGCCCGGAACTGGCCCGGGGCAGCGGGCTGGAGCTCTATTCCCAGATCAAGCTGGGCTATTCGCCCGAGCGGGTGAACCCCGGCGATGCCGAACATTCGATGGAAAACGTGGTCAAGATCATCTCGGCCCAGGATGCCGAGACGCTGGACCGGGTCGAGGCGATCTATGCCCCGGTGGTCAAGGCAGGCGTGCACCGCGCCAGTTCCATCCGCACCGCCGAGGCCGCCAAGGTGATCGAGAACACTCAGCGCGACCTGAACATCGCGCTGGTCAACGAATTCTCGCTGATCTTCTCGCGCCTCGGCCTCGACACGCTCGAAGTGCTGGAGGCGGCGGGAACCAAGTGGAATTTCCTGCCGTTCAAGCCCGGTCTCGTGGGCGGTCATTGCATCGGTGTCGACCCCTATTACCTGACCTATCGCGCCGAACAGGCGGGTTATCACCCCAAGGTGATCCTGGCCGGGCGCCGCATCAACGACAACATGGGCCGGCATGTGGCGCAGCAGCTGATCAAGGCACTGATCGCGCGCCGGATCGACCCGGGCCGCGCACGCGTGCTGGTTCTGGGCTTCACCTTCAAGGAAAACTGCGCCGACATCCGCAACACCCGCGTCGCCGACATCGTTTCCGAGCTTACGGAATACTCTGTTTCGACAGAAGTGTTTGACCCATGGGTCGATGCAGGTACTGTGCGCAAAGAGTACGGATTGACCCCTGTGACCGCGCCCGGCAATGGTGTCTACGACGCCATTATTGTGGCCGTGGCGCATCGGGAATACCGTGAAATGGGAGCCGCGACCATTGGGGCCTTTGGCCGCCCGGGCGCTGTTTTGTACGATATCAAGGGCGTTTTCCCAAAATCCGACGCTGATCTGAGGCTGTAGACGAAAGCAATGCAGGGCGAGAGCAGAACACATCAGACCGTTCGTGCACCGCGGGTGATGCTCTACAGTCACGACACGTTCGGGCTGGGCCACCTGCGGCGCTGCCGGGCGTTGGCCGCAGCCATCACCAGCGCCGATCCTTCGGCCTCGGCGCTGATCCTGACGGGTTCGCCTGTCGCCGGGCGGTTTACCTTTCCCCGGCGCGTCGACCATGTGCGACTGCCCGGCGTGACCAAACGCTCGGACGGCTCCTATGTCTCGCAGACCATGGGCATGGGAATTGACGATGTGACCAACCTGCGCAGCGACCTGATTTGCAGCGCGGCCAAACGGTATGACCCCGATATCCTGATCGTCGACAAGGAACCGACCGGGTTTCGCGGCGAATTGCGCCCGACGCTGGAAATGCTCCAGGCCAAGGGGCGCGCGCGCCTCGTCCTTGGCCTGCGCGACGTACTGGACGAACCCGAGGTTCTGGCCGCCGAATGGGCCCGCAAGGACGCAGTGACAGCCACCGAACGGTTCTATGACGAGATCTGGGTATACGGCTTGCGCTCGGTCTACGATCCCACAGCCGGGCTGCCGCTGAGCCAGGCGGCACAGGCCCGGATGCATTGGACAGGTTACCTGCGGCGCGACCTTGGACCGGTGGGCACCCCGCCGAAACAACCCTATGTGCTGATCACCCCCGGGGGCGGCGGCGACGGCGAAGCGATGGTCAACCTGGTCATGTCTGCCTATGAGCAGGACCCGGACCTGTCGCCGCGCGCGGTTCTGGTCTATGGCCCGTTCCTGTCCGGCGACACCCGGGCCGAGTTTGAACGGCGTGTCGCGGCCCTCGATGGCCGGGTGACGGCGGTCGGCTTCGAAAGCCAGATCGAGACCCTGTTCGCGGGCGCCGATGGGGTTGTCTGCATGGGCGGCTACAACACGTTTTGCGAGGTCCTGTCCTTTGACAAGCGGGCGGTGATCGTGCCACGCACGGTGCCGCGCCTGGAACAGTGGATCAGGGCCAGCCGGGCCGAGGAGCTGGGGCTTGTCCGCATGCTGGACGAGAGCCGCGACGGGCTGACGGTCGCATCGATGATCCGCGCCATCCGCAACCTGCCCAACCAGCCCTTGCCGAGCCAGGCGATCGGGGACGGGCTGTTGGACGGGCTCGATTATGTGACACGCAGGGTCGATGCCCTGTTGCGCGGGGCCAAGGACCAAGCAGCGGAATGACCGCCGATACCCCGAAACTGGCCGTGCTGGTCAAGGGCTGGCCGCGGCTGTCCGAAACTTTCATCGCGCAGGAACTGGTAGCGTTGGAAGAAGCCGGGCACGTGTTCGAAATCTGGTCGCTGCGCCATCCGACCGATGTGAAACGCCACCCCCTGCACGAGCGGTTGCAGGCCAAGGTGCGTTATCTGCCTGAATACCTGTATCAGGAGCCCGAGCGGGTCTGGCGGGCGCGCGCTGCTGCCCAGGTCCTGCCCGGCTATGCCGAGGCTTACCGCGTGTGGCGGGCCGATCTGGCCCGCGACCGCACGCCCAATCGTATCCGCCGGTTCGGGCAGGCCTGCGTTCTGGCCGCCGAACTGCCACCCTCGACACGCGGGCTATACGCGCATTTCATGCATACCCCCTCGTCCGTCGCGCGCTATGCGGCGATCATGCGCGGCCTGCCCTGGAGCTTCTCGGCCCATGCCAAGGACATCTGGACCTCGCCCGACTGGGAAAAGGCCGAGAAGCTGAGCGCCGACAGCCATGGCGCCGCCTTTGGCGCGACCTGCACCGCGGTCGGGGCCGAACATCTGCGGGCGCTTGCCGACGACCCGAACCGGGTCGATCTGGTCTATCACGGGCTTGACCTGACACGGTTTCCGGCCCCGCCCGAGCGGGGCGCACGCGCGGATGGAGAGCCGTTCAAGATGCTGTCTGTTGGCCGACTGGTGGAGAAAAAGGGTTTTGACCGGCTGATCGCCGCCTTTGCCCTGTTGCCCGCCGGGCTGGACTGGCACTGGGTTCATATCGGGGGGGGCGGCGACAAGGCCGCGCTGGAGGCTCAGGCGCGCGCGGCAGGTGTGGCGGACCGAATCACCTGGCGCGGCGCCTGTGACCAGCCCGAGGTGATCGCGGCCATGCGCACGGCCGACCTCTTCGTGCTGCCCAGCCGCATCGCCGCCGACGGCGACCGTGACGGGTTGCCCAACGTGCTGATGGAAGCCGCCTCGCAACGTCTGCCGATCCTGACCACACCGGTTTCGGCGATCCCCGAATTCATCACCGACGGCGTACATGGCACCCTGACACCGGACACGCCTGAGGCACTGGCCCAGGCGATTGCGACGCTGGCCGCCAATCCGGACAGGGCCGCAGGCATGGCCGGGGCCGCCCTCGCCCGGCTGCTTTCCGATTTCACCATGCCGCCCGGGATTGCCCACCTGTCCCGGCGCCTGACCGCGCTTTGCGACGCAGGCTGACATGGCCCGCATCGCCTTTTACGCCCCGATGAAATCGCCGCTCAGCCCGGTTCCTTCGGGCGACCGGGAAATGGCGCGCAACCTGATGCGCATGATCGGGGCACGCGGGGATGAGGTAGATCTGGTGTCGGAATTCCGCAGCCATGACAAGGCAGGCGATGCGGAGGTGCAGACACGCCTGCGGATCGAAGCGAAGGGCGAGATCGCGCGCCTGACAGGCGCGTTGCCCGGGGATTGCGCGCTCTGGGTGACCTATCACAACTACTACAAGGCGCCGGATCTGATCGGCCCGGCGGTCTGCGCCGCGCGCGGACTTCCCTATGTGCAGATCGAAAGCACGCGGGCCAACAGCCGCCTGACCGGCCCCTGGGCCGGGTTTGCGCGGGCGGCGCATGACGCCTGTGATGCGGCGCAGGTCATCTGTTACCTCACCGCCAACGACCTGATCACCCTGGAGCGCGAGCGGTTCGGAACGCAGGCACTGGTCGAACTGCCGCCGTTTCTGCCGCTGGACGATTTGCCGCCGAATGGCCCGCATGGCGGGCCGATCCTGACGGTGGGGATGATGCGCGCCGGCGACAAGCTGGCGTCTTACCGGCTAATCGCCGGAACGCTGCCCTATCTCGACGCGGGCTGGAGCCTGGAGATCGCGGGCGATGGCCCGGCGCGCGCCGAAGTCGAAGCACTGATGGCCCCGTTCGGATCCCGTGTCCGGTTTCTCGGTCAGCTTGACAGGGAAGCGCTGCAATCGGCCTATGACCGCGCCTCGGTGTTTTTCTGGCCGGGCGTCAACGAGGCATTCGGCATGGTCTATCTGGAGGCGCAGGCCGCGGGCCTGCCAGTGGTGGCCCAGGACCGGCCCGGCGTGCGCGACGTGCTTTTGCCCGGCCCGACCTATCCTGCCCCAACAGAGGGTGCGGAGGCGCTCGCCGCGATGCTGAACCGGCTGCTACAGAATACCGAAACGCGGCGTGAGATCGGGGCCCAGGCCCGCGACCGGGTCGCTGACCGTCACCTTGCCAAAGCGGCCAGCGATATCTTCTGGCGGGCCGCCGGACCCTTGCTGGAGCGCAGCCGATGACCCGTCTTGCCCTGCTTCGCCATGGTCACACCGAATGGAACCGGGCCGGTCGAATTCAAGGCCGCAGCGATATTCCGTTGGACGATCAGGCGCGACAGGACCTCTCGGAACTTTGCCTGCCCGCGCCCTGGGACAAGGCCACGCTATGGTCCAGCCCGCTTCTTCGCGCCGCCGAGACCGCGCGCCTTGTCGCGGGGGGTGCACCCCGCTCTGACGATGCCCTGATCGAGATGGATTGGGGCGAGTGGGAAGGCCGACGCGGCCGCGACCTGCTGGACATCCCCGGTAGCGGGTTTCGCCACATCGAGGATTGGGGCTGGGACTATCGTCCACCCGGCGGCGAAAGCCCAGCGGAACTGCGCAACCGTTTGCAAGGTTGGCTAAGAACCCTGAGCGGCGACAATGTCGCGGTGTGTCATATCGGCATAATGCGGGTCATCCTGGCCATGGCCTATGGTTGGGATTTTGCCGGACCGGCCCCGTTCAAGATCAAGCGCAACCGGCTGTTCGTGGTCGAGCTTGACCCGATGCGCGCGTGGGACGACCCGGTTCGACTGATACCGCGAGAGGCGCGCGCATGAAGGTCATGATCGTGGTCACGCATCTGTTGGGGACCGGGCATCTGAGCCGGGCGCTGACGCTTGGCCGCGCCTTTGCCAGCGCCGGGCACCGGGTTTGCGTGGTCTCGGGCGGGATGCCTGCGCCGCAACTGGATCACACGGGCATGGACCTGTGCCAGTTGCCGCCGCTGCGGTCTGACGGAGTGGACTTTACCCGCCTGCTGACCGACGACGGAACGCCTGCCGACGCGTCTTTTTTTGCCGCCCGGCAAGCCGCGTTGCTGGAGGAATTCCGGGGGTTCTGCCCCGACGTTCTGATCACCGAACTCTACCCTTTTGGCCGCCGCAGCCTGAAAGAAGAGTTCCTGAGTTTGGTACAGACCGCAAAGGCGAAGCAGGTGCCGCCAGTGGTGCTGAGCTCGATCCGCGATATCCTGGCGCCGCCATCCAAACCTGCCAAGGCCGAGGAGGCCGAAGAAGTCGTCGAACGCTATTTCGACTCAGTTCTGGTGCATTCCGACCCGTCTGCCACGCGGCTGGAGGTCAGTTGGCCGGTGACACCGCAACTGGCGGGAAAGCTACGCTATACGGGTTATGTCGCGCCACCTGCTGCCGGGCGGCATCCCGCGGATGAAGGCAAGGGCGAGATCATCGTCAGCGCCGGGGGCGGGCCGGTGGGGCAGCCCATCTTTCACGCGGCTATTGAGACCGCGCGAAAGATGACCAACAGGCGCTGGCGCCTGTTGGTTGGCGGTGCAGATGCATCCGCGCGCGCGAATGAATTGCAGGCGCTTGCCGGGCACGCGCCGGTTCTTGTCGAACCGGCCCGGCCTGATTACCGGGCCCTGCTGTATCAGGCCGCGGCCTCGGTCAGCATGTGCGGCTACAACACTGCGCTGGATCTGATGCAGGCGGGCACGCCTTCGGTGATCGTCCCGTTTGACGACGGCAAGGAGGTCGAACAGGGCCTGCGCGCCCGTGCCCTGTCCGGGATACCCGGCTTTGCCGTGGTGGAAAGCGTTGATCTGACAGCGGAAAATATGGAACGCGCCTTGTTGAAAGTGATGCGCGACCCGCCGCGAGACAGCGGCGGTTTGCAGTTCAACGGCGCCGCTGAAAGCGTGCGGATCGCCGAAGAGTTGGAGGCCCTACGATGAAGCCCGACTGGTCACCGCTGGATACCGAACTGAACCGCTGGCAGGACGCTGGCCTGAACCTGCCGCTTTGGTGGCGGGACGATGACGCGGTGCAGATCACGCTCGCGCTGGGCCGCTTGACCGCGCTTGCGGAAGGTCTGGGCCTGCCCGTTCATCTCGCGGTGATCCCCGAACAGGCAGAGCAGACATTGGCCGAAATGGTGGAGAAACGCCCTGCCCTGATCCCTGTCGTGCATGGCTGGGCGCATCGCAACCATGCGCCCTTTGACGAAAAAAAGGCTGAATTTCAGCTAGATAGACCTCTCTCAACGATCCTGTCAGAAGCACGTCTGGGTTTGGACAGGCTGCGTGATCTTTTTGGTCCGGCCCTGCGTCCGATGTTCGTGCCGCCCTGGAACCGGATTGCGCCGGAAATCGTGGAGGGGCTGCCGGACCTCGGATACCGGGTGATTTCAACCGCCACCCCGCGCAAGCGCGCCGCGCCGGTGGCGGGGTTGTGTCAGGTGAATACGCATCTTGACCCAATCGACTGGCGCGGCAGCCGCTCTGTGGTCGACCCGCAAAGGCTGGTCTCACAGGTCGCCGACCAGTTGCGCGACCGCCGCGAGGGGCGCGCTGACAATGACGAACCCTATGGTATCCTGACCCATCACCTGGTGCATGACGCCGCGATCTGGGCCTTTACCGAAGCCCTGCTGAGCCGCTTGCTGAGCGGGCCCACGCGCCCATGGGTCATGGAAAAAGACGAGGAAAAACAATGAGTAGACTGGATTCCATGTTGCGTCGGCTGACCGCGCAACGGGACGGGCTGAACTGGGCCGCGGCCCAGATCGAGACCCTTTCCGGCGAGGTTCTGGACATGGGTCTGGGCAATGGGCGGACCTATGATCACTTGCGGGAGGTGTTGCCGGGGCGGCGGATCTGGGTGATGGACCGGGTGCTGCAATGCCATCCCTCCTGCACGCCGCCCGAGGCGGATTTCCTGATGGGCGAGGCCGAACCGATGCTGGAAAGATTGGCCTCGCAAGGCGCCCCGATCGTGCTGGCGCACTACGATTTTGGTATGGGAATCAAGGCGGAAGACGTGGCGGAGGCGGCCCGGCTGTCGCCGTTGATCGCCCGTGTGATGATGCCCGGCGGACTGATCATCTCGGGTCAGCCATTGCTCGGGTTCGCCGAGATCAAGGGGCCCGACAGTATCCCACCGGAACGCTACCTGTTCTACCGAACCTGAAGACCCGGCCCCAAATTGACCGTTTTGTACGTGCCGTTGGCCTCGGATTGACGGTTTTGTACGCCGTCTCGGAGCGTTTTCCGTGCTCCCTGACAGGTGAGAATGGCGGGCATTACCCGCCCCCCACTTGTCAGGGCCGGACCGTCAGGTCAGCAGGTCGAACACGTCGCTGCCGACCTGAAGGTTGATGCTGGACTGCCCTTCGCCATCCACCAATGCCCACATGATCTGACCCGTTGGCCGGTAGATCACAAAGGCCTCTTGCACCGCGTCATCCCCAGCGCGCTCGCCCTCGGCGCTGGCGGTATGGTTGAAGTTGACTTGGAAGTCGGCGCGGGTAGCGGCCGCATTGCCGAAGAGCAGCACGTCGCCCTCGGCGGCGTTGTAGTCCTGCACCCAGTCAGAGCCATGATCGAAGATGCCAAGGTGATAGAACTTGTCCGCGCCGCTGCCGCCATTGATCCGGTCATGACCGAAGCCACCATTGACGAAGTCATTGCCCGCACCGCCAAAGACCAGATCGGAGAAGGCCGAGCCGGTGATCACGTCGTCTCCATCCTGGCCCTGGATCTCGTCGACCCCAAAGCCGCCCGCGATGGTGTCGTTGCCGCCCTGTCCATAAACCAGATCGTTGCCGGCGCCCGCGTCGACGGAATCGTTGCCTTCGCCGGCGTAGACGATGTCGCGCAGGTCGCCTTCGGACGGGCCGCCGATGATGATGTCATCACCATCGCCCCCGTTGAGCGTGTCGGCGCCCAAACCGCCATCAATACGGTCGTTGCCCTCGTCGCCCAGCAGACGGTCGTTACCGCCCTCGCCGCGAAGGTCGTCATCACCCGCCATACCGGCCGCAAAATCATCGGAACTCAGCGCAATCACAGTATCGTTGCCGATCCCCCCGGTCAGACGATCCAGACCAGAGGTTCCGATCAGCAGAGAGCCGGTGTCGGTCGCGGTCAGCTCTACGTCCACCCCCTCGATGTTGAACAACAAGGGCGCGCCCTCGGGCAGGGTTACACCGTCGATCTCCAGAACAAGATCGCCGAGGTCGCCCAGGCTTCCCTCGATCGCAGCCAGGATCGCACCAGCGCCATCGGTCAATGTCAGGTCAGTGGGGTTCAGAACAGTGAGCAGTCCGGTGATCGGATCCGCGCCCCCGTCCAGCTGTTCGAACAGCGCCTCGACCAGCGCACCGAGGTTGGCCGGAACCGTGACCAACGCTTCGAACCGCAGGTCGGCCAGTGTCAGGACCAGCCCGGTCGAGGACAGGGCGAGAGAGGCAAGAGTGTCGGTGCCATCAACCAGTGTGAACCCTTCGAAAGTGACCCCGGACAGCCCGGAGATCAGCGCGGCGCGCTCTGCCGGGGTCAGCGCGGCCAGCGCGGCAGTGTCGATCACGTTGAAGATGTCCGGAACACCGGACGCGCTGGTCAACGCATCGATGTTGACCACGTTCAATATGCCGAGCGAGCCGGCAAGATCAGCCAGTGTGTTGGGGAAGCTGCCGTCGATGGTGATAACCATTGTGCCGGAGCGCAGCACCAGGCCCTCGGCCGAATGCGTCAGCGTCAGGAGCTCTGTCGTCCCTTCACGCAGGGTTAGCCCGCTGAACGTACCGGTCGCGGTACCGTCGCCCAGGGCCGTCATGAAAGCTTCGATACTGGTCATCGGCCCCATGCCGACGCCGGTCACGACCAGACTGAAAGTCTGCCCGTCAGGGCCGGGATGCGAGACTTCGATCCGCGAAGGGGAGGCGGAAACGACGCTGAAAGATTCGCCTGTGATTTCGCCAAGCGCAGTCACATCCGGTAGGGAATCGAGGGAAATCCCCAGAACTTCGCCAAGCGGGTCCGACGAAGTCATCAGCCGGTTGAGCAGGTCGAGAAACTCGGATGAAAGTGCTGCGGTGGCCATGGATATCCCCTCTTGCCGTTACCGATACATTTTATCCCCGCCTGTCTAGGGGCGCTTTGACGTGGATCAGCACCACCTGCTCAGGATAGCAGGTCATAGTCCTGCCCGTCGATGCGCAGCTGCACACTGTCCAGCGCCGCCCCGTCGGAAATGGCCCAGAGGATCTGTCCGGTCGGGCGCCAGATGACAAAGGCTTCGGCGGTTGTGCCGTCGCCCGCACCCGGTGTCACGGCGAGGTTGACCTGGAACTGGTCGCGCGTGGCGGGGCCCCCGAACACCAGCAGGTCGCCTTCGCTCTGATCGAAATCCTGTATCCAGTCGCTGCCATGCCCGACGTGGCCGTCGTGAAAGAACCGGTCCTGGCCGGCGCCGCCGGTCAGCCGGTCGTGGCCCCAGCCGCCGTTCAGAAAATCGTCGCCATCCCCGCCTGACAGAGCGTCGCTGCCGGCCAGTCCGCCGAGCACATCTGCGCCGCGCCCGCCGGACAAGCTGTCGTGGCGTCCGCCGCCGTGGAGCGTGTCGTTGTTTTCAGTTCCCGAAAGCACGAAGTCGAACCTGTCGACGATAGAGCCGATACCCGGCAGGGCGGATGCGCTGACCGGCGGATATGGCAGCGTGTCTGCCAGCGCGATGCCAACCACATGCAGCAGCGAGGCGACCACGGAGTTCGAATTCGTCTCGAACAGGCTGTAGCGGACCTCGGCCGTCTCTATCGCGCGTGCCTGCTGGCGCATGACGTCCCAGACGTCTTCGGCCGCCCGACCGTCGAGGTCGAGCACCCGACTGCCGTAGAGTGCCCGGTCCGACACCGGGCGGTAATCGCGGCTGCTGGCCATGGCGACCGAATCCTCGACCACCAGCGGCCCGGTGCCCAGCGCGCCTTCGGGATAGCCGCGCAGTACCTGCTCCTCTCTGTCCGGAGTCACCAGAACCAGGTACAGATGGTCAAAACCGGTATCTCCAAAGAAGAAGACCGGCTGTGCCTCGATCCTGATTTCCGTGTTCATGGTCCACCTTACAAGGCTGAGCCGGTTGGTATTTTATCGCCTTTCAGAAAGAAGGTGAAACGCCAATGCCCCGGAATACCTGCGGCATTTCCGGGGCCTTGGCGATCTCACCTGTCCGGATTGTTCTCCGGAGAGGTCTTAGGTCAGCAGGTCGAACACGTCACCGCCAATTTGCATATTGATCGAGGACTGGCCCTGACCATCAACCAAGGCCCACATGATCTGGCCCGTCGGACGATAGATCACGAAGGCCTCTTGCACCGCATCGTCGCCGGCGCGTTCACCATCGGCATTTTCGGTATGGGCGAAATTGACCTGGAACTGCGCCCGGGTGGCGGCAGTGTTTCCGAAGAGCAGAACATCACCCTCGGCGGCGTTATAATCCTGCACCCAGTCCGAGCCGTGGCCCTCGACGCCAACGTGGAAGAACTTATCGGCGCCAGTGCCGCCATTGATACGGTCGTGGCCGAAGCCACCATTGACGAAGTCGTTGCCTGCACCGCCGAACACCAGATCGGAGAAGGCCGAGCCGGTGATGACATCGTCACCGTCCTGCCCCTGGAGCTCATCGACGCCAAAGCCGCCCGCGATGGTGTCGTTGCCGCCCTGTCCATAGACCAGATCATTGCCGGCGCCAGCGTCGACGGAGTCGTTGCCTTCGCCGGCATAAATCACGTCGCGAAGGTCGCCCGAGCCGGGCCCGCCGACGATGATATCATCGCCGTCGCCGCCGTTGAGCGTATCGGCACCCAGACCGCCATCGAGACTGTCATTGCCCGCCTCGCTGACAATCCGATCGTTGCCGTCCAGCCCGGTTATGGTGTCGTTGCCCGCACCACCAAGCAGAACGTCCGGACCCGGTGTACCGGACAGCGCCTCGCCGCCCGAACCGCCATCGGCCAGCGCAGTCATCTGGGCCAGGGTCAGCGCATGGTCCGCGAACTGGAACACTTCGAACCCGGTGGCCTGATCGGTGCCTTGCGACGAAACGATGGTGAACGTATCTCCGGAACGGGTAACCGAGGTGTCATCGACATTGACGTCGAAACCGACCGTGTCGTTTCCGGTGCCACCATCCATCGTGTCATCGCCCAAGCCGCCGATAATGAAATCATTGCCCGCAAGCCCGTTGATCAGATCGTTCTCTGCCGTGGCCGAGCGGTTTTCGAGCAGGTTGTTGCCGGAAAGATCGAAGCCGCGCCATGCATTCAGCGCCGTTTCGACATCGACGGGCGTGTCGAATGTGTAGCGCGCCACCGGAGCACCGGAGGAGAACAGGGTCAGCTGTGTCAGCGTTCCCTTGATGTCAGCGGCATTGGTCGGGTTGTTCTTGTCGAAGTTTCCGGTCAGTTCCACCAGGTAATCGCTGCCCGTGGTGGTTTCGAAGAACAGCACGGTCGTTTCACTGGCCGAGGTGACAAGACCATCAAGCTTGATCGGATCAGGCGTCGCCGAGATCGACAACGGTTTCTCCTGGAAGTTGCTGTATCGTGGACCATTGAAGCCGACCGGGTCGATCAGCGCTGCAATGCCCGATGACACCACGGTCTGGGTCAGGCTGTCATTGCCTTCATCCCCTGCCAGAACCGCCGCTCCGCCACGTGGCAGGCTGTAGGGTTCGGCGTTCGCATAATTCACGGTGTAACCCATGTCTTGCAACGAGGCGATGGTCAGTCGGCTGAGGGGCATCGGTGGACTGTTCTCGGCGTAGCCGGTCATCAGTTCAGTCCGGAACAAGGATTCCAGCCAATGGCCCCCTGCGGTGCCGGGACCACCGGTGTTTTCCAGTGGAACGCTGGACTGGGTCGTGCCGGTCAGAGTGCTGTATTCCCGCACTGCATTTGTACCGATGTAGCTAAAGCCGGATTTCAGACCCAGGGTCTGCCACAACGTGCCAAGACCCAGAACGTGCCCCATCTCATGTTCGATCACGTCTTGCAGGATGCCCTTGGCCTCCATCCCAGCAAGGTCGGCTGAGTCGAACTGCATCATGCCGTTGTAGGTCAGTCCGGAGCCCGAACGCAGATCGCGCGGACCGGCCTGACCAAGGATGCGGCCCGGCCCGTCGATGGCGACTACCGAAGCATCAATGCGAAGATCGTCCACGATGCCAAAACGGGGGTCGTTCACGTCGGGAAGGTCACCGATGATGACGGATTCCCATGTGGCCGCTGCATTCTCGAAAACTGAGCGGTACCGTTCATCGCCAGTAAAGACGATGTCGATATCGAAGCCCGAGGTGGGTGGCGGCGTGGTGGCCGTGCCGACCGAGACTTTGTAGGTTCCGGTCCCCGAATAGGCGCCGGCCGAAATGAAATAGGTGCCGGTCGTCGTCGGAGTGAACTCGAGCTGCGCGTTACGGCCTGTGCCCCCATCATCGTTGAAGGCGCCGGGCATGGCAGACCCCGAGGCATTGAAGATGCCGCGGATGTAGGGGTCGGAAAGGGTGCCGCCACCGGTGGCAGCGCCCTCTAGATCAATCGTATAGGTTTGCCCCGCATTCAGGGTGACGGCAAACCAGTCGTTGTCGCCAATGGTTTCTATGTTGCCGGTGGAGGATCCACCGACCGTAACCCGGCCCGTCGTGGACGTGGTTTCGGTGAAGTCGTCCACCGGCCCGCCCGTGCCGCCAGTGCTGGTCTGGGTGACAGACAGCTTGTAGGTACCGGTATTCGACCCATAGGCGGAGGCACCTATGAAATAAGCGCCAGAGGTTGTCGGGGTAAACTCGACCAGGCTGTTAAGGCCAGTGCCGCCGTCGTCGTTACGGGTGTCGGACATCTGGTTGCCGGCGCTGTTGTACACTCCTGTCAGCAGTGGGTCGCTGAGCGTTTCCCCGGTTGTGGCCGAACCTTCGAGATCGATCTGATAGGTGTTACCCGCAGTCAGGTTGACGCGGAACCAATCCTGGTCGCCGGCCGACTCGATGTTGCCGGTGACCGCGCCGCCAACCGGTGCGGTGCCCGTAGTACTGGTGTTTCCGGCGAAGTCATCGGTACCGCCGAGATCGGCGAGCGATATCTTGTAGGTTCCGATGTTGGAGCCGAACGCCGCCGCGGCAAGGAAGAAGTTACCGGTAGTGGCCGCAGTAAAGGTGATCTGGCTGTTCAGACCGGTACCACCGTCATCATTGGCCGTACCCGATACAAGCGCGCCCGAGGAGGTGTAGAGACCCCGGAAATAGGGATCGGAGAGGGTGCCGCCCGAGGTTGGGCTGCCTTCGAGATCCACCTGATAGGTATGCCCGGCCACTAGCGAGACGCGGAACCAGTCCTGATCGTTGGCGGTTTCTATATTGCCGGTCCGGCTGCCTCCGACCGAAACGGTGCCGGTGGTGCCGACACCCGCTAAAAAATCGTCAGCAATTGCCCGCTCGACCGCGATCGACAGCGTATAGGTGCCCTCGTTCGATCCAAAGGCACCGACATCGACAAAATAGGTGCCTGTCGATGTCGCAGTGAATTCGAGATGGCTGTTCAGCCCGATTCCACCATCATCGTTGCTGGTTCCAGAAATCAGGGTTCCTGACGCATTGCGCAAACCATAGAGCAGTGTGTCGGGCAAGGTTCCCATGCCGGTGGGCGAACCTTCGAGATCAATGTTGTAAGTGCTGCCGGCCGTAAGGGAGACGCGGAACCAGTCGTGGTCGCCGCCGGACTCCACCGCGCCGCTGACCGAACCGTCAACAACCGCCACGCCCGTGGTCCCGGTGCTGGCCGCGTAGTCATCGGCGGCGCCGAGGTCTTCGACCTGGAGGGTGTAGGTGCCGGTATGCGTTGCGTAGGCCCCTGCCGCTATGAAATACCGGCCCGAACTGCCGGGCGTGAATTCCAGCAGGCTGTCCAGACCGCCGCCACCATCGTCATTGGTGGTGCCGGAGATCAGGTTGCCGCTTGAATCGTGGATGCCGCGCAGGAACGGGTCGGACAAGGTGCCGCCGCCGCCGTATGCGCCGTTCAAGGCGATGCGGTAATTGTGGTCTGCCACCATGTCGATACCGAACCAGTCGGTATCGTTGGGCTCATTGATCTCACCAGTGACGACGCCGCTCGACGGGATACTGCCCGCCGTCGCGGTATTGGACCCGAAGTCGTCGGCGCTGCCTTCGTCCTGGACGGACAGGGTGTAGGTGCCGGTCTCGCTGCTGAAGGCACCCGCAGCGATGAAGTAGGTGCCGCCGGTCGAAGCGGTGAAAGACAGCAGGCTGTTGAGCCCGATACCACCGTCATCGTTGGTTGTGCCTGCGATCGAAATGCCGGAGGCATCGAAAAGTCCACGCAGATAGGGATCGCTCAGCGTTCCATCCGAGGTCGGATTACCCCGCAACTCGATTGTGTATTCGTGACCCGCCGCAAGCGTGACGCGGAACCAGTCGGTGTCTCCGGCTAGTTCTATGTTGCCTGTTGCGGTTCCTCCGGAAGAGACGCTGCCGCTGGTGGCCAAGGTGTCCGGGAAATCATCGAGTGCTCCGATATCCTCGAGCCGGAGGATGTAGTCACCGGTATCGCCGATGAACGCGCCTGCGGACAGGTAGAAGCGGCCTGTGCTGGGCGCGGTGAACTCGAGAAGACTGTTGAGGCCGAAACCACCATCATCGTTGCTGGTGCCTGCCAAGAGAGCGCCGGAGCTGTTGTAAATTCCACGGAAATAGGGATCGCTCAAGCCGAGAAACGTGCCGGTGTCTTCCAGACTGATCCGATAGGTATGCCCTCCGATCAGCTCGGCGGCGAACCAGTCCTCGTCACCGATTTCCTCGATCCGGCCGGTAACCGATCCTCCGACCGCTATTGCGCCGCTTGTCCCGATACCGGCAGCAAAATCGTCAGGCATGGTGTATCCCCTCATTCAAAAAGCTGTTTTCAACAATTGGGCGAATTCTACCCATACCGACAAAACCCTGATCCTAGGCGATCATCGACTTCAATAGATACCAATCGCCAACAACCGGACGAACGTGACTTCGTCCAGATAACCTGTTTCCGCAAAGTGCCATTCTTTCTGAAAGCCTCTGATAGCGGTGCGGGTCTGGTCGTCGAACGCGCCGTCAGCGGGGCCGGTATCATAACCCAGCCGTGTCAGGGTCTGTTCGACGCGCTGGCGGGTCGGCTGATCCAGTTGCAGGCCGACCTCCTCGTTCCGGGCCTTGTCCTCGGCGGCGGTGCGCTTGGTCATGATCCGAACCTGATAACCAGGCTCGGAAAACGGCGCCGCTGTCCCAAAGTGCTTTTGAGCGCAGCAAAAAACAGACAGGACCCCAAGCGAAACCGCAACAATCATGCTCCCTCGCGATCATGATGCATGCAAACACATTGCAGACTAAGGATCAGGTTAACAGGGCGGATGTCGGCTGTCACCGTGTTTCACTTTGTGGTAAAGTTTCCACTAATGCCGCTAAGCGCCTCTGCTGTCTGATGGTGGAAGCGGGCGCGGCCTTGGGCCTTTTCGGCATTGGTCGGAGAGTGGCAGGGGCAGCAGGGTTCGAACCCGCGACCTACGGTTTTGGAGACCGTCGCTCTACCAGCTGAGCTATACCCCTATCGTGGCGACGGAGATATGTCAGGCGTGCGACGGACTCAAGACCCTTTTTCACGGCCTTCGGGGAAAAAGACGGAGACAAAGCCGTTGCGCCAGACGTTTGGTCCGGTATGACGGTCGGCACCGAGAACCAAGGGGGCAAGATGAGCCTGCGCAAGAAGATCGCCGATAGCGAAGCCGTGCTGAACTGGGCCGCGCGGCGCATCGCTTCGTATATCCGGATGGTGCATCGCAACACCCGCTGGCAGCGGATCGGTTACGAGGAACTGGACCGGTTGGCGGCGGCGGGCGAACCGGTGATCGTGGTGCTCTGGCATCAGCGGCTGGCGCAGTCACCTTATTTCTTCCCCTTGGACAAGGGGCGGATCTGCTCGATCACTTCGGCGGCGCGGGCGGGCAGCATGGTCGGGCGGGTGCAGAAACTCTTCGGCATGGACACGATCGCGATGTCCAGCCACAAGCGCCATGTGGCGCTGTCGCGCGAGGTCTTGGGGCTGATGAAGCAAGGGATCTCGATCGGTATCGCGGCAGACGGGCCGCGGGGACCTGAACGGGTGTCTTCGACGGTGCCCCTGGTTTGGGCGCGCACCTCGGGCAAGCGGGTGTACGGGATCACCTATTCCGTCCGGCACGGGCGCGAGATGGGCAGCTGGGACCGTCTGCTGCTGCCGCGCCCCTGGCGCAACGAGGGCGTGCTCCTGTGCCGTGAGTGGACCGACCCGGTGCCACGCAAGGCGTCAGAGGAAGAGATCGAAATACTTCGGCAGAGTCTAGAAGACCATATGAACGAGATCACTGCGGAAGCGGATCGCATGGTCGGGCGGACCCCTTGGTCGGCCCCGGCCTGAGCCCCAGCATGGCGCGGGCTCAGACTTATCCGTATGTCTTTAAGCCGGGCGGCGCGGTCATTGCTTAAAGTGCTCAGTGCATTCTGTTGACGCGGCTCTGCATCATGGCGCAGTGGGCGAATGACCGGTAAATGGCTTCGAAGATCGTGGCGGTTCGGGATTTATTAGGAAGCGACATTCGACTCACTCCGGTTGAAATCTGATACCCCATATTTACGCGGTGCGCGGCGGAGGTCTGTGATCTGGATTACGTCTGGTCAACTTAATCGCAATTCTGCGAGGACCCGAGTTTTCTTGCTGAGATATCCAGAGGCGCAGTTGTGGTGGGCAATGAAAAAGGCCGCCCTGATTGGGCGGCCTCTCCTTAGATCAACGGTGCGGGCGCTCGGTGCTCCTGCGGAGCAACGGCCGCCCACCGCTTTCCAAAATTATTCGATAATTTTGGAAACCAC